>DASYNW010000089.1:0-63306 GCA_036008325.1 Allostellaceae bacterium
CGCGCTGACACGCCTTCGGGATCGTGCGCGCATGCTCCAGAACCGCTGGTCCCGACCTGCGGCCAGGAGGAAGCGTCAGCTCTACGGCGGCGGCAGCGGGGTTTGCTGAACCGGTCCGTTCGCCGCGGGCGGCACTCCGTACGCCGGGTTCGCGGCTCCGGGTGGCGGCGCGGGATAGGGATAGCCCGGGCGGTAGGGATACGGGGCCGGGTAGGGCGGATAGGGGTAATAGCCGCCGGTGTACGGATCGTAATAGCACCCCGACAACCCGCCGGCACTCGCCAGCACGATCAGCATCGCCCGCCACAATCCTCGCCGCCGCATGACCCACCTCATCCTTGGCCCCTGAAGCTCGGGCGGCGCTTGTCGAGAAAGGCGCGCACCCCTTCGACAAAATCCTCGCCCGCGGCACAGGCGGCAAAGCTCTCCGCCTCGCGCCGCAACTGCGCCGCGAAGGAGTCGCCGATGGTCGCCTGCAGCAATGCCTTGGTGCGCGCATGAGCCTCGGCCGGGCCGGCGGCGAGCCGTTCGGCCAGGGCCTCGGCTTCAGCCATGAGGCGATCCGGTGCAGCCAGGCGATTGACGAGCCCGAGCGCCAGCGCGCGGCCGGCGTCGAACCGCTCGCCGAGCAAGGTCAGCTCGGCCGCCCGCTTGAGCCCGACGATCGCCGGCAACAATGCCGTCATGCCGCCATCGGGGCTGGCGCCGAGATGGATATAGCCGCAGGCGAAGACCGCATCCTCGGCGGCGACCGCGAAATCGGCGGCGAGCACCAGGCTGAGCCCGAACCCGGCCGCCGCCCCCTGAACCGCGGCCACCGCCGGCTTTGGCATGTGGCGCAGCCCGAGCAGCAGCGGATGCAGCGCGTCGACGGTCTGATAAAGCGCCTGTCGCCGATCCTCGGCCGGCAGGTGGATCAGCTCGCCGAACATGCCGATATCGCCGCCGGCGCAGAAATGCGTGCCCGCGCCGCCCAGCAGCACCACCCGCGCGGCCTTGTCCCGGGCCGCCTCGTCCACGGCGGCGGCCAGCGCCGCGATGGTTTCGCGGTCGACCGCGTTCAGCACCTCCGGCCGATTGAGGGTGATCCGCAACACCGTGCCCTCACGCTCGACAAGAACCTTAGGCATTGGGCACCTTAGGCATTGGGCACCGTCCGTTTCTCCGAGGCCGCGCGTCGCCCGAAATCAAACCGCCGCCAGCCGGTCGAAGGCGGCGTGCAGCCGGTCGCGGTCCCGGCCCGCCTCGGCTTCGCGCAGGCGCTGCTCCTCGACCACCTCTGGCTTCGCCTTGGCGACGAAATTCGGGTTGCCGAGCTTGGCGCCGATCTTGGCGATCTCGGCGTCGAGCCGGCCGATCTCCTTGGCGAGCCGCGCCTTCTCGCGATCGAGGTCGACGATATCGCCGAGCGGCAGGATCAGGGTCGCACCCTCGACCATCGCCTGGACCGATCCGGTCGGAATCGTCTCCACCCGCTCGATTCGCTCGACCCGGGCGAGGCGGATGAAATGCTCGCGGTGCCGCTCGAGCCGCTCGGCCGCCGCGGGCTCGGCGTCCTTGACCAGCAACGGCACGCGCGATCCCGGCGGCACATTGACCTCGACGCGGACCGCACGGATCGCCGATATCGCCGCGACCACCCACTCGATCTCGGCCGCGGCGGCGCGATCGGCCATGTCGGGCGACAATTCCGGCCATGACGCCGCGATCAGCAAGCCCGCGTCCTCGCCGGCGAAATATTGCCACAGCTCCTCGGTGATGAACGGCATGACCGGATGCAGCAGCCGCAAGACCTGCCCCAGCACCCAGGCGGTCATCGCCTGCGTCTCGGCCCGCGCCGCACGGTCCTCGCCTTGCAGGATCGGCTTTGAAAATTCGATGTACCAGTCGCAGAAAGTGCCCCACACGAATTGATAGAGCCGGTTCGCCGCCTCGTCAAAACGATAGGTGTCGAGCGAGAGGGTGACCGCGGCGATGCAGTCGGCCAGCTCCGCGGCGATCCAGCGATTGACGGTCAGCCGCGCCCGCGCCGGCGAAAACCCGTCGACTGGCGCGCAGCCGTTCAGCTGCGCGTAGCGCGCGGCGTTCCACAGCTTGGTGGCAAAGTTGCGATAGCCCTCGACGCGGGCTTCGGCGAGCTTGATGTCGCGGCCGGGTGCGGCCAGCGCCGCCAGGGTGAAACGCAATGCGTCGGCGCCGTAGCGGTCGATCAATTCCAGCGGGTCGATGATGTTGCCGCGCGACTTCGACATCTTCTGGCCGCGCTCGTCGCGCACCAGGGCGTGGATATAGACGGCGCGGAACGGCACTTCGCCCTTGAAATGCAGCCCCATCATCATCATCCGGGCTACCCAGAAAAAGATGATATCGAAGCCGGTGACGAGCACGTCGCCCGGATAATAGCGCGCGAGCTCGCGCGTCGCCTCGGGCCACCCCAAGGTCGAGAACGGCCACAAGGCCGAGGAAAACCAGGTGTCGAGCACGTCCTCGTCGCGGCGCAGATCGACCGCGCGTCCATATTTGGCTTCGGCCTCGGCCGCCGCCCCGGCCTCGGTCTCGGCGACGAACACCCCCCCGTCAGGCCCGTACCAGGCCGGGATCTGGTGGCCCCACCACAATTGGCGCGAGATGCACCAGGGCTGGATGTTGCGCATCCATTCGAAAAAGGTGTTCTCCCATTGCCGCGGCACAAACCGGGTCTGCCCATCCTCTACTGCGGCGATCGCCGGCTCGGCCAGCACGCGGGCATCGCAGAACCATTGGTCGGTCAGCCACGGCTCGATGACGACGCCCGAGCGGTCGTGATGCGGCACCATCAGGGTATGCTCTTCGACCTTATCGAGGAGGCCGGCGAGGTCGAGGTCGGCGACGATTTTTTGCCGCGCCGCGAACCGGTCCAAGCCGCGATAATCCTGCGGCGCCGCATCGTTGAGCCGCGCGTCGGCATCGAAGATATTGATCATCGTCAGATCGTGCCGCTTGCCCACCGCGAAATCGTTGAAATCGTGCGCCGGGGTGATCTTGACGGCACCACTGCCGGTCTCGGGGTCGGCGTATTCGTCGGCGATGATCGGGATCAGCCGGCCGACGAGCGGCAGGCGCACCGATTTCCCGACCAGCTCGGCATAGCGCTCGTCATCGGGATGCACCGCGACCGCGGTGTCGCCGAGCATGGTTTCGGGCCGCGTCGTCGCGACCACGACAAAGCGCCCCGGCTCGCCGTCGATCGGATAGCGGATGTGCCACAGAAAGCCCTTGGTCTCGCGGCTGTCGACCTCAAGATCGGAGATGACCGTGTGCATCTCCGGGTCCCAATTCACCAGCCGCTGGTCACGGTAAACGAGCCCCTCGCGGTACAGCTGGACGAAGACCCGGCGGACTGCGGCGGCCAGAGCAGGGTCCATGGTAAACCGCTCGCGCGTCCAATCCGGCGAGCAGCCGAGCCGGCGCAGCTGGTTGACGATCGTGCCGCCGGATTCGCCCTTCCACTCCCAGACGCGCTCGACGAATTTGTCGCGGCCGAGCGCGCGCTTATCGATCTGCCGCTCGGCGAGCTGGTTGGTGACGACGATCTCGGTGGCGATGCCGGCGTGATCGGTGCCGGGCTGCCACAACACGTCGCGCCCGCGCATGCGCTGATAGCGGACCAGCACATCCTGCAGGGTGAAGGTCAGCGCATGCCCCATATGCAGGCTGCCGGTCACGTTCGGCGGCGGCATCATGATCGTATAGGGGGGCTTGGCGCTGCCGGGGTCGGCGGCGAACGCGCCGGAGGTTTCCCACAGCGCGTAGCAGCGCCGCTCCACCGCGGCCGGCTCGAAGGTTCTGTCCAGCATCGCCGAACCGTTCCTGGCTGAGGCGTTTGGGGTCAGCAATCGACAGCCCGGCAAGCGAGCCGGCGCCGCGCAACCATCTGCCGGCCGAACCGCGTTGCCCGCGGTTTCAGCGCAGCCCCGCCTCGCCGACGACGCGCGCGATCTCCTCGCCGACCAGCCGCTCGACAATTGCCGGAAGATGGTCGTCGAGCCAGGCCTGCAGCAGCGGCCGCAAAGTGTCGCGAACGATTTCTTCAAGCGTGCGCTCGCCGGCTCCGATGGTCTGATCCGCCTCGGTCCGCCGCTCCCGCGGCACCTCGCCGAGCCGGGCAAAGGCGGTGGCCGCAGCGCCCGATGTCGCCGGCGAGAGAATCCGCTCCGGCGACCGCTCCGAGGTGGGCGCAGGCGCCGGGCTCGCCGAGGCCGGCTCGCGGCCCGTTCCCATGCCGGGCGATGACGAACCGGGCGACGACGCGCCGAGCGGCGCGAGCCGTCGCACCGAGCCATCAGCCGCGATCGCCTCCGTCAGCTCGAGAACGCCGCCCCGATCCGCCGGCGCTCGCACCACATCGGCCGAACGATCGTCCTCGGCGATGATCCGGCTGATCGAGGCGATGATCTCCTCCATCGAGGGTTCTTGCACCGAGATTCCCGAAATTGCGGGTTGGGGTTGAAGCTTGGTGTCCGACATCGGCGGAACCGGCAAAAAGCTGGCGCACCCGCTAAACTAGGCAATTCCCCGCGAATTTTCCAGCGGAACCGGCCGGCCGCTGCCGATCATTCCTTCAGCCCGCCGCCAAAGCCGATCCATTTGTCCTTCACCTCCTTGTAGTGCCGCTCCATGTCGTAGAGCTGCACCGGAAGATGCAGGTCGGGGGCGATCAGCCGGCCGATTGCGGCGGCAAGGTTGAATTCGGCGAGTGCCGAATCGTGCTCGGCGACGATCAGCTGTTCCTGGGTGGTCAGCAGCTGCTGGTTCTGGACCAGCACGTCGAGCGTGGTGGCGGTGCCGACCAGCGCCTCCTGCTGGATCCCTTGTAGCGCGATCTGGGCGGCGCGCACCGCGGCGGCGAACGAGGCGATGCTGGCGCGGGCGGCCTTCAGGGTTTCCCAGCTCTGGGTCGCCGTCTGCACCGCCGCGCGGCGGGCGTCATCGACCTGGCTGCGGCGCTGGCCCACCGTCTGCTCGGCCTGGCGGGTCTGCGAGTAGATGGCGCCACCCTCGTATAGCGGGATCGTCATCTGCGCCGCGATCGTGCCGGTGTTTTCGAGCGCGTTGGTGAAGGTGATCGACGGCGCCTCCGCGCGGGAGAGACTGCCGACGATCGAAATCTGCGGCAGCAGCTGGCCGCGCACCACGGCGATATTGTCGCGCGCCGCGAGCTCGGAAAAATTCGCCGAAATCACATTGAAATTGTTGTCGGCGGCGAGGGTCTGCGCTTCCTCGCGCGTCGCCGGCAGGGTCGGGCGCTCGCGCGGCAGCAGCAGCCGGCCGGGCTGCTGACCGACCGCGCGCACGTATTCTGCCTGGCTCTGCCGCAAGGTCCCCTCGGCGGCGGTCAGGGTGCCGATCGCTTGGGCGAGCGATGATTCGGCCTGCGCCACATCGGTGCGGGTCACCTCGCCGACCCGGAACCGGTCCTGAGTCGCTTCGAGCTGCTGGCGCAGCACCGCCACGTTGTTGCGGTCGACCTCGACCAAAGCCTGGTCGCGAACCACGTCGAGATAGGCCTGGGCGACCGCCTGGAACACCGAGGTTTCGACCGCCAGGGTCTGAGCCCGCGTCGCCTGGACCGTGTTGATCGCCTGCCGGGTCTGCGCCAGGGTCCGGCCGCCGCTATAGACCGGCTGGGTTATCTGCAGATTGACGCTGTTCTGAAAAAAAGTCGAAAAGGCAGAGTTCGCCGGCGCGATAAAGCCGGCACGCGCGCCGCCGACCTGGCCGGTAAAATTGACCGTCGGGCGCCATCCCGAGAGGGCTTGCGGCACCTGCTCGTCGGTCGCCCGCAACAGCGCCCGCTGCGCCAGCAGCTGGGGGTTGGTGTTGTAGGCCTCGGCCAGCGCCTGGGTCATGGTCTGCGCTCGGGCCGGCACCGCGGGCAGCGCCAGCAGGATCAGGGCGAGTACCGCAAACCCCGGCAAATGGCGTCCGCCGGATCGCCTCGAGCCGCGCTCGCGGCGTCGATGCGCTCTATCCGTATCGGGAATTTGCTCGGCTGCGGGCATTAACGACTCGAAGGCTGTGAGACCGCTTTAGAACGCCGAAAACACAAAGGCCGGCTTCGCTCTGAAACCGGGCAACAGCGGGGTCGCGGCGTCGAAGATAACCCGTCGGGCGATCACCCCGCCAGTCTGCGTCGCCAGCATCGCGCGGCCGACCCCGCCCTCCGGCTTGACCACGGCGACGAGCCGCCCGCCTTCGGCCAGCTGCGCGAAAATTTCGTCCGGCAGCTCGGCAACGGCACCGCCGAACACGATTGCCTCGTAGGGTGCTCGCAACCGGCAGCCCTGGCCGAGCGGCCCCTCGACCACGTTGACGGCGGCAATCGCGTGATCGACGAGAGCGGCGCGGGCGAGCCGGGCGAGACCCGGATCCTGCTCCAGCGCGATAACGGCGCGGGCGAGTCGGGCGAGCACCGCCGCCTCGTATCCGGTTCCGGCGCCAACGACGAGAACGGTGTCGGCGCGCCCGACCGCGGCGGCCTGCAGCAATCGGGCGGCCACCATCGGCTCCATCAAATAGCGGCCGCCGCCAAGCGGCAGATCATCGTCGACATAGGCGATCGCCCCCAGATGCTCGGGCACGAACAGCTCGCGCCGGGTCTCGGCCATGGCGGCGAGGACCCGTTCGTCGGTCACCTTGTTGGGTCGGATCTGGCTCTCGATCATGTGCGCGCGCGCCGCTTCGAATACCGTCATCCTGCTACCGGCGGCCAATGGGCAGCCGGGTTATAGCGGCGCGGTAGAGCGAGCACAATCGGCAGGACGGGGTTGGTTCAGCCCGGGGTTGGTTCAGCCCGGGGCTGGTTCAGCCCGGGGCTGGTTCAGGACGGGTTGGTTCAGCCGGGTTTGGTTCAGCCGGGCAGCCGCTCGACCGGCTGCTCGTCGCTGAGCCCGGCGAGAAGCTGGCACGCGCTCCGGCCCATGACCGGATGGCGCCAGCCGGGCGCGATTTCGGCCAACGGCTCGAGCACGAAGCGGCGCTGGTGCAGGCGCGGGTGCGGCAAAATGAGATCGCGCGATCGGATGCGCTGGCCGCGATGATCGAGCAGGTCGAGATCGACGGTGCGCGCCGCGTCGCGCTCGCCGCGCAGCCGCCCGAATCGGATCTCGATCCCTTGCATCAGCGCCAAGAGGTCGCCGGCATCGATCCCGGTCTCCACCGCGGCAACCGCGTTCAAGAACCAGGGCTGGTCCGAGCGGGGCACCGGCTCGCTGCGGTACCACGATGAGCGCTGGGCGATCGCGACGTCCGCATCAGCCAACGCCGCCAGCGCAGCGCCGAGCGTCTCCCGCGGCGGGCCCCAGCGCGGGGTGGCGAGATTGCCCCCGACGCCGATCAGGATCAGGGGCGGCAAGGGCGTCAGTCTTGGGGGGCGTGGGCCCCGGGGGGCCGGCCTAGCGCACCAGGGCGCGGGCGATCGTCTCCCATTCCTCCTCGAGCGGTGCGGCCGAGACCGGACGGCCGGCGCGGCCATACCAGCCGCCGGCATTGCCGAGATCGCCCTCGACGCGATGCAGGTAGGCATGCGCCCACGCCCCGTCGGGATCGGGCTGCTGCTGCGCGCATTGATGCGCCCGCTGCCAATCGCCCTTGGCCTGCCACCACAGCGCCTGCGCCGCCATGCTGAGCCCCGCCGGCGGCTCGTCCTGCCCGAGCGAGCCGCGATAGGTCTCGAAATCCATCTTGCTTCCTCCTCGTCCTCGACCCTGGAGCAGCATACAGCAGAGCTCGCTCAGGCGAGCAGCCGATCGAGCCGGTCGCGCAGCCGATACCAGCCGCCGACCGCCGGCAGAAACCACGGATCGCCGGAATAGAGCCGGTGATCGGGGAAATCAGGCGTGTCGAAGCTGCACGCGTAATTGGCCGCGCGGGCGATCTTGCGCGCCGTCTGCCAGCCGAGATAGGTCATCATCGCGATCCCGCTGCCGTTGCAGCCGAGGCAATAATGGAGACCCTCGCTGTGACCCATATGCGGCAGCGCGTCGAGGGTAAACGCGGTATTGCCGGTCCAGGCATGGGTGAGCTTGACGCCGTGCAATTGCGGAAAGCGCCGGGTCATGTAGCGATGCAGGATCGGCGCGCTGACCGCCGCCTCGACTTGGGTAAACCGTGCCCGCCCGCCAAAAACCATGCGCCTTCCATCGGGTGACATGCGGTAGTAGCACAACACGCGCCGCGTGTCGGAGAGGGTGCGGCCCTTGGGGATCAGCGAGCGGGCGAGATCGGGCGCCAGCTCCTCGGTGGCGACGATGTGGCTGGCGATCGGCACGATGCGGCGCCGCAGCGCCGGGGTCAGATCGCCGGTGTAGCCGTTGGTGGCGATGACGATGTCGCCGGCCGTGACCTCGCCGCGGCTGGTCCGGACCCGCCAGGCATTGCCGACGCGGGCGATACGCCCGACCGCAGCCTTGGCGCAGACTTTGACGTCGCGCCGCCGGCAGGCATCGAGCAGGCCCTGGTAATAGAGCGCCGGGTGCAATTTGCCCGCCCTCTCGACCACCATGCCGCCGTGGTAATAGTCGCTGGCGATTTCCTGGCGCTGATCCCCGCGCGGCACCATGTAGGCGCCCGACCGGGCCGCCGCGTTGAGCAGCGCGACGCGCCCGGATTGCGCCTCGAAGTGCCGTTTCGTCCAGGCCCCGACAAACCGGCCGGGCTTCTCCCAGAAGCAGTCGATCGCTTCCTCGCCGATCAGCCGGTCGACCAGGTCAAAGGCCTCGGCGGCGTCGGCGAGGAGATGCCCGGCCCGGTCGGGAGCGATGTCGTGCGCCCGCCCGGTAAACCCCTTGCCGACATTGACGCCGCCGCTGACCGCGCCGCCATTCCTGGTGCTGGCGCCAAAGCCGAGCTCGGCCTGCTCGAGCACCACCGCGTCGATGCCGTGCTTGGCGAGCTCCAGCGCTGCCGACAGACCGGCATAGCCGGCGCCGACGATCGCCACCCGCGCCGTCCGCGGCACCTCGACGAGGTCGCCCGCAACCGGCCGGTAGGCTTCCCACCAATACGGCGTGGGCGTGAAGTCGCGGTGCAGAATATCGGGGTTGAGCATCGAACGGAGCCTATCACCGCGCCACTTCCGCCGCGAGCGGTTACCCGATCTAAACCATTACCCTTCAACCTTGGTGCTTCGATACCGATCGACCGAGATCGACATGGCAACCAGACGAGATCCGGCGTCAACCCCAGACAGGATGATCGTGACCGACCCGATATCTGACCGCGCCGGCAGCATCAGGCGCCCACCTCGCCGGGGCCGGTGGTGCAGCCTGTGGGCCGTGGCCCTGATCGCCTTGCTGTCGCTCGGCGCGCATCGGGCAATGGCGGAGGATATGCAATCTTCTTCGATAATCCATTTGACCGGGTCGAATATGAACGCTGACGCTCATTTGGTTTTATTGTGCGGCCAAGATCGTTCTGGGAGGCCCGTATTCGAAAATGAGCGAACCGGGGCGATCGTCCCGATCGTCGACCCGCGGCAGCGAGCGATCGCCAAAAAGGTGTGCGGCGGCGATCGGCTCGGCGCCGCGGAAGCCGGCACCGTCAAGCTCGTCAACGACCGGGCCGAGCCGATTTTTGTCGGCTATAGTGGCGGGGGCGCGATCGATTGGCAGGCCGCCGGCGGCTGCATACCGGTCGGCACCGGCGCCGGCGGGGTGAAGATTGACGGTAACTCTGTCTGCATTGCCACGGTGACGGCCACCAATTCGGGCAGCCGTTTCTGCGCTTCGCTCGAGTCGCCGCCGAACTGCACCGAAGCCCAGAACGATCACGTCACGCTGATCGAGCCGACTTTTGACACCAGCCAGCAATGCAGCTGGACGCATCAGGCCGGGACCTGCGTCGCCTACGACATCAGCATCATCCCGGTGGGCTGCACCGACGAAGCCTGGAAGGCCGACAACTGCGCCAAGGCCGGCGGAGCGTCCTACAATCTTCCGGTGGAGCTGAACTGCTCCGGGCAACCGTCGGATCCGGTCTTTACCTGCCAGGGGCCGGTCCCGGACAGCAGTGCCGACCCGCAGAAATATCCGAGCAACTGCGGCAATCCCGATGCCACCTGCGTCGGGAACTCGCGCGCCTGCGTCAACGCCTATTTCTTTCCGATGTTCAGCGGGAGCGCCGCCGCGCATCAGCCGGTCGGCGTTTGCTCAGGCGGGCGAACATTGACTGTGACATTTTTCGCCGGACACTAGCAGGCTGCTGAAAAACTCCATTTTCCGCTCCGGGTGCCCTTCGAGACGGCCCTTTGGGCCTCCTCAGGGTGAGGCAAGTCTTTGAAATCAAATGACCTCATCCTGAGGAGCGAAGCGTCTCGAAGGATGGCAGCCCTCGGAAGCCCCTTTTTTCGGCAGCCCGCTAGTGCTCAGGCGTATTCAGATAGTACAGTTCCATTACGTTCGTCATGCCCGGCCTGTGACGGTATCCACGGAAACCGGAGATTTTGTGCCGCAACTCGTGGATGGCCGGGACAGGCCCGGCCATGACGGCTCGAGTGAATCTTGTGTGTGCGTCTGAGCACTCGCGGCGCGAACTGCTAGCTCGGGCGTACCCGGCACCTCGCCAAGCCGCTCCCGCCCTCCGGAGAGGCAGACGATCCCGGAGTTAGCGTTCTCGCTCGTGGTGGAGATTCGGCGGTGAGGGCGCGTCGGGCGCAATGCCCCAACACATAATGCGCCAACACAGCGAGCTCGGGCGCGCGCCGCTGATCGACGCCGATCCGGCCAAACGTCCACCCTTGGCCCGCCTGACCCATGGCCACCTCAAACTCACCCCGATTTACACCAGCTTGACGGACGTGACCCGGAGCACCTGCTCGCCCAGGGCAAGAAGGGCCTGTCCAGCATCGAGCTGGGCCGGCGGCTCGGGATCTCGACCAGGGCTGCCCGGCGGGTGCAGCACAAGCTGATGCAGGCCATGCTCGAGCGCGACCGGGGTTACAGGCTTGGCGCCGCCGGCCCGCGCATCGAGATCGACGACGCCTAGATCGGCGGCGAGCGCACCGGCCGAGGGTCCGGGCGCGGCCGAAGCGGGCATACGTCCTTTATCGCCGCGATCGAGACCTCTGGCGACGGCCGGCCGCTGCACCCCCGCCTCCAGGTCGTGCGCGGGTTCCGCGCCGGCGAAACCAAACGCCTGTGCGCGCCGGGGTCGCGGCCGGAACCACCGTCGTCAGCGACGGCGGCCAATGGTTTCGCCGCATCGCCGAGCAGCCGGGTCTCGTCCACCAGCGCCATGTCGCCGGCTCCGGTCGCGCCGCGGCCGGCCACCCTGCCTTCCGCTGGGCGAACACGGGTGCTCGCCAACGTCAAGAACAGCCTCCTGGCCACCCACCGCGTGGTCGGCGCCAAACATCTGCCGCGTTACCGCGGCGCCTTCGCTTGGCGCTTCAACCGCCGCTTTGCCCTGAAAACCATCGACGAGCGTCTCGCCATCGCCGCCACGACGACCCGCCGATGCCCTACCGCATCCTGAAATTGGCTGAGGCTCGATGGTCACTAGAAAGCCGGTTATCTCCGCTGGCGGGTCGGCCGATTTGCCGCCGTTAGAGCAGGTCGCAGACGGCGTTCCAGTACCGTTTCATAGCGGCGACGTGATCGCCTAGAGACCGGCCGGCGATGCGGTGGAGGTGGCCGCTTTCGTAGTAATTGGCCAAGGTCAGGTGCGTCACCCCGATCGATTTCCAAAACCGTACCTCAGCGCGCCACTCGGCCTCTGCGCCGGCGCCGGCCGAAACCCGTGTGTCGATACCGATCATTGCCGGATCTCGCCCGGCTGCCTCGACATAGCGACGCAGCGTAGTGATGGCGGTCCGCGCTTCCTCGCCAGGCGGATAGGCGAGCGGCATCCAGCCGTCACCCCATTTGGCACAGCGGCGCAAGGTCACGTCGGCGTGGCCTCCGTACCACAGCGGTATCTTGCCGCCAGCAGGTCGCGGGTTGATACCGGAATCCTCGATGGTATGCCACTTGCCCTTGAAGCTGATATGCGGCTGCGCCCACAACGCCCGCATGACCTCGACCTGCTCTTCCGAACGGCGGCCGCGATTGCGAAAGCTCTCGTTGAGGCCGATGAACTCCACCTCGTTCCAGCCGATCCCGATGCCGAGGCGGAAGCGCCCGCCGGAGAGCATGTCGAGCGAGGCGGCCTGTTTGGCGACCAGCACGGTCTGACGTTGCGCCAGGATCAGCACCTGGGTGGAGAAATCCGCAATCCGAGTGCACCCGGCGAGGAAGCCAAACAACACGAAGGGGTCGTGATACACGTCGGTCGAGCGGGCGCGGCCTTGGGTCCAACCGGGCCGGCTTGCGACATTGACCCCCAGCACGTGATCGGGGGCGGCGATGCCGTGAAAGCCGATCTCCTCTGCCGCCTGCGCAAATTCCCGCAAGATTGCCGGCTCACCGCCGATATCGACAATCGGAAGGGCTACGCCGAGCTTCATCTGAACCTCCGCCTCGTTGTGTTCTCGCGCGCTAAAGGAGCCGGCAATCAGAACATTGATGTCACAACCACCGCCATGGCGGGCCAATCCAACGACGCCACACACATCAGCCGGACAGCGCCTGTGCGAGAAACGGCAAGCTCTCGTCCATCCGGTAATCGACACCGCTATGGTTGTCGGGGAACTCCTCGTAGCGATGCGCAACACCAAGCTCTTTTAGCCGCCGCGCGAACCTGCGGGCCCCGTAGAGCAGATTGAACTGATCCTTCTCGCCGCAATCGATATAGAGCGCTTTCAGCCTGCGGAGATCGTCCGCGTGGGTTTCGATCGCAACGACAGGATCGTGTCGCGACCAATTCGCCCAGCGCTCCTCGATGATCTCGCAGGTGTCGAAGGCGACCGGCAGCCGGATGCCAAGAAACTGTGCGGGATCGGGATCGTAGCTGGCCGCCATCGCCAATGCATTGATCACTTTGAAAGAACCCTCCGGATGTTTTTGGGCTGCTTCAAGCTGCCGCCACCATTGCTCGATCGAATTTCCAGCGCCGGCGAGGGCGCGCAGCACCGCCGGCATGTCGGGCAGATAGCACAGCTCAAAGCCCATATCGCCGGAGTGACAAGCTGCGGCCGACCAGATGTCGGAGTGGCGCAGCGCGTGCGTGACCGCGCCATACCCGCCAGAGCTCTTGCCGAACACGCCGCGGCGACCGGTGCCGCCACATCCGAAGCGCTGCTCTACAGCCGGCAGCATTTCGTGCAGCAGAAAGTCCTCCCAAAAACCCATCGCACCCGAGTTGATGTACTGGTTGCCGCCGAGCCGGGTGAAGCAATCGGGAAAGGCGACGACCACCGGCGGCATACGCTGTTCCCCGATCAGCCGGTCGAGCCGTTCCGGCAGGTTCTCGCGAAAGCCGACCCAATTCGTATGCGACAGGCCGCTTCCCGTGAAGCCGACAAGGTCCACGAGCAGCGGCAATCCTTCTCCGTCATGCCCTGCCGGGACGTACACATCGACGACACGCATCGACGGATCACCCAGCATATTACTCTTGAGGGCTTGGCTCTCGATAGTGACCCGGCTAACGGAACCCAGCGCCCCGAAGAATCTGCGCATTGCTATATCCTTGGCTTCTGCGTCTCGCGATTGAATGAGAGCATGTTTAACTATGTTGTTACCACCCCGGGGGAACCCCCAATCCGGGCTTTGGATAATCTCCATCGCGGAGGCTCGCTAGGCCGCACGATTACGGTGATCGAAACAGCCCCGCGAGCGAGCGATGTCGAAGCGGATGCTCGGCCGGCAGGTCTATCGTGGGGGATGCGGCGCAGCCGGTCCGGATAGTCGCCGAGCAATTCGGTGCCAGGTCCGCCGGCCAGGTCATCGCATATTCTGCTCAATCGGTCGATGACATCGGGACGAGCGGCCAAGGATCGCAGATCGGCGGTTGAGACGGTATCGGTCGCGATCGACTCAATCCACATCGCATCGGCCCCGTGCCGGCGTGCTTCGGCAATTATGCCCTCGCGAACCCGTTCGGGCTCTGCGAGCAGTTGCTCGTGCAGGGGAGTCGGGCCCGTCAAGGTGACGCGCGCGGCAATTGGCCTGCCCTCGGCCGCCTCCAGCTCCATTGAAAGCGAGTGGCCGACGCGATCCATCACGCTGTCGACATGGCGTTCGCAGGCGATCGACCATTTCGGATCGTGACGAGAGTAGCGCCCTTTGGTCCGCCTTCTCGGACTTGCCGGCCCTGCAGATTGCCGGGGAAAACGATCCACGGATCTTCGTTTCCAATCTCGCGCGCGCGGACGTGACCGAGCGCCCAGTAGTCATATCCCCGGCCAATCAGCGCGTCGAGTGCGTGACCTGGACCGACCCCCTGTGACAGGTCTTCTATGAAGGGGTCCGCGAGGACAAGCTGGGGCGCGAGGTTGTGTGCCCATGAGCTAACGCACCCGAGATTGTCGGAGGAATCTGGAAAGTGCCGTCCGACTGGGCAATGATGCCGGCGGCTCCCCTTGCCGATCCGGCATATGCGCCTGCTGTCCCATCTTCGCCACGGCGTTCTCTATCTGCTGCCGCTCGCAATTCTGTTTGCAGCGTTGGGGGCGCGGGTCGTCGCCCCGCGGCTGCTCGACCGGTTATCGCTGATCGCCTTCGACCTCTACCAGCGCGCCCTGCCGCGCGAGCCGGGGAACTCGCCGGTGCGCATCGTCGATATCGACGACCACAGCCTCGCCACGATCGGCCAATGGCCGTGGCCGCGCACGATCGTGGCGCAGCTGGTCGACCGCCTGGCCGCTTCCGGCGCCGCGGTCGTCGCCTTCGACATCGATTTCGCCGAGCCCGACCGGACCTCGCCCAAGATGCTGCTGCCGCTGCTGGCGCGGAACGGGGTCGACACGCCCGATGCCGAAAAGCTGCTGTCGACCCTGCCCGATCCCGACCAGGTTCTGGCGGCGGCGATGCGCCGGGTCCCGGTGGCGCTCGGCTTCATCCTGACCGACCACGGCGAGACGCGGGCGCCGGCGCAGAAGGCGGGGTTTGCCTTTGCCGGCAGCGATCCGCTCGGCCATGTCGACAATTTCACCCGGGTGGTTCCGAACCTGCCGGTGTTCGAGGCGGCCGCCGCCGGGGACGGGTTTTTGAACCAGCTTCCCGAGTGGGACCATGTCGTCCGCCGGCTGCCACTGATCCTCAAGCTGAACGGCAAGCCTTATCCTTCGCTCGCCGCCGAGGCGCTGCGGCTGGCCTTTGGGGCCTCGACCTATATCGGCCGGGCGGCGGGGGCCAATGGCGAGAGCAATTTCGGGCAGGACACCGGCTTGACCGCGATCCGGATCGGCCCGCTGACGGTGCCGACCGATGGGGCCGGGCGGGTCTGGCTGCACTATGCGCGGCACCGGCCCGACCGCACCGTCTCGGCCGCCGACGTGCTCGCCGGAAAATTCGCGCCGGGGCTGTTCACCGGCGACATCGTGCTGATCGGGACCTCGGCGGCCGGGGTCATCAACGATCAGCGGGCGACACCGCTGTCGCCGGCGGTGCCTGGGGTCGAGATCCACGCCCAGCTGATCGACGATATCCTGCAGGGGGATTTTCTGACCCGACCCGATTGGGCGGTCGGCGCCGAGATCCTGTTTGCGCTCCTGGTCGGGTCCGGGCTGATCCTGGTCCTGCCGCGGATCGGCGCGTTGCCGAGCGCCGTCCTCGGCGGCGCCGCCGTGGCGGCAGCGCTCGGCGGCTCGTGGGCCGCCTTCAAATACGCGCATCTGTTGATCGACCCGGTCTATCCCTGGGCGGTGATCACCCTCGTCTATCTGGTGGCGAGCCTCTTGGGCTACCTGCGCACCGAGGCGCGCCAGCGCGAGATCCGCAGCGCCTTCTCGCGGTACATGTCGCCGCATTATGTCAAGGAGCTCGCCGCCCACCCCGAAAAGCTCGTGCTCGGCGGCGAGCTGCGGGTCATGACCATCATGTTTTGCGACATCCGCGGGTTTACCAGCCGTGCCGAGGGCATGGACGCGCACACCTTGACCCGCTTCATGAATACGTTTTTGTCGCCGATGACCGAGATCATCACCGAGGAAAAGGGCACGATCGACAAATATATTGGCGATTGCATCATGGCGTTCTGGAACGCCCCGCTCGACGATCCCGATCACGCCACCAACGCGGTGCGCGCCGCCCAGGCGATGCGCCGCCAGTTGGTCGAGCTGAACCGCGGCTGGGCCGACGAGGCGGCCGTCTCCGGCGCGCCGTTTCGGCTGGTGCAGATGGGCATCGGCATCAATACCGGCGAGTGCGTGGTTGGCAATTTCGGCTCGGAGCAGCATTTCGACTATTCGCTGCTGGGCGATCCGGTCAATCTCGCCTCGCGCCTCGAGGGATTGGGCAAAGTCTACGGCATCGATCTGGTAATCGGCGAGGAAACCGCCGCGCGTCTCGATGAGCCGGCGCTGATCGAGGTCGATCTGGTGGCGGTCAAGGGCAAGAGCCAGGCGGGCCGGGTCTATACCCTGCCGCCGGAGACGATCGCGCACGGCGAGTTCGTCGACCGCCACCGGGCATTGCTGCGCGCCTATCGCCATCAGGATTGGGCCGCGGCGCTGCGCCTGCTCGATGACGGGCGGCTGCTCGCGGCGCGTCACCTGGCCCCGGTCTACGATCTTTACCGGCAGCGAATCGCCCATTTCCAGGCCGAAGCTCCGCCGAGCAATTGGGACGGGGTGTTTACCGCGGAGGAGAAATGACGGTTACATTTGCTTAACCTTAAGCCATTGATAGAACGTTTCGCTGCCGAAAATATTTGCAGTTTGTGTCCGCTCGGTAACAAAATTGACTTTATTTGAAGCGTTCTATCGACGATAATCCCCGTTGGAAACGTTAGACATTGGGGATGAAACCCGTCACGGCGGTCGTTGTCGCCGAAGGAGCGATTGATAATGAGCATTATGGAATTTCAGGTGTGCCGGCGTGGCCGCGAAGCGCGCTGGGTCGTCACTCTCGGCAATGCCGTCTACGGCGCCTATCTCGACAAGGAGCAGGCATTGCTCGACGCCGTCGACGCTGCCCGCGATGCCCTCCAAGGCGGCCGTGAGGCCCAGGTGTGGGTCCGCGACCGCACCACCGCCGCGCGGGTGTTCTAAAGGGTCGGGTCGGGCTCCCTCAGGGGCTGTGAGGGCCGGATTTGTCCCACAGCTGTCGGGTTCAGTCGCATACAAGGTTACCGGGCATTCAGATTTTTCGCTCCCTCGGAGGCCGCCATGGCCAGACTTGTGTTCCGGCCATCCACGTGCCCCGTTTCGGGGTCGAAGAAGGGCGTGGATCACCGGGACGAGCCCGGTGATGACAGTGAAGGATCAGAGCTGAACTGCAACCATATTTAGAACCGGACAACCCTGGACTTAATCCGGGCATCCACGTGTTTACGGGACGAGGGAAAGACAACAGCCCGCTCGAATGCGAGCCCGTGCTCCGCTACCCTACCCCGGGTGCGGCGCGAACCAGCAGATTGGCTCGGCAAGATTGGGGTCGGCGCCGGCCTCTATCCATTCGCGCTCGATGCGGTCGAGCGCTGCTTGGCAGCCCTCGTCCGGCCAATAATTAAAATCACTACCCCAGTAGTCTCCGGGCCTCAGCCCCTTTTCGTACAGCCGCCGAACGACCTTCAGGCTTAATTCTCTCGCGTCCTCGGTCGTGTACGCGCCAAACCTCTCGCGGGTCGTTTGTGCTATTTGCCAAAGTCCGACGTAATCAACTTTGGACTCTTCTAAGCACTCGTTAATGAAACGGTCTAGGGCAACCATCTCGTTCCCACCGAAAGTGGATTCGTTTCAGCGTAATACCTAGGACGTTAATGTCGATTGCCGGGGCGCCGCTGCGAGATCGGGGCCGTAGGGTTAGGAAGCCACCGTTTTGGGGAAGCTGCACGATCGTCTTGCTCGAATCTGAATCATAAGGTTTTGTGCCTACTTGGAGATAACTAAATAGCTCCGTTGCCGCCTTCTCACCACCGGGAAGCACGGCGATGTCAGGGCTGCTGCCGACAACGCCGATCGGCACGCCGCCCGGCATTACCCTGTCCGCCACTCGTCGGATTGCAGCGGCTTTGACGGCGGCTTCGAGGCGATCGAGCGCGGCTTGGCTCGGGGCCGAGCCGGGAGTGGCGACTTCGGTCAGGTTTGGATTGCCCGGATCGATCTCGCGCAGGGTCGCCATCGCGGCGTCCCACTGGGCCTGTCGCACCGGAGCCAGGCGATCGAGCATTTCCTCCGGTGCGCGCTCGTCCCCTTACCCTGGGCGATTTCTCTCGTGCGATCAGCCTACCCGATCGTGCTACTGGTGGGCTGAAGCCGGCGAGCCTCATGTCGGGCCCGGCGCGAACCAGCAGATCGGCTCGGCGAGGTTGGGGTCGGCGCCGGCCTTGATCCATTCGCGCTCGATGCGGTCGAGCGCTGCTTGGCAGCCCTCGTCCGGCCAATAATCGAAATCGCCGCCCCAGTAATCTCCGGGCCTCAAGCCTCGCTCATAGAGGCGGCGAACAACGCCCAAACTCAATATCCGTGCCTCATTCGTCGATCGCGCACCGAGATCTTCACGAGATTCCTGTGCTATCTCCCACAAGCCGACGTAATCGGCTTCTGATTCTTTGAGAAGGTCTTCGACTATCTCATCAAGAGTCATAGTAAACCTCAGTAGAAATGAATTATCTTGAACGGGATTCCAGAGATATTGAGGTCGATCGCCGGACCAACGCTTCTCGATTGGGGTCTAAACGTGATAAAGCCGGCATTGCTGGGTAGTTCGATGACGCTGATATTTACATCCGACCGGCTCACCGTCGCTCCGACGCGGAGATAATCGAACAGGTTTTCTGCAGCCGCTACGCCTCCGGGCAATTCACGAACTCTTGCGCTTCGCCCGGGCTGGCCGATCGGCACGCCGCTGGGCATCACCTTGTCCGTCACCCGTCGGATCGCGGCGGCTTTGACGGCGGCTTCGAGGCGGTCGAGCGCCTCCTGGCTCGGAGCCGAGCCGGGATTGGCGACTTCGGTCAGGTTTGGATTGCCCGGATCGATCTCGCGCAGGGTCGCCATCGCGGCGTCCCACTGGGCCTGTCGCAGCGGAGCCAGGCGATCGAGCATTTCCGCCGGCGCGCGCTCGTCCTCCTCCTGGGCAACCTGGGTCGAACAGCCGCCGGCGCCGTCGGTCGGCGCAAACCAGCCGGGATTGGGCGGCACTCCGGCGCGCGGGTGCTCGGCCGGGTCCCAGCTGGTGCGGACGAGTCGGTCGTTTTCGGCTACTCGCGCCCGCTTGATCAGCAGGTCTTCGGCTTCCATGCCGCGGCGCGCGAAGAGGCCGGGCAGATCGGGCACCCGCAGCTGCACCGCGGCGATCTGCGCCAGGCAGAGGTTGTTCTCGTCGAGCGCCGAGGCGACAACCCGGAAGCCGGGCATCAGCCGGTCGAGGTTTATCCCCTCACCGTAGGCGCAGCGGAAGAGCCGTTCGAGCTCGGCCCAGGGGCGCAGGGCATAGCGGCCGGCGCGGCGCTCGATCAGCGGCGTGCCGGCGAGACGCAGCCCGTCCGCGCTGCACGAAAGTCCGAGGGTGCGATCGCGGCCCTCGCTCAATTTCCAGAGAAGAACCTCTGCGGGAAGCACCGCCCCTCCTGCACCAGACAGGAGGTGATCGTACACGCTTCGTTCTCAAAAGTCAAGACGCTGCAGCAGCCGCAGCGCCTATTCGAGCGCCTCCAGCATGTCGGCGGTGACGAGCGTCACGCCGCCCTCGCTGCGGTAGAAGCGCCTTGTGTCGAGCCCGGGGTCCTCGCCGATCACCAGCCCTTCGGGGATGTGGCAGCCGCGATCGACCACCACCTTGGTCAGGCGGGCATGGCGGCCGACCTCGACCTCCGGCAGCAGCACCGCCTCGCGGGTCCGGGCGAACGAGTTGACCCGGCAGTTCGAGAACATCAGCGAGCGCCGGACCGTGGCGCCGGAAACGATGCAGCCGCCCGAAACCATCGAATCGACCGCCATGCCGCGGCGGTCCTCGTCGTCGAACACGAATTTGGCCGGCGGCAATTGCTGCTGGTAGGTCCAGATCGGCCACAACGGGTCGTAGATGTCGAGCGAGGGGGTCGGCATCACCAGATCGATATTGGCCGACCAATAGGCGTCGATGGTGCCGACGTCGCGCCAATAGGCCTCGGCCTCGGGCGTCGTCTTGACGCAGCTGTCCTCGAAGGAATGGGCCACGGCGAGCCCGCGGCGAACCAGGCTCGGAATGACGTCCTTGCCGAAATCATGGCTCGACCCCGGGTCGTGATGGTCGCGCTCGAGCTCGGCATAGAGAAATTCGGCGGTGAACGCATAGACGCCCATGCTGGCCAGCGCCCGGTCGGGCTTCCCGGCCATGGCCGGCGGATCGCGCGGCTTTTCGCGGAAATCGACGATCCGCATCGAGCGGTCGACCGCCATGACCCCGAAATCGGGGGCTTCGGCCAGCGGCACCTCGACGCAGGCGACGGTGCAGGCGGCGCCGCTGGCGACATGGTCGGCCAACATGTTCGAGTAATCCATCTTGTAGATATGATCGCCGGCCAAGACGACGAAATATCGCGGACCCGCGGCGCGCAGAATATCGAAGTTCTGATAGACCGCGTCGGCGGTGCCGCGATACCACGTCGCCTCGTCGAGCCGCTGCTGCGCCGGCAGCAGATCGAGGAACTCGCCCATCTCCGGGCGCAGAAACGACCAGCCCATCTGCAGATGGCGCAGCAGGCTGTGCGCCTTGTACTGGGTCAGGACCGCGATCCGCCGGACCCCCGAATTGAGGCAGTTCGACAGGGTGAAGTCGATCAGGCGAAACTTGCCGCCGAAAAACACCGCCGGCTTGGCGCGCCGGTCGGTCAGCTGCTTCAGGCGGCTGCCGCGGCCGCCGGCGAGAACCAGGGCCAGCGCCTGGCGCGCCAGCCTCTGTTGGATGCGTGCGCCCGACAGCATGTTCGCCCCCTTTGGCAACGTCGCCCGCGGCGGTTTAGACGATAGCGCTCGGATCGGAACGGCCGGTGATCGCGGCGATGTCGGCAAGTGCGGCGGCAGCTTTGCCGAGCGGCGCCAACGCCGGCGCCGCATCCAGAGGGTGCCGCGCCGCATCGGGCTCATAGTCTTCGAGGTAAACCCGCAAGGTGGCCCCTTCTGTTCCGGTGCCCGACAGGCGGTAGACGATGCGGGCGCCGCCGGCAAGCCCGATGCGGATCCCCTGATGCCGGCTGAGGCCGCCGTCGACCGGGTCGCGATAGGCGAAATCGTCGGCGCTCACGACCGTGAACCCGGCGACATCGCGTCCGGGCAGATCGCCGAGCGACCCGCGCAGCCGCTCGATCAAGCGATCCGCGCGCTCGGCCGGCAAGCCCTCGTAATCGTGCCGGGCATAAAAATCGCGGCCGTGCCGCCGCCAATGGTCGCGCACGATCTCCGCCGCCGATTGCCCGCGCCGGGCGATGATGCTGAGCCAGAACAGCACCGCCCATAGCCCGTCCTTTTCGCGCAGATGGTCGGAGCCGGTGCCGGCACTCTCCTCGCCGCACAGCCCGATCCGGCCGGCATCGAGCAAGGCGGCGAAATATTTCCACCCGGTCGGCGTCTCGTAGCACGGGATGCCGAGTGCCGCGGCGACCCGGTCGACCGCCCGGCTCGTCGGCATCGAGCGCGCGACGCCGCACAAGCCCTTGGCGAACCACGGAACCAGCCGGGCGTTGGCGGCGAGCACGGCGAGGCTGTCGCTCGGGCCCACCACGAGATTGCGCCCGACGATCAGGTTGCGGTCGCCGTCGCCGTCCGAGGCGGCGCCGAGATCGGGCCCGCCCTCGGCCGCCAGCGCCTCGACCAGATCGGCGGCATGGATCGGGTTCGGGTCGGGATGACCGCCGCCGAAATCGGGCATGGGTTCGCCGTTGACGACGGTGCCGGCGGGCGCGCCCAGCCGGCGCTCGAAGATCTCGCGCGCATAGGGGCCGGTGACCGCGCTCATCGCGTCGAAGCGCAGCCGGAAGCCGCCGCGGAACAGGTCACGCAGCCGGTCGAAATCGAACACCCGCTCCATCAGCTCGGCATAATCGGCGACCGGGTCGATGACCGTGACCTTCATGCCGCCGAGCGTGCTGTCGCCGATCCGGTCGAGCGGCACCGGCGGCGCCTCGATCGTCGGATAGGCCGCGATCTCCTTGGTGCGGCGCCAGATCGCATCGGTCACCCGCTCGGGCGCCGGGCCGCCATTGGCGACATTGAATTTGATGCCGAAATCGCCGTCGGGGCCGCCGGGGTTATGGCTGGCGCTGAGGATGATCCCGCCAAAGCAGCCGCGCCGGCGGATGACGGCACTCATTGCCGGCGTCGACAGGATGCCGTCCCGCCCGACCAGCACCCGCCCGATCCGGTTCGCCGCCGCCAGGCGCAGTATCGTCTGGATCGCCGCATCGTTGAAAAAGCGGCCGTCGCCGCCCAACGCCAGGGTTTTCCCCGCCACCCCCTCGCCGGCCGCCTCGGGCAGCGCCTCGAACAACGACTGGACAAAAGCCTCGACATAGCCCGGCTCGCGGAACACCCGGACCCTCTGGCGCAGCCCCGAGGTCCCCGGCCGCTGACCGGCAAACGCAGTGACCGCCACCGTGCGGATCGTCATCGACCCCGTCCCGCCTCGTCGCAACCCGCGCGACCCTACACCGCGCGCGCGTGCAGGGCACGCGCGACCTGCGCCCCGGACGTAACCCGCCATGCGGCAAACCTGATCGGTTCTTGCGGTGGGCTCGATCGGGTGCGGGTTTCAGCGCGCGCAATCTTGAAAGGCGTTCGGAGAACAAGGATAGCCGCCGCCCGGATCTGGTCCGGCGAGGGCATCGCCCGTCCCGCCGCATGCGCCGAGCAGCAGCGCCAGGCAGAGTGCGATCAGCGCCAGGGCCGAGGCCGGCCAACCCGCTCGCGCCGGCGCGCCGCAGTATGTGGAACGTGATCGGCGCATGCGATCTTGGCCGTGGCACGTGATGCACGAACGTTCGAGCATGCTCCGGGTCACCATGGAGAGGACACGAGACGGATCAGCAGAGCCGGCCTCATATGGTGAGCTATTAACGTAAATGGCGTCCCCAAGGGGATTCGAACCCCTGTTACCGCCGTGAAAGGGCGATGTCCTAGGCCTCTAGACGATGGGGACGCAGCCAACGGCGTCTCGATCTAGAACGCTGCGCCCGAGAAATCAACCCGGTGAGAAATCGACCCGTGCCGCGGCCACTCCGGGCGCGCCGCTGTCGGCGCGCTGTTCCCTCGATCCGCGCAGTGCACTGCCCATCTATGCGGGACGAGGTCGAGCGAGCCCAGCATGCCGTCACCGCCGGTCTTTGACGACGCGTTTCGCGCCCGCTTGCGGGTGCTCCTGACCTGGCGGCGCGATGTGCGGCGGTTTCGCCCAGATCCGCTGCCGGCCGGTGCGCTCGAGCGGCTGATCGAGATCGCGACACTCGCCCCCTCGGTCGGGCTCAGCCAGCCCTGGCGCTTTGTCGCGGTCGAGGATCGCTCCCGGCGCGCCGCGGTTCGCCGCAATTTCGCCGCTGCCAATGCCGCCGCACTCGCGGCTCAAGCGCCAGAACGCGCCGCCGGCTATGCCCGGCTCAAGCTCGCCGGGCTCGACGAGGCGCCGTGTCACCTCGCCGTCTTCGCCGACCCGGAAACCCGGCAGGGGCAGGGCCTCGGACGCCGCACGATGCCCGAGATGGTCGATTATTCGGCGGTGGTCGCGGCGCACACCTTGTGGCTGGCGGCGCGCGCCGAGGGAATCGGCATGGGCTGGGTGTCGATCCTCGATCCGCATGCGGTGGGCGCGATCCTCGAAGTTCCCCCGACCTGGAAGCTGATCGGCTATTTCTGTCTCGGCTATCCGGTCGAGGAGGACGAGGCGCCGATGCTCGAAACTGTGGGCTGGGAGACGCGGCGCCCGCCGCGCTCGTTCCTGATCCGGCGATGACCCATTCGGCGATGAGCAGCACAGCCATCCGGGTCGGCATCGGCGGCTGGGTGTTCCCCCCGTGGCGGGGTGCCTTCTACCCGCCCGGCCTGACCCAGGCGCGCGAGTTGTCGCACGCCAGCCGGCAGGTCACCGCGATCGAGATCAACGGCACCTTTTACGGCAGCCAGAAGCCGGCGAGCTTTCGCCGTTGGCACGACGAGACCCCGGAAGGGTTTGTGTTCTCGCTCAAAGGCCCGCGCTTTGTCACCCATCGCCGCGACCTGGCGACCGCCGGCCCCTCGATCGAGCGGTTCTTTGCCAGCGGCGTGGTCGAATTGGGTCCGAAGCTCGGGCCCATCCTGTGGCAGTTTGCCCCGTTCCTGCAGTTCGACGAAGCCGGTTTCGCGGCCTTTCTGGCGCTGTTGCCGCGCGAGATCGACGGCCGCGATCTGCGCCACGTCGTCGAGGTGCGGCATCCGAGCTTCGCAGTATCCGCCTTTGCCGAGTTGCTGCGGCGCCACAAGGTTGCGGTGGCGCTGGTCGACGACGAGAAATACCGGGCCCTAGACGAGGTCACCGCCGATTTCGTCTATGCGCGGCTGCGCCGATGCTCGCTCGACGAGCCGGCCGGCTATTCGCCGCAGGCGCTCGACCTATGGGCCGAGCGGTTCCGCGCGTCGGCGGCGGCCGGGCTCGACTGCTTCGTCTATTTCATCAACGGCGCCAAGGTGCGCGCGCCGGCGGCCGCGCTTGCGCTGCTGACGCGCCTGTGCGCCTGACCCATCGTGTCGGGCGTCAAGTTTTGACGGTCGAGGCCTGGTAAATCTCGTCGATCGATTTTGCCAGGGTCGCGTTGAACTCGGCATCGCTCATCGAGCGCGTGAGGCCTTCGGCCAGCGCCCGCGAAAAACTCGCGATCATGTTGCGATTGGCGGCGAGGCGGCGGCAGGCGTCGGCTCGGGTATAGCCGCCGGACAGCGCCACGATCCTGGCTATTCGCGGGTGTTTGGTCAGCGGCAGGTAGAGATCCGGAACATCCGGCAGGGTCAGCTTGAGCATGACTTTGCGGCCCTCGGGCAGGGCGTCGAGCTTTTGGGTCAATTCCGCGAGAAGGATGGCTTCGGCGCCGGCCTTGTCCGGGCTCTTGATCAACACCTCCGGCTCGAGGATCGGCAACAGCCCGTGCCGGGCGATCTGCGCGGCCACGTCGAACTGCTGCGCCACCACCGCGGCGATACCGGCCTTCGAGGCCAGGTTGATCACCGAGCGCATCTTGGTGCCGAAGACGCCGAGCCCGACCGCGCGGTCGAGGAGCGCGTCGAGCCCCGGTATCGGCCGCATCAGGCTGACGCCTTCCTTCTCGGGCTCGAGCCCCTTGTCGACCTTCAGAAACGGGATGACGCCGCGCTCTTCCCACAGGAAAGCCGGAACCGGCCGTTCCTGCACCCGGCCGTCCATCGTGCCTTCGAACAGGATCGTCGCGATGACCTTGGCGCCGGTGAAGGCCGGTGCGGTCATGATGCGCTCGCGCATCTGGTGGATCAGCCGGAACATCTCGGCCTCGCCGCTATAGGCGGTGTCCGGAATCCCGTAGAGGCGCAAGGCGCCCGGCGTCGATCCGCCGCTCTGGTCGAGCGCTGCGATGAAGCCGGGCTTGCTGGAGATTTGCGCCGTCATCTTGTCATTGGCCATGATCGTCATTCTCACATTGAGGCCGGGACGCTCACGAAGCCGTTCCCTGGCATCGAGCTGTTGCCATCGGGCCGGCCGATATTGGCATGAGGCCCGAGATCCGCGCAATCATCACAGGCAGGATTGGATCATGTTCGGCTGATGCCGTCATTTCGGAACGTCCTTCTGTGCGCGCTCGCGGAGCTGGTCTTGTGCGTATCGGTGGGCCTGCCGGTGGCGCGCCGGCTGGTCGCCGATCGGCCGCTGGCGCTGGCGATCTCGCCGGTTTTGGGGTGGGCCGTGTCGAGTGCGCTGGCGCTGCCGATCCTGTCCTGGGCCGGGTTCGGGCGCGTGCCTGTGGCGCTCCTCTGCGGCGCGGCGGCGATTGGCGGCATTGCGGCGCTGCGCCCGTGGTCCCGAGGGTCTGCGGCGCGAGCCGGCTTTGCCAATCTTTCCGGCTGTGCTTACGGCGCGGCGGCGCTGCTCGCGGTGGTGCCGGCGCTCGCCGTGTGGCCGAAGCTCGGCGGTGGCGGGATCGTGCTGGCCGCGCCGATGTTCGACCATTCAAAAATAGCGATCATCGACGACATTGTCCGGCTCGGCCTGCCGCCGGGCAATCCGTTCTTCGGCGGCCTCGGCGCCCATTCCGGGCTCGCCTACTACTATATCTGGCATTTCAGCGCCGCCATGCTCGGCGCCTCGGTCGGGGCGAGCGGGTGGGAAGCCGATATTGCGCTGACCTGGTTCACCGCCTTTGCCGCGCTCGCCCTGATGATCGGGTTTGCGGCCAAGCTCGGCGGCCGGCGGCTGGCGCCGCTCTTGGTCGTGGTGCTCAGCCTCGCGGCCTCGCTCCGCCCCGTTCTTCGGCTCGTGCTCGTGCCGCATTTTTTCGGGCGCGCGCTGTCCCCGGAGCCGTGGCCGCAGAGCTGGATCTTTCAGGCGAGCTGGGCGCCGCAGCACCTGGCATCGGCCGGCTGCGTCGTGGTCGCGGTGCTGATCATGTCGCGCCTGGCTGCGCCGCGCAGCTGGCCCTTGGTTCCGCTGCTCGCCGTCATCGTGGCGGCCGGGTTCGAAAGCTCGACCTGGGTCGGCGGCGTCATCTTCGCGGCCGGGGCGCTGCCGATCGGGGTCGCCTTTCTGCTGACCGCCGGCGACGCCCGCACCCGGATCGATCTGGTGCTGAAGGGCGCGGCCGCGGTCATTCTCGTCGCCCTAATCTCGTTTCCTTTCTTCCGCGACGAATTTCTGGCGACGGCGGCGCGAGATGCCGGGTTCCCGATCGCGCTGCGGCCGTTCGCGGTGCTGGGCAGCGACTTTCCAGCGAGCGTTCGCCGGCCGCTCGACCTGGGGGCTTTTTGGGCCATTCTGCTGGTCGTTCAGTTCCCCGCGATCTACCTCGCCGGCGCGGCGGCGATGGGGGGCGCGCTGGCCCGCAAGGCAGCGGCGGCGGCGGAAAGGCGGCTGGTCGTCGGATTTGCCCTGCTGGCCGGTGCTAGCCTCGTTGTTCCCTGGCTGTTCGGCAGTACGATCGCCAACAACGACCTCGCCTGGCGCGGTGTGCTGCCCGCGGTGCTGGTGCTGACCATCTTCGCCGCCGCGGGCCTGTCGCAATGGCTGGCAACAGCGCCGCGGCTCGCGACGGCGGCGATCGCCTGCTGGGCGATAGGTGTGCCGGGTGGACTGCGCATCGCCGAGGAAAACGCCGCAGGCGTGCCGGCCGCGTCGGCTGCTATCTTCGCGCAAACACCGGAACTGTGGGCCGCGGTACGTCGGCATGCCGCACCCGACGAGCGCGTCGCCAACAATCCGCTCTTCCTTGCCGACAGCGTGCGCTGGCCGGTCAACATTTCCTGGGCTCTATTGGCGAACAGGCGCTCCTGTTACGCGGGTTGGAACCTGGCGCGCGCTTTTGTGCCGTTGCCGAGCCAGGAGATCGACCGGATCAACGGCCTGTTCGAGCGGGTTTTCGCCGGTGCCGGCTCGCCGCGGGATATTCGCGACCTCGCCACCCTCTACGATTGTCGGGTGATCGTCTTGACCCCCAGCGACGGCGCCTGGCGCCGCGATCCGTTCGCGGGCAGCCGCGATTTCCGCCTGGTCGACGAAAAACCAGGACGATGGCGGATTTACCGGGTGGTCGGGGGCGCCGGCGATCGCAACTGAGCGCCGCCCGAGGCCGCCGCGACCCGCAAAAACGTCAGCGCGATCCGATAGGCCGCCCGCAGCGACCCGCGCAGCGAGCCCGCGACCTTCGATTTGCCCCCGCTGCGGCGGCGATAAGGCATCGGCACTTCGAGAATGCGCAGCGCGGCGGCGGCGGCGCGCATCTGCATTTCGATGTTCCAGCCATAGGTCATCTCGCGCATGTGCAGGCGTTCGAGACAGTCGCGGCGAATCGCGCGATAGGCGCACATATCGGTGTAGCGCACGCCATATAGAGCCCTGATGCCGAGCCCAGCCAGGTATCCGGCGAGACGCTGCAGCCCGCTCATCGAACCCGCCTCCCGCTCGCCGCGGGTGCGCGAGGCGATGACGAATTCGTATTGGCCGCGTCGGATCGGGTCGACCAATTGCCCGATCAGGTCGCCGCGATCGGCGCCGTCGCCGTCCATAAAGGCGATGATGCCGCATTCCGGCGCCGCGGCGGCGGCACCCGCCGCGCAGGCCCGGCCATAGCCCCTGCCGCTCACGGTGACGACGCGCGCGCCGGCGGCGGCGGCGACGGCTTGGGTGCCGTCGCTGCTGCCGCCATCGACAATGATGATCTCGGCGGCGAGATCGCGCGGGATCTCGGTCACGACGGCGGCGATCGACAGCACCTCGTTCAATGTCGGGATGACGACGGCAACCGCTAGAGGCTCCATCGCAGCCCGCAATTCTGGCACGGCTTCGGCGGCGCTTCGCCGATCAGCGCCTCGCGGAAATCCTGGTAGGCGGCGCCGTTCCAGATCTCGCGCAAGCTCTGCTGCGTCGCGTCGCCGAGCGTGTAGCTCTGGTAGCCGCGCGCCGAGAACGGGGCGATGCAACAGGGAAGTGCTCGGCCATGCGCGGTGAAATACATCAACGACCACGGCCGTCGGCAGGCCGACCACGGCGCCTCGTCCGTGCTGCGCTTGAGGCTCACCCCGGGCTCGGTGGCGCCGGAAGCGTCGATGGCGACGCCGAGCGCGCGGCCGAGCGCCTGCGCCGCGG
The DNA here is from genome assembly GCA_036008325.1 of Allostellaceae bacterium. GTDB lineage: Bacteria > Pseudomonadota > Alphaproteobacteria > ATCC43930 > CGMCC-115725 > AP-15. The sequence goes on from DASYNW010000089.1 coordinate 28,848, forward strand.
CGATCGCCGCTTCCTCCTCTCGTTGCGTCTTCTCGAACAGCGAGGATTCGCCGCGAGCCAGGCCGCGGCCGAGATCGTCGAACACCAGGCGCTGCAGATAGACCTCCTTGACCCCGATCCGCGCCGCCAGACGGACAAAATCGGGGAGCTGATCGACGGTCTCCTTGAGGCCGGTCAGCCATAGCGATACGCGCGGCGTCGTCGCGCCGATTTCCCGCTGCAGCGCGGTGAATTCGCCGACGTTGCGCACGATCCGATCGAACATGTTCTTGCCGCGGACCTTGAGAAAGCTCTCTTTCTCGGCGGCGTCGAGCGACACGCGCAATTCGTCGAGACCGGTCTCGATCAGCTCCTGTCGCTTGCGCGGCGCCAACAAGGTGCCGTTGGTGTTGAACAGCACGTATACGCCGCGCTCCTTCAGGTAGCGGATCATGCGCGGCAGGTTTTTGACCAGCATCGGCTCGCCGACCCCGTGCAATACGGCGCGCACCAGCCCAGGCGATTGATCGACGATCGAAGTGAACAACCCCCAGCTCATGTCGGCCGGCGGCTCCAATGCCTCGAAGGTGCGCGGGCAGGTCTCGCACAACAAATTGCAGCGGTTGGTGACTTCCAGATAGATGCAGACCGGCGGCGCGTCCGCGACCCTGGAGCGCTGCGCGCCGACCGCCTCGAAATAGCGGCGGGCAGCGATGGGCGCAGTCGGTGTCATCAGCCGCTCCCTATATTGAACCGAGGACGCCGCGGGGCGATTTGCTCCCGGCCGCTCGGCCGCGCTGCCGTATCGAGGAGTTCGCGAATGCCCAGCCGCTCGATGCAGCCCGCGGTCGCCGGGGCGGGGTAGGGGGCAAGGCCGTCGGCCGGCGGTGCCGAGGCCAGTTCGCGACAGAGCCGCAGCAGCGCCGGCGCGTCGTCGACATCGTACCAGGGGTCGAGCTCAACTAGCGGAAGATCGAGCGCGCGCGCCCGCTCCCGCGTCTGCGCGGCGACCTCGCCGGTGCTCCAGGCAATATCCTCAAACAGGTGAATATGCGGCGCTTTCATGCCGAGGAGATAGTAGCCGCCATCCTCGGCCGGACCCAGCACGACCCGGTCGCCGCGCCCGGCGAGTGCTGCAGCCGATTGCGCCAGAAGCGATGTCGGCAAGGTCGGGCTGTCGGAATTGAGCAGGCACACCGCGTCATGCCCCTTGGCGAACAGCGCGTCCGCCGCGTGCAGCAGAGAGCGACCGAAGCCGTGGACGCGGGACGCCGACACCCCTGCTCCATCGGCAAGGACGAGACCTGTACCGTTCGCGAGCATTCCGTCGAACCCCGCCGCGGACCCGGCCGGCGCATAGGCGACATAGCCGCGTATCCGAGAGCCGCGCATCCGGCCGGCGAGCGCGATGTTCTGGGTCACGTCGCGCAGAAAGCCGGCGCTCAGCGCCGCCGCCGCCTCTTGTGTCAGCGGCGGCACCAGGCGGGTCTTGACCGCGCCGGGACGCGGCGCCTTGGCCATCACGGCGATGGCGCAGCCTTCAGTCCGCGTGCCGGAAGCCGACCTCACGACCCGCTGAACCAGTTGTAGCCGCGGTCCTCCCAGAACCCGCCCGGCATCCGATTGGTGACATACATCGTCGTCACCCATTTCGGGTTCTTGAAGCCGAGCTTGGTCGGGATCCGCAGCTTGAACGGATAGCCGAATTTGGCCGGCAGCGTCGCGTCGGCGAATTTGACCGCCATAATGGTCTGCGGATGCAGCGCCGTCGCCATGTCGATGCTGCCATAATAGCCGTCGGCGCACTGGTAGCCGAGATATTTCGCCGTGAGGTCGGCGCCGACACGGTGGAGAAAGTCGCTGAGCCGCGGCCCGCTCCATTTGCCGATGACACTCCATCCTTCGACGCAGACATGGCGGGTGATCTGGCTCTGCTGCGGCAGGCTGTAGATCCGCGCCACCGACCAGGGCCGCTTGTCCGCGATCAGGCCGGACAATTCCAGGCGATAGTCGGCGGCGGCCAATTTCGGCACGTCGGCTACCGGGAAGTAGGCGTTGTAGCGGAAGTTACGCGCGACGTCGCTTTCGGCAAAGGTCGGGGCCAGCACCTGATGCCGAAACAGAAACGCCTGCGCGCGGTCGTTCCATCGCGACATCGCCTTCAAGACGGCTTGCACGCCATGCTGGTCGGAGATGTCGCAGCCGGTCAGCAGGGCGAGCGCCCCGAGGCTCAATGTCTGCCGCAGAAACAGGCGGCGCTCGATGCCGGTCACGATCGGCTCGGGTCCGAGGATCGGACGGGTCATGGCTTGCTTCCTGTCCTCGGATGCGGCGCAACCGAGGTGCCGCCGAAGATCATCGCGACCAGGGTTTTCGGCACCAGCAGGGTCAATGCGAGATGGACCACCAGAAATCCGACGATCGCCGCCATCCCGAAGAAATGCACGACGCGTGCGACTTCGTAGCCGCCGAACAGCCAGGTCAGGTATTGCAGCTGCACCGGCTTCCAGATGCTGAGCCCGGACAGGATCGTCACCAGGATGGCCGCCAGGACGCCCCAGTAGAACACCTTTTGCACGGCGTTGTATTCGCCGAGCCGATGGCCGAGCCGGCCGCGCAGCGCCGCAAAAAAGTCGCGCATAAAGGCGCTCGGGCCGACCGGCAGGAAATCGCGGCGAAAGTGTCCGGACACAAAGCCGACGATCAGATAGGCGAGGAAATTCAACACCAGCACCCACATCGCGGCGAAATGCCAGGCCAGCGCATTGGCCAGGCCGTCATCGTTGTTCATCGCCTCATCGACCGTGAACTTGCCGCCCAATGTCAGGTAAAGCGGAAAGCCGAAATGCAGCGACAGTGCCGGATAGTAATTATAGATGCGCCAGCCGCTGGCGATCATGACCAGGATCGCCAATGCGTTGACCCAGTGCATGATCCGCCGGCTCAGCGGATGGAGCTGCACCACCGGCGGCTGAGCCGTCTCGATTTGTGCGGGAGCGGTCACGGCAATACCTCCAATCCGTCGGCCCACGCTCGCTGCCGCGCCTGAGCCTGGCGCAGGAACGCCACGAATTTTGCCGCATTGGGGCTCAGCGCGTGCGCGGTCTGCGCCGCCCAATAGACGATCGGCCGATAGCTCGCGTCCGCCAATCTGTCGGTAATTGCGAAGTCAGGGTTGGCGGCGACATCGGTGGCGTAAACAATCGCCAGCTGCACCTTGCCCCGGGACAGCAGGTAGGCTGCGTCGGCGGTGCCGACCACACCCACCGATTTGCCGCTCACCGCCTGCCACAGCCCCAGAGCTTGGAGCGCTTTTTCGCTGTCGGCGCCGGCTGACGCCGCCCAGGGATCGACGATCGCGATCGGCGCCTTGCCGGCGAGTGCCACGAGATTGTCCGCGGCCGGCGAAGAGCCGGGGCGCGTTTTCTCGATGCCGGAGCGCAGCGCGGCGACGACCAGCCGGTTGCGCCATAGACGCTCTACCGTTCCGGGCTTGATCAAATTCTGCCGGGTCGCCGCGTCAGCCTCTCCGTCGCCCTCGCCGATGACCACATCATCGCGGGCGTGGTGTGCGATCTGCTCCAGCATGAGCGGGGTCGGCGAGGTGAAGATGCGAACCGGGACGTTGGTCTCTTTTCGCCACAAAACCGCGAGGCCGGCGACGGCGTGCTGCAATGTCGGCTCGCAAAACACGACGACATCGGGCGCCACCGGGTAAGCGGCGTGCGCCGGGGCAGCCGCCGCCGCCACATACAGCGCCAGCATCCACAGCAGGGGAGAAATCGCCACGCGCGGCACGCGGGCAGCCTGCCTCGTAGAGCTGCCGCGAATGGTCACGAGCCATTACCCATCGCGGTGGGCGAGCCGGCATCTGAGGGGTGAGGCGGATTGCCTGGCCCGGCCCGCGGTCGCGCGGCGCCCGAAGAGCGCGGTCTGCATCGCTTCGAGCCCCGCCGGGAAATCGCGCCGGCCAAAACCGATGCGGAAGCGATCCATCGGCGTGTCCAGGATTTCCGAACGGTACACGCTCGCCGGAAGCAGCATGATGCCGTGCTCTTCGATGAGCTTGGCGCAGAACGCCTCCGCGCCCTCCGCGCCATGGTAGCGGGGATAGCCGACAACCCCGCCATCGGGCACATGCCAATCGAAGAGGTCGCCGTTCTCGGCAAAGAAATGACCGAGCATCGCCAGATTCCGCATGGCGAGAAGGCGGTTGCGGGTCAGGATCCGATCGCCGGCCTTGAGCGCGATCCGCGCCAGGACCTCACAGGGAGCGGCGTTGCAGATCGACAGATAATTCTTTACCCGCTCCATCCGCCGCATCAATTCGGCGCTGCGGCAAGCGATCCAGCCGATGCGCAGGCCCGGCAGCCCATAGGATTTTGACACCGAGCTCAGCGAAATGCCGCGCTCATATGCGTCGACCGCCGCTGGCAGGCGCATCGCCGGATCGCGCTCCATCAGTCGACAGATCTCGTCGCTGAACAGCCATATCCCGCGTCGGCGACAAAGCGCGACGAGCGCATCGAAGCGATCGCGCTCCAGGATCTTGCCGGTCGGATTGTTCGGAAAATTGATCGAGATGAGCTTGGTATTGGGACGGGTGGCGGAATCGACGGCGTCGATGTCGAGCGACCAGCCGGATGCCGAATCGAGCCCGACGCCGGTCACCGCGCAAATCCCGACCGGAATCGTTTCCGAGGACTGGTAGTTTGGCGTAATCACCAGGGCGTGGTCGTCGCCGCTCAACAGCGCCTGCATCGCCGCGTAAAGGCCTTCCTGGGCGCCGGCAAAGCACAACACCGATTCGGCGGCGACCGTCTCATAACAATCGGCGATCGCTTCGCGCAGCCAAGCGGCGCCGCGCGGATCGGTGTAGCCGATCGGCAATGTCTCCAGGCGCCGGCGATCCTCGTCGTCGGCTTCGCTCACCAGCTCCCCGAACGACATGGTCTCCGATTCGGATGCCGTCAGATGGTGGCGCGCCGCCGATCGCCACCGTGAAAAATACACTTCAAGGGCAAAATCGCGCATCACAGATCCCAACTGGCTTCCGTGGTGGAGGCGAGCGGGGCGACCACCGGATGCTCCCCGTCAAATCGACAGAGCGCTGTTGCCATGTAAGCTGTACTCACGACATCGTGACAATCGTCGATACGAATACGACTCCGGACGCTCGCCGATACACCGCTGAAGTAGTTCGCTTCATGGCCCTGCTCGGCCACAACGGGCCGCACGCGGGGCCAGCGTTCGGGAGCCATCCGCCGAAGCCGCCCGCTTCAGGCTTGCAGCTGCTCCGCCAGCTCGGCGAACCCGGCGACCACGAGGTCGGCAGCCGGGTTCGGGACCGGATCGGGCGGGCCGCCCGGACCCCATTCGGCCGGCCGGCGCACGAACGCGGTCCGGTAACCTTCGCCGCGGGCGGCATCGAGGTCGAAATTGTGGCAGGCGACCATCAGAATTTCGCCGGGCATCACGCCGAGCAGCGCCGCGGCGCGGCGATAGGCTTCGGGCCGCGGCTTGTAGACGCGCAGCATCTCGCAGGGAATCACCGCATCCCAGCCGATGCCGTTGCGGCGCGAGACATCGATGACCAACGACAGGCTGAGGATCGTGAACGAGACGCAGATATAGCGCCGCCGCAGACGCGCCAATGCCGGCGCGAAATCGGGCCAGGCGTCGAGCCCGTGCCAGCGGGCCGCGATGGCTCGACGATCCTCCGCCGAAAAACCGTCGATCCCCTGCTCGCCGAGCAATTCATCGAGCACCTCGCGATGCACGTCGTCGATGTTGAAGCTCGGCTCGACGGCGCCGAGCATCCGCTGCAGCGAGCGGCGGCGGTATTCGTTGGCGAACCCGTGCCAGTCGCGTTCGAGCCCGTGCCGGGCGCCGCATGCGGCGAATGCCCCGGCGAGGCCACCGTGCCAGTCGAGGATGGTGCCTCCGGTATCGAAGGCCAGCACCTTGATCCCCTGCATCGCTGCGATCCCGTGCATCCTTGCCCCTCAGCCGGCGCGCACCCGGGTGGCCGGCACCATGAAACTGCTGACGATCAGCCGCAGCCGCTCGTCCTCGCTCGCTTGCAGGGCTTCGCGCAGGGCATGGATCGCAGCCCCGGCCGCGGTCTCGTTCCAGAACCAGTCGCCGAGCTGGCGGCTCGACGGCTGGGCGGCTCCGGCCGCCGCCGCTTCCAGGCAATAGGCCTTCATATCGTCGACTGCGAAACGCACGATCAGCGGCGCGGAAAAGCCTTCGCGCGGGCTCGGCGGCGCCTTGCCACGCAGCCAGTCGGCGACATACCGTGCGCCGTCGCCGATCGGCAATCCGCAAAGGCCGACCGTGGTGCGGCGATGCTGGGCAACCCACCGCTCATGCGCACCCTGCAACAGCAGGATCTCCGCCTCGAGCCGCGTCGCGAGCGAGGAGGCCGGCCCCCCGGCAACCGACGCTGGAATGAACGGCGGGCGCCAGGCGGGATCGGGCTGCGCGCGCGGGTCGTCATCGGGAAAATCCTCGATGATGACCGGGCCGGTCTGGCACTCCAGCAGCCGCAGAGCCGAGAGGATCACCCGTTTCTGGAACGCCGGCTCGCTCGGTGGGCCGAACGGGCGCCCGAGCTCGAACGGAACCCAAAGCGCGCGCGGCGGTTTGGTGTTTTCGGTCTGCGGTCGGATCAGGCTGATCGCGACCGTGGCGATACCCTCTTCCTCGAGATAATGCCCCAGCGCGCTCACGGCGCGCGTGCAGAGCGGTCAAACGGGGGAGAGGATGACGGCGTCGACCTGATCTTGCTTCAATCGGCCGGCCAGATCGCGGGCATGCGGCTCCATCTGTACTGGATCGGTGGCGCCCATAAACGAGTAATGGGTCTGGGCGACCGAGCCGATCGTGCCCTCGGCGGCCAGTTCGCGCAGTCGGTCGAGCGGGAAGACGACGTTCCAGTCCTCTTGGAAACCGGTGCGGTCGAAATTGATCGAGATGTGGCTGCACAGCAGATCGCCGGCCGTGATCGTCGCCGGGATCGCCCGATAATCGGGATCGCGTCCGCGAAACGGGTCTTCGCCGCGCACCACGAGGCCGGCCGACGAGACGATCGCCACGCGACGCTGCGCCAGCGCCGGTCCGGCAACCCAGGGCCTGGTCGCGAAATCGGGGCATTCGAGCTCGGCCAGGCGCTGCGCCTGTGCCGGTGGCAAATCGGACAATCGGGTCACTGCACCTCTCCTCGAGTTACCGCGCGACGGTCGCGGCGGTTTGTCCAAACAGAATGCTTCGGCTCCTGGGTCACGACCGCTTGGCCCGATCCGGCCAGTCGAGCAGGGTAAGGGCCGGGCGCACCGTTCCCTCCAATAGCTCGCGCTGCGGTTTCGAGCGGGCCAGCACCCGCACGCCCAGGGTCACGCCGAGCAGCAACCGCGCCAGATCCGCCGGGTCGCGGTCGGGCGGAACCGATCCGTCGGCCTGCGCCGCGGTCACTGACCGACGGAAGAATGCCTCGATCTCGCCAAGGCGGGCCGCGACCTCGGCCCCGAGCTCCGGGTCGTGCGGCGCCACCTCCAGCGCGGAATTGACCAGCAGACAGCCGCGCCGGTCGCGATCGTCGAGCGAGCGCTCGACGATCTCGCCGAGAAAGGCGCAGACCGCTTGTTTTGGCGGCATGGTCGACTCCAGCCGGGCGATGCGCTCTCGGGTAGAGCGCTGCGCATAGCGCTGCAAGGCTTGCCGGAACAGCGAACGCTTGTCGCCGAACGCGTTGTAGAGGCTGGTGCCGGTGATGCCCATGGAGGCCGCGAGGTCGCGCACCGAGGTAGCCTCATAGCCGTCGCGCCAGAAGCAGTCGATCGCCGCATCGAGCGCCGCCGTCTCGTCAAACTCGCGTGGTCGGGCCATCCCAGGCCTTCGGCAGCTTCGAACCTAGACTCTCACAATGGACTATTTTGTATCGATCGATGCAAAATAATGGACATAGCTGCAATGCGCTGGCTGCAAGCCCTGGCGCGGCCGCTCCGGCGATCACGGCACGGATCACGAGCGGGATCAGGCGAAGGTCGCCTCGCGCGCCGCGACCCACTCGCGGCGGAGCCACTCGTACCAGGAGTCGAGGCCTTCCCCGGTCCGCGCCGAAACGCGCAATAACGCGATTTCGGAATTGACCGCGCGCGCATTCGCCTCGGCGCGGGCGAGATCGAAATCGAGATGGGGCAGCAGATCGATCTTGTTGAATATGACCAGATCGGTGGCGCGGAACATGTGCGGGTATTTGAGCGGCTTGTCCTCGCCTTCGGTCACCGAAAAGATCGCGACCTTGGCGCGCTCGCCGAGATCGAACAGCGCCGGGCAGACGAGGTTGCCGATATTTTCGATCAGCACCACCGAGCCCGGCGGGGGCTTGAGCTCGGCCAGCCCGCGCGCGACCATCGTCGCATCGAGATGGCAGCCGGTGCCGGTATTGATCTGCACGACCGCAGCACCCGCGGCGCGAATCCGCTCGCCGTCGTTCGCGGTCGCCTGATCGCCTTCCAGCACATAGAGCGGCAGCTCGTCGCGCAAATCGCGGATCGTGCGTTCGAGGAGCGTGGTCTTGCCGGCGCCGGGGGCGCTGACCAGGTTGAGCGCCAGGATCTCGCGGCCGAGAAACCAGCCGCGGTTCTGCTGCGCCAGTGCATCGTTCTTGGCGAGGATGCGCGCTTCGAGTGCCACCGTCGTGCCGTGCTGATGCGCATGGTCGTGGCCGTGATCGAGGTTATGGCCGTGGTCATGGTCGTGGGGATGGCCGTGCTGGTGCTCGGGGGGATGGCTGTGCCGGGTGCCGTCAGCGTGGACGTGCTCGTGCGCCGGTAGCTCGATCGCGGTCCGGCGACCGGTCTGCAGATCGAGCACGCTCGGTTTCGCCTCGCCGTCGCAGCCACAGATCGCGCACATCAGGCCGCCTCCGCCAATTCGATGCTGTTGATCGTCAGTTCCAGGCCTTGCAGCCGCTCGAGGTCGAGGCCACCGCAACGGCACGCGGTGTAGAGATCGGGAGTGGCGAATTCGGCGCCACAGCCTCGGCAGCGGGCGCGCCCGTCGGGCTCGCGGATGTCGAGGACGGCGCCCTCGACGCCGGTGCCGCGCGCCACCTCGTCGAAGCAGAACCGGATCGCCTCGGTCATGACCCCGGAGAGCCGGCCGATTTCGAGGGTGACGCGGATCACCCGCCGGCCGCTGGCGGCGTCCTCGGCGCTCTCGACGATGGCGCAGGTGAGCGCGAGCTCGTGCACAAGCCTTCCCTCAGCAGATCCGCGGCAATTGCTCGCCGACCAGCATATCGACGATCCGCCGGCCGCCGAGCGTGGTGCGCATCGTCACCCGGCCGGGCTCGCCGCCCTCCGCGATAGGGCCGATCCGGCCGATGGCGCAGGCCTCGGCCCCGAGCGGGTCGGCGCGCATTGCGGCGAGCGCCGCGGCGCATTGCGCCGCTGGCACCACCGCGACGATCTTGCCCTCATTGGCGAGGTAGAGCGGGTCGAGCCCCAGGATCTCGCAAAACCCTTTGACCTCCTCGCGCAACGGGGTCCGGGCCTCGTCGATCTCGATCGCGACCTGCGAGGCTTGAGCGATCTCGTTGAGCACGGTCGCCACCCCGCCGCGGGTCGCGTCGCGGATGAAGCGCGTACCGGGCGCCGCCGCGAGGAGTGCCTCGATCAGCCGGTGCAACGGCGCGCAGTCGCTCTCGATCGGCGTCTCCAAGCAGAGATCGCCGCGCGCGCACAGGATCGCCGCCCCGTGATCGCCGAGCACGCCGTTGACCAGAACCTGGTCGCCGGGCTCGGCCCGTGTGGCGCCCAATTCCAGGCCTTGCCGGATCACCCCGATGCCCGCGGTGGTGATGAACAATTGGTCGCAGGCGCCCTTGTCGACGACCTTGGTGTCGCCGGTGACGATCTCGACCCCGGCCTCGCGCGCCGCGCCGGCCATCGACTGGGCGACCTGGCGCAGCAGATCGACCGGCACACCCTCCTCGATGATGACGGCGCAGGACAGATAGAGCGGCACCGCACCGCCGACCGCGAGGTCGTTGACCGTGCCATAGACCGCGAGCTTGCCGATATCGCCGCCCGGAAAGAACAGCGGATCGAGGACATAGCCGTCGGTGGTGAAGGCGAGCCGGTCGCCGCGCGCGGCCAATCGGGCGAGATCGAAGCGGGCCTGGTCCTCCAACGGCGCCAGGGTCGGGTTGTCGAAGGCGCGCACGAAGACGTCGTCGATCAGATCCTTCATCGCCTTGCCGCCGCCGCCATGGGCGAGCGTCACCTTCGGCACATTGAGACGGCCGAGCCGGCGCGGGCGGGCAGGGGCGGCAACGCTCACGCCGCGTTGTCCCGGCGGATGCCGCCATATTGGAAATAGGCGGCGCACGCCCCTTCCGACGACACCATCAGCGCGCCGAGCGGGCTGCTCTGGCGTGCAGGCGGTGCCGAACACCTTGCACTGCCACGGCTTGATGACGCCCTTCAGCACCTCGCCGCACTGGCAGGATTTGGGATCGGCGATCCGGACGTTGGGGATCGCGAATTTCCGCTCGGCATCGAACCGGGCGTAGGCCTGCCGGATCCTTATCCCGGAATGGTCGATCGAGCCGAGGCCGCGCCACTCGAAAAACTCGCGCAGCTCGTAGACCCGCGACACCGCCCGCAAGGCCGGCGTATTGCCTGCTTCGGGGACGATGCGGGCATATTGGTTTTCGATCTCGCAGCGCCCCTCGGCGATCTGCTTCAGCACCATCCAGATCGATTGCAGCACGTCGAGCGGCTCGAACCCGGCGACGACCATCGGCTTCCGATAGTATCGCGCGACGAATTCGAATGGCGTGGTGCCGATCACCATCGCGACATGGCCGGGGCCGAGAAACCCGTCGAGATGCAGGTCGGGGCTGTCGAGCACCGCCTTGATCGTCGGCACGATCGTGATGTGGTTGCAGAACACCGAGAAATTCGGGACGCCGTCGCGCTCGGCCTGCAATATGGTCAATGCGGTCGACGGCATCGTCGTCTCGAAGCCGATCGCGAAGAATACGATCTCGCGCTCGGGATGTTTGCGGGCCAGCGCCAGCGCATCCATCGGCGAATAGACCATCCGCACATCGGCGCCGTCGGCTTTGGCCTGCAACAGGCTCTTGTTCGAGCCCGGCACCCGCATCGCGTCGCCAAAGCTGGTAAAGATCACCTCGGGCCGCTCGGCGATCGCGATGCAATCGTCGATCCGCCCCATCGGCAACACGCAGACCGGGCAGCCGGGACCGTGGATCAGCTCGATTTCCTTCGGCAGCATGCCCTCGATGCCGTAGCGGAAGATCGAATGGGTGTGGCCGCCGCAGACTTCCATGATGTGCAGCGGGCGGTGCCGCGCGACCTCGATGCGCGAGACCAGCCGCTCGATCTCGGCGGTCAGCGTCTGCGCCTTCTGCCGGTCGCGGAATTCGTCGACGTATCTCACGTGGCACTCCCGCGCGAAGCCGAGCCGCGATCATCCGCCAAGAGGGTGTGCACCAAATCCCACAGGATGTGATAGGCGGCGACGTGGCATTCCTGGATGCGGTGGATCGAGCCCGACGGCACGATGAGGCAATGGTCGACGGTGCCGGCCGCCTTCATCGCCCCGCCATCGCCGCCGCAAAGGCCGATCGTGGTCAGGCCGATCTCCTTCGCCTTGGCGAAGGCGGCCAGCAGATTGGGCGAGTTGCCGCTGGTCGAAACCCCGATCAGGCCGTCCCCGGGCCGGGCCTGGGCGATGATCTGGCGTGCGAACACGTGCTCGAAGCCGACATCGTTGCCGACCGCTGAGATCATCGCCACATCGGCGACGAGGCTGGTCGCCGCCAGCGCCGGACGCCCGGCGGTCACCGGGTGGGTGAATTCGACCGCGATATGTGCGGCGTCGCCGCTCGATCCGCCATTGCCCATCGTAAACAGCCGGCCGCCGCCGCGGTAGATTTGGGCGATCGCCCGCGCCGCGGCGACCAGCGCTTCCGCTTGCGGGGCAAAAAAGCGAGTGTTGGCGTCGCGCGAATCCGCCGCCTTTTCGGCGACCGAATGCAAGAGCGCAGCAGCGAGCTTGTCGGCGTCCTGCTCCCTGCCGTGCAGGAACGGGTAGAGGCTCTCAAGCACGCTCTCGTTCGACATGCTACTGCGTCACCTCGGACATAAGCCGCCGTCTGGTGAGGCAATTCGATGAGTCATTCCGGGGTGCGCTGCAGGCGCGAGCCCGGAACCCAAGAACACCAGCCAGCGAACCTTGGTACAACTGTCAGGGCCACCGTCCGGACGCCCGCGTTCATGGGTTCCGGCTTTGCCGGCTCCGGAATGACAAGAGAAGGCCTCGGAGCCTTTTCGAATTGGACGCCAAATTTTAGATCCTTGACCACTACTGCGCCGCCTCGTCGCGGCCGCTCGTCATCGCCTCGATCTCGGCCTGGGCTTCGCCGAGCTCGGAGAGGATCTTCAGGGTCTCGGCCGCCTCGGCTTCGTCGATCCGGCTCATCGCAAAGCCGACATGCACCAGGACCCAGTCGCCGAGGCAGGCCTCGAACGGATGGGCGTCGTCGATGATGCAGTCGATATTGATCTGCCGGCGCACGCCGCAGACATCGACGGTCGCGAGCGCGTTCGCCGCGTCGTCGAGCCGGACGATCCGGCCGGGTATCCCTAGACACATGATGGGGTTCTTTCCTGGAGCCGCGCCGCGGCGATCGCCGCCTGGCCGAGCGCCAGGCCGCCGTCATTGGCCGGGACCTGCGCGTGGCCCAGCACGCTGAAGCCCAGCGCCTCTAAACCGAGGACAGTCTGCTCGAACAGGATTCGGTTCTGAAAGCAGCCGCCCGACAATGCCACGGTGTCGAAGCGGGCGCCGCGCTGGGCCAGCGCCCGGGCCATCGCGGCTATTGCCGCCGCGAGCCCGCGGTGAAAGCGCGCGGCGATGACCGGCGCCGGCATGTCCGCGGCGAGGTCGCGCAGCAGCGCCTGCCACATCGGCCGCGGCTCGAGCGTCACCAGGCCGGCGTCGCGCATGATCGCGAACGGATAGCCGCCCGCACCGCCAAGCGCCGCCGCGTCGACGATCGCTTCGAGCCGCATCGCCGCTTCACCCTCATAGGCCTGGCATTCCCGGCAGATGCCGATCGCGGCGGCGACCGCATCGAACAGCCGCCCGCAGGACGACGCCGGCGGAGAATTCAGGCCGCGCGCGATCATCGCGTCGATGGTTGTCAGCGGTTTCGCCGACAGATCGTCGCACAGCTCGAGGCCGCCAAATGATCCGGTCAGTTCGGCCCAGCCGATGCTGCGGGCGAGGTGCGCATAGAGGCTGCGCCACGGCTCGCGGATGGCGCTGGCGCCGCCCGGCATCGCCACCGGGGCGAAGCAGGCGAGGCGCCGGTAGCCGCGATAGTCGCCGAGCAGGAACTCGCCGCCCCAAAGCGTCCCGTCATCGCCCCAGCCGAGCCCGTCGAGGGCGATGCCGAGCACCGCCGGCGCGGCCAGCGGACGCCCATTCTCGGCGAGGCAGGCGGCGATATGGGCGTGGTGGTGCTGCACCTCGATCAGCGGCAGGCCGCCGGCGCACGCCATTTCGCGCGCGAGCTTCGCCGACAGATATTCCGGATGCAGATCCGCCGCCAAGGCCGCTGGCCGTTGATCGAACAACTCGCGATAGAGCGCCAGGTTCCGGCGGTAGTCGTCGAACGCCGCCGGGTGCTCGAGATCGCCCTGGTGCTGCGACAGGATCGCCTGGCCGTCCGTGACCATGCAGAAGGTGGCTTTCAGCTCGCCGCCCATCGCCAGGATGTCCGGCGCCGTTGCAAAGCCCGGCGGCAGTGCCACCGGGGCCGGGGCATAACCGCGCGCGCGGCGCAGCAGGCGCACCCTCCCGGCCATCGCGCGCACCACCGAATCGTCGACCCGGTTGGCGATCCCGCGCTCGTGCATCAGCGCGTAAGCGGCGATGGAACCGAGCCGCGCCGGCATCTCCGCGTCGTCGGTGACCTGTGGCTCGTCCGAACGGTTGCCGCTGGTCATCACCGCCGGGCCTTCGAGCCCCGCCATCGCCAGCAGGTGCAGCGGCGTCGTCGGCAGCATGAAGCCCAATGTCGAAAGGCCAGGTGCGACCGCCTCGGGCAAGCGCTCGGGCCCGCCCGCCCGCAGCACCACGATCGGCGCCGCCGCCCCGCTCAGCGCGCGCTCCTCTTCCGGCGCGATCGTGCAATAGCGGCGGATCATCGCGAGGTCGCGCGCCATCAAGGCAAAGGGCTTGGCGTCGCGGTGCTTCAGCCGGCGCAGCCGGGCGACCGCAGCGGCATCGGTTGCATCGCAGGCCAGGTGATAGCCGCCGAGCCCCTTCAACGCGACGATCTCACCGGCGCGGATCAGCCGGGCCGCCGCCAGGGTTGCCTCGCCCGCCCGAATTTCGCCTGGGATTTCGCAGGCAATGCCGGCGTCGATCCGGCACAGCACCGCGCGCGGCCCGCAATCGGGGCAGGCGATCGCCTGCGCATGGAAACGGCGGTCGGCCGGATCGTGGTATTCGGCGAGACAGGCCGCGCACAGCGCAAAGGGCGCCATCGTCGTCCGGATGCGGTCGAAAGGGATGCCGAGCGCGATCGTTAGCCGCGGCCCACAATGGGTGCAGTTGGTAAAGGGGTAGCGGTAGCGCCGTTCGCCGGGATCGAGCACTTCCGCGGCGCAGGCCGGGCAAATGGCCGCGTCGGGCGACATCCGGGTGTGCGTCGCGCCTTGCCCGCTGGCGGCGATGTGGAAGCCGGCCGGCAACCCCCCGGCGAACTCGCCGATCTCGATGCGCTCGATCTGCGCCAACGGCGGCGGCTCGCGCTCGATCCGCTCGATCAGCGCGTCGAGCCGAGGCGCGGTCCCGCGGGCGCGGATCAGCACGCCCTCGCCATCGTTAAAAACCTCGCCGTCGAGGCCGAGCTCGCGGGCGATGCGCCACACGGTCGGGCGAAACCCGACGCCCTGCACGCAACCGCGCACCCGGATCTCGACCGCGACAGGCGGCCCGGCGACAGGCGGCCCGGCGACAGGGTGCGAGACGCGCAGATCGGCGGCCATGTCCCGAACCGTCTCCGGTCCCGGCGGCCTCACATGCTGGCGATCTTGATATAGCGGAATACATCCTTGAGATTGGCGGCGATCCCGATCAGCACCAGCACGCCGACGGTTGCCCCGGCGATCCGCCACCCGGTGCTCGACGATTTTTCGTTCATCGGCTTGATCCTCTGGTTCACGACGATACGGCCTCCTCGTTGCGCGTTTCGACCGGCGTGACCGGTTCGGCGGCGAGCTCGGCGATCAGTTCTTCGACCGTCGCGACCGCCTGATCGAGCGCCGCTGTGACCGGCGCGCTCAAGCCCATGACCCCGTCACTGTCGTCGCCAAAGGTCAACGGCTCGCAGGCGACCAGCAGAATGCGCCGGCAGGTTCCGCCCATGAGGGCGACGACCCGCAGCACTTTCGCCGGGTCGAGATCGTGCAGCGGCAGCAGCAGGTCTTCGGGGTCGGGATCGAGGGCGGGGAGCTGCGGCTCGACGATCGAAATCGTGCCGGGCCGCTCGCCGCGCTGCGCGGTGTCGACCAGCACCGCCGCCTCGCAGCCGTCGAGCAGCGCATAGGTCAGATCGATGCCGCGAATGCCGAAATCGGTGACCGTGACCGAGGCGGGAAGCGGCCGCAGCGCCAGACGCCGCGCCACCTCAACGCCGAACCCATCGTCGCCGTTGAAGATGTTGCCGATGCCGGCGACGCGGATTCGGGTCATCGCCCACCCTCCGGTTCGAGAAGCTCGACCTCATCCTCGGCGAAGAAGAAACGGTGGCCCGGATAGCGGTCGAGCCCGAGATCGCGGCCGGGATCGTCGACCAGGGTCACGGCGACGTGCACCCGATCTTCGAAATCGCGCTCGATCGCCTCGATCACCGCCTCCTGGTCCTTGAGGACGATGTCGATGATGTCGGCGCGGCGCTTCGGATTGAGGCGCACCCGGGCGCCGACCGCAAGCGCCGCGCCGGCGGCGAGATCGACCTGCGAGCCCGGACGCCGCATGGCGCCGTGCAGCCGGCCGAATTGCGCCGGGGTCAACGCCTCGACCCGTTCGAGCAAGGCGCGGGCATGGGTGTCGGCGGCGGCCATCTCCTGCTTTTCGGCATCGGTCATCGCCAGGATGCGCAGCGTCAAGATCTCGTCGATCTCGGTGCCGTCGAACAGATCGCCGGGGCTTTCCGGGGCGATCCGCGGGTTGTCGTAAAGTATGATCGGCGCGGCCAGCATCGTGTCGCTATCCCACTCGCCGCCGACCAGCACCGGCCAGGCGCCCTGATTGACGCAGGCGGCCGCGGCCTCGCGCAGCTCCGCCGGCGGATCGATCAGCGACAGAAACGCGCCGTCGCGCACGCCGAGGATCGTGTGGGTCGAGGCGAGGGCGCTGCGCTGAGCGTTTTCCCGCCGCCGCTTGCCGACCGGCCAAGGCGTGGTGTTCTCGATCCGCACCGAGAGGCGATAGACGCCGCCGGCGACCTCGTCGGCGGCGATCGCGATCGACCCGCGGAGGGCGGCAGCGGTGCGCATGACATAGCCGGCGACGAGGCCGGCATCGGCGACCGGCTCGCGCTCGCTCACCTCGGGGATGTCGAAGGGAACCGACACCGGGCCGTCGCGCAAACCCACGATCGGCAGCTCCGGCACGACGATCTCGCGCTCGATCGCCTCTTCCCACGGCACCGGCGCCGCGACTTTTTCGCCGGCGGCCTCAGCATCATCACCTTGCAGGTCGAGCTTGTAGACCTCGCGCACGACGATCTGCAGGAAGCAGACCCGCACCTCGACCGCGGCGTCGGCGTTCCCGCGCAACAGGCACTGCGTCTGCATATGCCATGGGTCGCCGCCTTCGGTCTCGGCCCAGGCGCGCGGAAAGACGCCGCCGAAGGTCCAGCGCTGCCGGTTCTTTATCGCCGACGGCCGATAGGGATAAAGGATGTAGCCCTCGTAGAGGATTGCGCGGGCGATTTCGGCGACCCGAAGCAAATTCATCGCGCGGGCTCCGCCGATGCGGCATCGAGCAATCTCTGCAAAGCCGCCTCGAAGGTCGGCAAACCCCGCTGCCGCTTGTAGCGAGAGATGTCCTCGAACAGCGTCCGGGGCAGGCGCAGCCAGGCGCTGTCGGGGTAATATTGATCGATCATCTGCCGCCACAAGCCGATCGGCAGCTGGCAGGAGGCCTCCTTGCTCCACGGGATCTGCGCGATTTGCAGCCGGTCGGCCGGATCGCGATAAAACACCGAGCCGCTGAACAGCAATTCCAGCGGTGCGGCGCCCTCGCCGAGCCCATCGAAATATTTGGTCGCGGCGACGTTGAAGTCGAAGCTGCACGGGACCGGCAAGCTGACCGTGCAGTCGTGCTCGAAGCCGGCGACCGCGACGTTCACATGGGTCCACAGAAAGCTCTGCAAAGTCTGGCCCCAGCGCTCGGGCGCTCCGAACAGGTCGGCCAACCGCTCGTGCTCGATGGCACCATAGCGCCGGCGCGCCGGCTCGATCCGGATCTGGCAATTCAGCATCACGTTCTCGATTGCCAGCGCCGGGGTGGCATTGCCGACGCGCAACGCGAAGCGCAGGGTCGGGATCGCGGCGTAAGGCTCGACGGTGATCCCGTCGACGGCGAAATCGAGGTCAACCATCGCCCGCCGCCCGGTCCGCGCCCGCCGAACTGTCCGCACCGGCGGCCTCGCTCCGCAGCCGTGCGAAATATCGCTCGATATTGTCCCAGACCGCATTGCCGCCCGACAGCCCGCGCCAATGGGTGCGGATCAGCCCGGCCAGCGCAAAGCAGCGGTCGATCGGCGCCCGGTAATATTCGCGAGACTCCTTGGTCCGGTGACCAGCAGGGCTTCGACATCGGGCGCCAATTGGTTCAGCACCGGGTTGCCCGCCGCCAGTTCCGACCAGGCTTCGAGGCCGAGCGCGGATTGGATGGCGCCGGCAGCCCCCGGATAAAGCGCCACCGGGCGCCGCGCCGCGCTGTCGAGAAACACAAACACCAGGTCGATCGGGATCTGGAACGCGGCCCACTGCGCGTCGCTGATGGCAAAGTCGCGCAGCAGCAGCAAATTCTGCGGGATCAAGCGATAGGGCGAGCCGCGGCGGGCGGTTTCGATGTCGGCGCAATCGGGGCAGGCGCAGACCACCCCGCGGTTCGACAGCTCGATCAAATGCGGATGCTTGGCCGCGATCGGGGCCTGGCAGAACTGGCAATGCTCCAGCGCCGCTGGCGGCGACACGAAATGCCGCAACCGCGAGACCCAGTTTCCGGACACAGTCGAGCCGGGCACGACAGCTCACCCGCCCGCCGCGGCGGCGGCAAATTGCGGCTCGTCCAAGCCGTCGATCAGGATGTCGTCGAGATCCGGCGCCGCCTCGACGATCGCCGCCTCGATCTCGGCCCGCAAGGCCGCGGCATCGACACGCCCGTTGCCGCCGGCGGTAGCCGAGAGGTGGGCGGTGCCGCCCCTGACCTCGCGCAGCAAGACGCCGATGCCGCGCAACGCCCAATCCGGGCGCAGCCGGCCAAGTGCGGCGCGGATGCGGGCTTCGGCTTCCTGCGGGTGCAGCCCGTGCAGCAACAGGATCGCCCGCGCCTGCGGATCTTCGGCCAGGCGGTCGAGCAATGGCGCGCCGCCCGGGGCGCCGGCGACGATCGCAATGATCCGCGCCAGCCCCAAGGTGTGGAGCTCGAGCACCAGCTCGAGGAGCTCGCGGGCGGGCGCCCGCGCCGCCGGATCGGCGATGCGATCGAGGTCGGCGATCAGCGCCTCGACCCGGCGCAGCGAGCCTTCGAGCTCCGACCGGTCGCCGTCGTCCATCGCTAGCCCTGACGCGACACGCCGAACATCGGCGAATGCGTCGTCTTCAGGGTCCGGCCCGGCCCCAGATACATGTGGACCCCGCACGGCAGGCACGGGTCGAAGCTGCGCACCGTGCGCATGATGTCGATGCCCTTGAAGTTGTCGGGACCGTTTTCCTCGAACAGCGGCGTGCCCTGCACCGCATCCTCATAGGGGCCGGGGGTGCCGAACCGGTCGCGCGGGTTGGCGTTCCACGGGGTCGGCGGGTAGGGGTGGTAATTGGCGATCTTGCCGTTGCGGATCACCAGATGATGCGAGAGGACGCCGCGCACCGCCTCATGAAAGCCGCAGCCGATGGCTTCGTCGGGCACCTTGAATTCGGTCCAGGTCCGGGTGCGCCCGGCCTGCACCTCGGCCAAGGCCTTTTCGACGAAGTGCATCGCCGCCGCGGCGCAATAGGCCTGGAAGTAGGTTCGCGCGCGATCCCGCTCGATCGTGTTGCTCCATTTCGGGATCTTCCACTCGAGCTCCATTTCCGGCTTCAGCGCGGTCTTGGGCAGATAGATCTTGACGCTGTCGCCGGTCGCCTTGACGTAGCCGATGTCGACGAGGCCGGCGAGCGCTGTCGACCACAGCCGCGCGATGGCGCCACCGCCGGTGTCGAGCGCCAAATGGTCGCCGGTGCGCTTGTCGAGCCAGCGCGGCGACATAACCCAGGAGTAGTTGCCGTCAAAATTCCGCTTTTGCGGGCGGGGCAGGGTGGTCTGGTTCCACGGATGCTTCTTGTCGACCGGGTTGCCGAGCGGGTCCCGGCTGACAAAGGTCTCGCAATTGTCCCAGCCGTCGTAATAGGAGCTGCCGAGCAGAATGCGGATCTGCAGGTTGATGTCGACGAGGTCGGTGGTGACCAGCTTGCCGTCGACGATCACCCCCGGGGTCACGAACATGGCGCGGCCCCAGTCGGTCATGTGCCGGTACTGGTAGTCGCATTTGTCCGGGTCCTGGTAGGAGCCCCAGCAGCCGAGCAGGATGCGGCGGCGGCCGACTTCCTCGTAGCCCGGCAGCGCCTGATAGAAAAAATCGAA
This sequence comes from Allostellaceae bacterium, assembly GCA_036008325.1. Taxonomy (GTDB): domain Bacteria; phylum Pseudomonadota; class Alphaproteobacteria; order ATCC43930; family CGMCC-115725; genus AP-15. The sequence goes on from DASYNW010000089.1 coordinate 48,795, forward strand.
CAGATCGTCGTGCAACGGCACGCATTTCTTCATTAATTCGATGTAGCGCATCAGCCGGACCAGATAGTCGGTGAACAATTGCACCGACGGCACCGTGCCGACCCCGCCCGGATAGAGGGTCGAGGGATGGACGTGGCGTCCTTCCATCAGGCAGAACATCTCGCGCGTCATGCGGCTGACCAAGAGGGTCTCGCGGTAGAACTCGCCGGTAAACGGATTGAGCGCCCGCATGATGTCGCCGATCGTGCGAAAGCCGTGGTCGGCGGCGTGCGGCGCCGCGGTGGTTTCGGCCTTGGCCCACACACCGGGGTTGGTCTCCTTGACCATCTTCTCGCAGAAATCGACGCCGACCAGGTTGTCCTGAAAAATATTATGATCGAACATGTATTCGGCAGCTTCGCCGAGGTTGACGATCCATTCGGCCAAGGGCGGCGGCTTGACCCCATAGGCCATGTTCTGCGCATAGACCGAGCAGGTCGCGTGGTTGTCGCCGCAGATGCCGCAGATCCGGCTGGTGATGAAATGGGCGTCGCGCGGGTCTTTATTCTTCATAAAGATGCTGTAGCCGCGAAAGATCGACGAGGTGCTGTGGCACTCGGCGACCTCGCGGTTGTCGAAATCGATCTTGGTGAAGATGCCGAGCGAGCCGACGATCCGGGTGATCGGGTCCCAATTCATCTCGACCAGCTGGCCGCGCTTTTTCGCGGGCTGCGGCGGTGCGGATCTGCTCGTCTCGGCGACGTCGGCCATGACCGGATCTCCCTGTTTTCGTTCAGCGCGCGGCAGTCCTTTCAGGCCGATAGCCGGTGGTCAGCTCGGGCCCGTTGTGACGCCACTTCGGCTCCTTGTTCAGCGTGTTATTGGTCAGCTTGCGCAGATTGCGGATCACCGCGCCGTAGGGCCGGATGAGGTTCGACGACAACACCGCTCCCGGCGGCTCGTCCATAAACGGCTGAAACTTGTCGGGAAAGCCCGGCATCGTGCAGCCGATGCAGATGCCGCCGACATTGGGGCAACCGCCGATCCCTGCCATCCAGCCGCGCTTGGGCACATTGCACTGCACGACCGGGCCCCAGCAACCGATCTTGACCAGGCATTTGTACGAATTGTAATCCGACGCGAAATCGGCCTGCTCGTAATAGGCGGCGCGGTCGCAGCCATTGTGCACGGTGTTGCCGAAGAGCCAGGTCGGCCGACCCGCGTCGTCGAGCGGGATCAGCGGCGCCAATCCAGCCAACTGGCGCAACAGATAGAGCAGGGTTTCCATGAAATTGTCGGGCTGGACCGGGCAGCCCGGGACATCGACGATCGGCAGCCCGGCTTTCGATTTCCAGTCCCAGCCGAGAAAATCGCGCAGTCCCATACGGCCGGTCGGGTTGCCCTGCATCGCGTGAATGCCGCCCCAGGTGGCGCAGCTGCCGGCGCCGACCACGGCCAGCGCCTTTGGCGCCAGCCGGGTGATCCAGTCGTTGGTCTTGATCGGCTGCCCGGTCTCCGCGTCGGTCCCCATCGCCGCCCAATAGCCTTCGCCGCTCAAATGCTCGTTGGGGATCGAGCCCTCGACGACCAGCACGAAATTGTCCATCTCGCCGCGTACCGTCTGGTGCCACGGCTTCAGAAACTCCTCGCCGGTTTCGTAGGCCAGCACCGGGTTGTGCAGGTGCACCTTGGGCAGGCCGGGAATGGCGCCCAGCACCACCTCTTCGATGCTGGGCTCGCTGGCGGCCGTGATCGAGACCGAGTCGCCGTCGCAGCCGAGCCCGGCGGTCAGCCACAAAATATGGACTTCCTTGAGGGCTGGCTCGTGCTGGGTTTTTCGGCCGTAGGGAACTGCATCGGAATCGGGCATAAACCTCCCTCCTTCCTCGACAGCCTTCCGCCCGCTGAGGGCGGTCCGACGTCCGTCTCGAACGTCGAGAAGCGCTGCTTGCGGCCTCTCGGGCGACCACGTAACGGCGGCGGCAACGCATGGTTCCATCGCCTATTCGTATGGTACGCGGGAGGATGCGATGTGGTTGCAGCAAGTTTTCATAAATCGATGTCGAACGTGGCGGCCCATAGCAGCGCGGCTCAGCTCGTCGGGACCGATCCGGTGGCCCCGGCCGATGCGAGCAGAGCGGCGATTTTCCCGCCGTCCGGGCTGCCGAGCCCGGTGCAGGCGTCCCAGCCGGGACTCGCCGCATAGGTTCCGTTGTTGCCGACCGAGATGTCGCGCAACGCGGCGGCATTTGCGTAGAGCACCGGGTTGATCAAGCCGACCGGGCTGCCGTTGGCGGCGTTGATGCGGGCGATCAGACCGGCCCACAGCGGCGCTACCGCGCTGGTCCCGCCGATCACGGTGGCGGTGCCGTCGATCCGCACCGCGTATCCGGTTTGCGGGTCGGCATCGCCGCTGACATCGGGCACGCCGCGCATATTGAGCACCGCGTCGCCGCCCGATGTCTTGGTCGTGTGCAGCCCGTCCTGCCAGGCTGGCAGGGCGAAGGCGCTGCTGACGCCGCCACCGCCGGCGCCGCCCTGCGCGCCGTCGTTCCACACCGATTCCGTGGAGACAGCGCCGCCTGCGGCCTCCAGCCTGGTGCCGCCGCAAGCCAGCGCGTGCGGGCTCGAGGCCGGGAAATCGACGTGATCGCCGCCGTCGGTGGCGCCGTCGCTCGAGCCGTTGTCGCCCGAGGCGACGCAGACCGTGATGCCCAGCGCCGCGGCCGCCTGGAAGGCCTCGTCGAAGGCGGTCAGCGACTGCGCGGTCCAGGATGATTCCGGGCCGCCCCAGCTGATCGAGATGACCGAGGGCTTGTTGGTCGCGTCATGGATCGCGGTGGTGACCGCGTCCAGAAAGCCGGCATCGGTGTTGGGGGCGAAATAGACCGCGATATTGGCTTGCGGCGCCACTGCGCCGACCACCTCGATGTCGAGCATGACCTCGCCGTCGGGCCCGTTCGGATCGCCGGTCGGGTGGTTCTTGCCGTGGTCCACCGACACCGCGACGACTTTCGGGGCGGGGGCGATGCCGAGGCCCGAGAAATAGGCGTTCAGATCGGCCATCCGCTCGCCGCCGCCGAGCTCGATGATCGCCACGCACTCGCCCTGCCCGGTGCCGGGCGGGAAATTATAGAGCGAGGCGATTTCGAGCGGGGTGAACGAGGTGGCGGCCGCCGCATCGGCGTGCCAGCGCACATTGCCCGGCGACGGGCGGGTGCGGAAATGCGGCTTCGCCACCGGCCGATCGTCGAGGCCGAGCACCGCCTCGACGCGGCCCGCCAGCTCGTCCGGCAAGTGGACGTTGCCGGTCCGCCCGCGATACGAGCCGCCCGGGTGCTCGAAGCGCTGCAGATCGACGCCGAACGCGGCATTGAACTGGGCGACGGTTCCCGACAGCACGACGGTGCGCCGTCCGGCGTGCTCCTGGACCACCGCGAGACCATGATCGGCGGCAAATTTTCTGACCGCGGCAATGTCCGAGCCGTCGGCGCTGAATTGCCGGTCGAACTCGTCGCGCGCGAGATGCCGGGCGGTTCGATCGCGCCTGGCGAGCGCGCTCACCCTGTCCTTCAACATAGCGGTGTTGCGGCGGCGCAGAATCACGCTGACCTCCAGGCGTTCCGCGGGATCGGCCTTGCCGACCGACTTTGCCCCCGCCAATGGCTGACGTTCGCTGCCCTTGAGTGGATTTCTCGCCATTTCCCATCTCCTCCTCCGGGCGCGGCCCGGGATCGCGAGAGGATCGCTCACCCGGCCCCGGAAGAATATGAGCTGCTTCACATGATCGGCGATTGTTGCCGGGTGGCCGCGCATCCCAGCCCGAGGTCGTGGTCTGGGCGAGGTCGTGGTCTGGGCGAGGTCGTGGTCTGGCTTCCGGCCGGCGGGTTGCTTACGCTGCTGCCGTTTCGCCAACCCGAACCGGTGACCGCCTGATGACTATCAGCCCGACCGTTTTTCTGGTCGACGTCGACAACACCCTGATCGACAACGACCATATCCAGAGCGACCTCAAGCGCCACCTCGAAATCGAGTTCGGCGCCGCCTGCCGCGACCGCTATTGGGCGATCCTCGAAGACCTGTTCACCGAGCTCGGCTACCGCGATTATCTGGGGGCGCTGCAGCGCTACCGGGTCGAGCATCCGAAGGACATTCACCTGCTGACCATGTCCTCGTATCTGGTCGACTACCCGTTCGCCAACCGGCTCTACCCCGGCTCGCTCGACGTGCTGGCGCGCTTCCGGGAGTGGGGACCTGTGGTGATCCTGTCCGACGGCGACGTTGTGTTCCAGCCGCGCAAGGTCGAGCGCTCCGGTATCTTCGAGGCGGTCGATGGCCACGTGCTGATCTACATCCACAAGGAGGACGAGCTCGACGACGTCGCCGAGCGCTACCCGGCCGAGCATTACGTACTGGTCGACGACAAGCCGCGCATCCTCGACGCGGTCAAAAAAGTCTGGGGCGACCGGGTAACGACGGTGCTGCCGCTTCAGGGGCAGTACGCGCTCGCCACCGACGCCGCGTCCTATCCGCCGCCCGATCTGACGGTCGAGCGGGTCGGCGATCTCTTGACCTGCGATCTGCCCGCTTTGCTCCCTGGCAAAGGCCCGGTTGGGCCTGCTGCCGAAGCAGCCACGGCGAAGCGATAAAGGAGTTCTGCGATGCCCGAGAAATTGCCCGCAATCAGCCTGGTCGCCGTGCCGGGGCGGCGGCGGCAGACCCTCGATCTTGCCCGCGAGGTCGAGCGCCGCGGCTTTGCCGGCATCTATCTGCCGAGCCGCTTCGGCAACATGGCGCAGTGCACCGCATTGGCGCTCGCGACCGAGCACATCCGATTCGGCACCGCGATCGCGCCGATCTATGCGCAGACGGCCGAGGAATTCGCGATGAGCGCCACCTATATCCACGAAGTCTCGGGCGGGCGCTTCCGCTTCGGCATCGGGGTTGCCCACGGGCCCACCCACCAGCGCCTGGGAGTCAGCCCCGGCAAGCCGCTCGCTGATACCCGCGCCTTTGTCGAGAAGCTGCGCTCCTATCAGGGGATCGGCGCGCTGCCGCCGATCGTGCTCGCCGCCTTGCGCCGGCGGATGGTGGCGCTCGCCGCCGAGATCGCCCAGGGCGTGCTGTTCGCCAATGCCAGCCTGTCGCACATGGCGCAGTCGCTCGCCGTGGTGCCGGCGCAAAAGCGCCGCGACCCGGATTTCCTCGTCGGCAACATGCTGCCGGTGTGCATTGCCGAGGACGAGGGTGCCGCGCTGGCGTTGCTTCGCCATCGGCTCACGCGCTACGCCTTGCTGCCGAACTATCGCAACTATTGGAAGGAAGCCGGCTACGCCGAAGAGATGATCGCGGTCGAACAGGCCATCGCCGACAATCGCCGCGACGACATCCCGAACTATCTGACCGATCGCTGGGTCGCCGACAACACGCTCTACGGTCCGCCGGCAAAGGTGCGCGACGGCGTCGCCGCCTGGCACGCCGCCGGCGTCAACACCCCGGTCCTCGTCCCCAATTCCGTGAACGGCAACCAGCTGACCGCCCTCGACGAGTTGTTCGCCGCCTTCGACTGACCCGGCGGCCGAGCCCGGCCGTTGTTGCGCGCGGCCCTCGCATCTGCGAACATTGACGCTGATTTGGTTGCGCCGCCGGGTCGATAAGAGGCCCGGCCGCACGGCCCTATACGCTGCAAGCGCCACTACCCCGGAGCAGATCATGAGCGCGCACGCGAGCCCCCAAGAGATCCACGCGAAACTCGGCCACCCGGTCATCGACGGCGACGGGCATTGGGTCGAATACACGCCGGTATTTGCCGAGAAGATGCGCAAGGCCGCCGGCGACAAGGCAGCCGACGGGTTCATCGCGGCGCAGCGGCGCATCCCCGATTCGCTGAACCTCTCGATCGAGGAGCGCAAGCGCCGCGGCATCGGCATGGAAGGCTACTGGGGCCGGCAGACGACCAACACCCGCGACCGCGCCACCGCGATGATGCCGCGCATGCTGTACGACCGCCTCGACGAGCTCGGCATCGATTTCGGCATCATCTACCCGACCGCCGGGCTCGGCATTCACCGCATTCCCGATGGCGAGACCCGTCGCGCGGTGATCCGCGGCTTCAACATCGTCAGCGCCGATTATTTCGCCAAGCTCAGCGACCGGCTGACCCCGGCCGCGGTGATCCCGATGCACACCCCCGAGGAGGCGCTGGCCGAGCTTGAATACGTGACCGGGCAATTGGGCGCCAAGGTGTGCATGTTCGGCAGCAGCGTCGCCCGCCGTCTGCCGGCGGCCGAGGGGATCGATCCGGCGCTGGCCCGCTTTACCGTCGGCTTCGACCAGCTCGGTATCGACAGCGAGCATGATTACGACCCGGTCTGGCAGAAATGCCGCGAATTGAAGATCGCCCCGACCTTCCACACCGGCGGCCGCAGCTATGGCGAGCGCAACTCGCCGTCGAACTTCACCTTCAACCATATCGGCCATTTCGCCGCCGCCGGCCACGCTGTCGCCAAGGCGCTGTTTTTGGGCGGCGTAACCCGGCGCTTCCCGGAGCTGCGCTTCGGCTTTCTCGAAGGCGGGGTCGGCTGGGGCTGCCAGCTGTTCGCCGATTTGATCGAGCATTGGGAGCGGCGCGGCGCCAAGGGCTTGGCCTATATGCACCCCGACAAGCTCGACCGCTCTCTGCTGCGCAAATATGTCGATGAGTACGGTTATGGCGACATTGCCGCCGAGCTCGACCGGCGCGACGGCTGGCCGGCGCGCGAGGAGGACACCGTCGATGGCGGCGTCCCGGTCCACGACGATTACGCGGCCTGCAAGATCACCCGCAAAGAGGATTGGCTCGACCTCTACGCCAAGCCCTATTATTTTGGCTGCGAGGCCGACGACCGGATGAACGTCACCGCCTTTGGCCGAGCCAACCCGTTCGGCGCCCGCATCAACGCGATCTTCAGCTCGGATATCGGGCATTTCGATGTGCCGGACATGCTGCAGCCGCTGCCCGAGGCCTATGAGCTGGTCGAGGACGGGCTGATCACGGCCGACGATTTCCGCGACTTCACCTTTTCGAACGCGGTGCGGCTGTGGGGAACCCAGAACCCCCGCTTCTTCGAGGGCACTCGCATCGCCAGAGAAGCCGCGGCACTCCTCGCCGAAGCGCACGCCCCGACCCGCGCCGCCGCGGAATAAGCCGCAACCGCCCGCCCGCCAACAGCAGCGCCGTCGCAAAACGGCGCTGTTTGCTTTGGGCAGACGGCGTGAGCCGGCGCTGTTGCACCCGGCACGCCGGGATGCAGGGGCGTCGGCAGCAGAGCGAACTTTGGAGACGAGACGATGATCGAAGAGACCTTGGACATCGCGACCAGGGATGGAGCGATGGCGACGTTCGTCACCCATCCCGAGCGCGGCGGGCCGTTTCCGGCGGTATTGCTGCTGATGGACGCGCACGGCATCCGCGAGGAATTGCGCGACATGGCCCGCCGGCTCGGCACGGTCGGCTATTTCGTCTTGCTGCCCAATCTCTACTATCGCGCCGGGCGCGACACAGTCTTTGGGCCGACCGTGGTCGAGCGGGACAGCCCGGAATACCAGCGCATGCGCGCGGTGCGCACCCGGATGACGATTCCCCCGGTCATGGCGGATGTCGGCGCGATGCTGACCTTCCTTGATCGCCAAAGCGAGGCGCGGCCTGGACCCGTGGGCGCGCACGGCTATTGCATGAGCGGCCCCTATGCGCTCGCCGCCGCGGCGCATTATCCCGAGCGGATCGCCGCCGCCGCCTCGTTTTACGGCACCTGGCTGGTCAGCGACGCCGAGGAGAGCCCGCACCTCTCCTTGGGCCAGGTCGCGGGCGAGCTTTACATCGCCTGCGCCGAGCATGACGAATTGGCGCCGTTGCCGATGGTCGAGGAATTGCGCGGCCTGTTCCGCCGCGCCGGCACCAAGGGCGAGATCGAGCTCTACCCCGGCGTCCATCACGGCTTCGCCTTTCCCGAGCGCTGGTGCTACGACAAGCCGGCTGCCGAACGGCACTGGGAGCGGCTGACGGCACTCTACCGGCGGGCTCTCGGGTAGGGGCACCGCCGTGGCCCATGCTTCGCGGCGGCCGGAAGCGGCCGAGCCCGGCATCTTGACCACGTCGCGGACCGGCTGGGCCTTGCTCGCCGACCCGCTCCTGAACAAGGGCACCGCCTATACCGAGGCCGAGCGCGACGCCTTTGGCCTGCACGGCCTGCTGCCGCCGCATATCGGCACCTTGGAGGAGCAGGTCTCGCGCCGGCTCCTGGTGTTGCGCCGGTTTGCCACCGATCTCGAGCGCTATGCCTTTCTGCGCGAATTGCACGACAACAACGAGACCCTGTTCTTCGCGCTGTTGGGGCAGAACCTCGAGGAGCTGCTGCCGCTCGTCTACACGCCGACCGTCGGCGCCGGCTGCCAAGAGTTCAGTCAATTGTTCCGGAAGCCGCGCGGCCTGTTCCTGAGCCTGCCGCACAAGCGGCGCCTGAAGCAGATCCTGGCCAACCCGCGCTTCGACCGGGTCGAGGCGATCGTGCTGACCGACGGCGAGCGGATTCTCGGGCTCGGCGACCAGGGTGCCGGCGGCATGGGCATCCCGATCGGCAAGCTCGCCCTCTACACCGCCTGCGGCGGGCTGCATCCGGCGACCACCCTGCCGATCATGCTCGATGTCGGCACCGACAACCAGGAGCGGCTCGCCGACCCGCTCTATCTGGGCTGGCGCCACGAGCGGGTGCGCGGCCCGGAATACGATGATTTTGTCGAGGCGGTGGTTGGCGCCATTGCCCATCGCTGGCCGCATGTGCTGCTGCAATGGGAGGATTTTGCCAAGGCCAACGCCTCGCGCCTGCTCGACCGCTATCGCGACCGGCTGTGCACCTTCAACGACGACATCCAAGGGACGGCGGCGGTCGCGGCCGGCACGCTCCTGTCGGCGATCAACGTAACCGGTGTCGGCCTCACCGAGCAGCGCATCGCGGTCTTGGGTGCGGGCTCGGCCGGCTGCGGCATCGCCAGCCTCTTATTGAAGATGATGGTCGAGGCCGGGCTGCCGGAGAATGTGGCCGCGGCGCGGTTCTTCATGGTCGATCGCGACGGCCTTCTGGTCGACGGCATCAACGCGATCGAGCCGTTTCAGGCGCCCTTCGTGCAGCAGCGGGCGGCGGTCGAGAGTTGGCTGTGCGACCACCCGGACAAGATCTCGTTGCTCGATGTGGTGCACAACGCCAAGCCGACCGTGCTGATCGGCGTCTCGGGCCAGCCCGGCGGTTTTTCCGAGACGGTGGTGCGGGCGATGGCCGAGCATAATCGCCGGCCGGTGATCTTTCCGTTGTCGAACCCGACCTCGCGCGCGGAGGCCTCGCCTGACGACATCGAGGCGTGGACCGAAGGCCGGGCGGTGATCGGCGCCGGCAGCCCGTTTCCGCCGCTCACCCGCGACGGCGTCAAGTTCAAGATCGACCAGACCAACAATTCCTACATTTTCCCGGGCATCGGGTTGGGCGCGGTCGCGGTCAAGGCGCGGCGGGTCACCGACACCATGTTCATGGCCGCGGCAAAGGCGCTCGCCGAGGCCTCGCCGGCCCGCGGCAACCCGCGCCATAATTTGCTGCCGCCGGTGACCGAGCTGCGCCAGGTCGCTGTTGCGGTAGCCTTGGCGACCGCGATCGAGGCGCACCGCGAGGGGCTGACCCAAGGGGTCGACATCGACGGCATCGAGGCCGCGATCCGCGCCAAGATGTGGTCGCCGCGCTATCTCCATTATCGCCGCGGCGATGATGCGGAGGGTTGAGGGCCGGCTGTGCTGCGGCGAGAGTCGAACCGGCCGGTGCCTCGAATGCCGTTTCTTTCAGCTCTCGAACATCGTCATAGGGAGATGCGCTGATGGGTAAGCTCGACGGGAAGGTCGCCCTGGTCACCGGCTCCGGCCGCAATATCGGCCGCGCCACGGCGTTGCGTTTGGCTGCGGAGGGCGCGCATGTCGTGGTCAACGCCCGCACCAACCAGGCCGAGGCCGAGGCGGTGGCGCGCGAGGTCCGCGAGCGCGGGGTAAAGTCGCTGGCTGTCCTCGCCGATCTTGCCAAAAAGGACCAGGTCGACGCGATGGTGGCGCGGGCCATGTCCGAGTTCGGCCGTATCGACATCCTGATAAACAATGCCGCGATCCGGCCGCACAAGCCCTTCACCGAAGTGAGCGTCGCGGATTGGGAGCATGTCCGGGGCGTGGTGCTCGACGGCGCCTTCTACTGCACGCAGGCGGTGATCCCCTCGATGGTCAAGCACAACTATGGCCGCATCCTGTTCTTCACCGGCGAGGGTGCGTTCACCGGCGGCAGCGGCCGCGCCCATGTCTCGGCGGCGAAGATGGGCCTCGTCGGGCTGGCCCGGGCTCTGGCCTCCGAGTTCGCCGCGCAGAACATCCGCGTCAATGTGGTCTCCCCCGGCAGCATCGATACAAGGCGCGACAATCCCGAATGGTATCAGGGGCATACGCCAAATGCCGCCGGTATCCCGCTGGGCCGCCAGGGCAAGGTCGACGAGATCGCCGCCACCTGCCTCTTTCTGGTCAGCGACGATGGCGGCTTCATCACCGGCCAGACCATCCACGTCAACGGCGGCGCCAACTACCACTGATTCCATCCCGAAGTTCGCGCGTGTGAAGAATTGAAGATGGCTCGATCAGCGCGGTGCGTCCCCCGCCTTCGAGCGTGTGAAGAAATACCAAAACCCTTGTCATTCCGGGGCGGGGGCGCAGCCCACGAGCCCGGAACCTATGCCCAGCGGACTGCAAACATATTGGAAATGCAGGTGTTCTTGGGTTCCGGGCTCGGCCCTTCGGACCGCCCCGGAATGACGTTTCTTGGTAAAAACAATTCTTTTCAGACGCTCCTTCGCGAGGGCAGGCTCTTCCTTCCTCAGGATGAGGAATTCCGTCAAGCTATCAACGAAACACCTGATGCTGAGGGGCGCCCTTGGCGCGTCTCGAAGCACGCGCGCCGTCGCAATGCAGCCGGTGTCTCGGGGCTTTTACCAATTCCTCCGCGTGCTTCTTCGGCTGAGTTTGCGGGCCGGGTTTCGGTTGCCGCAAGTGATCCCAAGGCAACTTCAACCGCACCGGCGGCGCGGCGAGATCACTGGACCGGGCGGCCGCAGGGCAGGCTTTGACCCGATCGATCGCCTTATGGCGCACCCGGCGAGATTCGAACTCACGACCTCTGCCTTCGGAGGGCAGCGCTCTATCCAGCTGAGCTACGGGTGCCCGGCACGATCTCGATTACCGTGACCAAGGGTTGGATATAGAAACGGGCAGGGATATGCAATGAGGTTCCGGCCCTACTTCAAACTACCCCCCGGTACGCCCGCGTTGCCGGGCGCTCGGGCTATGCCCGAAGCAACTTTGCCGCCATCGATGATCGGTCTGAAATTGAATGTATATTAAGCATCCACCGGTATCGATACGCGGCGGCAGCAAGGGCAGGGCGCTTTAGTGATCGCATCGATGCCGGGTTCGGCGGACGAGGACATTATCTGCCGGCTGGAGCAGCGGCTCGGTCGGCTCTATGCGCGCCAGCGCCTCGGCATCGAGGACGATCGCGAGGGACGCGTGTTCGGCCAGGGCATCAACTACTTTCATCCGGAGAACTGGTATTTCAGCCCGGCCGTGATCCGCGGCGCGCTGCGGCTCAGCGGGTTGTATGGGCGGGCCCGCCGGAACGCCGCAGACGTGCAGGTCCGGCATCACGACATCGTCGTGCCCGCGCTGCCGGCGGCATTCGACGGCTTCACGATCCTGCAGATCAGCGATCTGCACGTCGATATGAACGAGGGCGCGATGCGGCGGCTCGACGAGCTGCTGCCGGACCTGCGCTACGATCTGTGCGTGCTGACCGGCGATTATCGCGGCAAGACCTTCGGGCCTTACGACGCGACGATCGAGGGCATGGCGCGGATGCGTGCCCACATTGTTGGCCCGGCCTATGCGGTTTTGGGCAATCACGATACGATCCGCATGGTCCCGGCGCTGGAGGCGATGGGGATCCGCATGCTGCTCAACGAGACCCTGCCGCTGGTCCGCGGCGCCGAGCGTCTGCATCTGGCCGGCATCGACGACGCCCATTACTACCGGGTCGACAACATCGAAAAGGCCGCCTCGCCAATCCCCGACGGCGAATTCTCGATCCTGTTGTCGCACACGCCCGAGATCTATCGGCAGGCGGCGCATGCCGGTTTCGACCTGATGCTGAGCGGGCACACCCATGGCGGGCAGATCTGCCTGCCCGGCGCCATCCCGATCACCCTCGATGCGACCTTGCCGCGGCGCATGGGGTCGGGGGCGTGGCGCTATCGCCGGATGATCGGCTACACCTCGGTCGGCGTCGGCTCGTGCATCGTCGCGGTCCGGATCAACTGCCCGCCGGAAATCACCTTGCACCGCCTGCGCTGCGCCGAGCGCTAGTTCCCAACGCCGTCCCCCAAATGGCGCCGCCCCCATCCTCCCCACTCATCCCGCCAACGCCAGCGCCCAAAGCTGGCCTCCTGCCCCTTACCCTCTTGAGATATCCGGATTAGGCTTTGCTGATCGGGTCTGCGGGTTCACCATTCGCCCGAACCTGGCAGGCGAAATAGAAAGGTTGTCGAATGAGCGAAAACCGCAAGACGAGCACCAAGGGCAAGCCGGTCGCGGTGGTGGTGGGCGCCACCTCCAAATGGCAGTCGGACGGGCGCAATACCCGGCTCGCGCACGGTCGGACCGTGGACGACAGCGAATTGCCGATCGGCGTGCGCTGGGGTGTGGGGGGTGCGATCGCCCAGAAATTCGCGCGGGAGGGTTTCTTTACCGTGCTGACGACGCGCAGCGCGGCCAATGCCTCGGCATTGGCGGGAGCGATCGGCGAACAGGGCGGGGAGTGCATGATCGTCGAATTGGATCTGGTCTCGCAGGAGTCGATCGCGACGGCGTTCGCCACGATCCGCCGCGAGGCCGGCGACCCGGACGTGCTGGTTTATAACGCGGGCTACCTCGAAGGCCGCGATCTGCCGCCCGACAAGGAGCTCCTCGAGCACGTCCCGGTCGAGATCCTGGACACCGCACTGCACATCGCCTGTCGCGGGCCGTTTCTGGTCGCCAAGGAGGTGCTGCCGGCGATGCGCAAGAAAGCCCAAGGGTCGTTTTTCTTTTCCAACAATTCGAGCTCGCTGCGCGGCAAGAAGCGGATGACGGGACAGTCCTTGTACTATCCCCGGGTGATGATGCGCACCTTGGCGCAGGTGCTGACCGAGGAGTATTCCGAGCACGGCGTGCACGTCGCCAACATCGTCATCGACGGCACCATCGATTCGCCTGGAACTCACGCATTGCCGCGCAACCAGAACCGCCCCGATTTGGTGATCAACCCGGTCAAGATCGCCGAGGCGTTCTGGTACCTGCACACCCAGGACCGCTCGTGCTGGACCCACGAGCTGCAGCTGACGCCCGCTGCCAGCAAGCCCAGCTACTGATACCGCCTCGCGGCGTTCACCTTCAGACCGCCATGATCCTCGCAAGCGCAGGATTTATGCGGACTGCCGCGAGAGTGCGGCGCGGCGGCGCGGACGCGAACCCCGGCTACGCCGCCTCGATCGCCGCGAGCGGGCGTCGTTGCCGGCCGGGCAACGCCAGGAATGCGGTCGCCACCGCGGCGATCGCCGCAAACAGGCAGGCGGACAAAAAGACGTAGGTCGGCGGCAGCCCGCGCGCCAGCAGGTACCCGCCGAGCGGCGCCGCGGCGATGCCGCCCAGGCGCCCGACGCCGGTGGCAAAGCCGTAGCCGCTGGTGCGCATGCGCGCCGGATAGAGCTTGCCGCACGCCGCGTTCAAGCCGGTCTGGCTGCCGATGACGGTGAGGCCGGACAGGAACACGACCGCAAGCAGCATCAGGTAAGGCAACGCGGCGAGCGAAATCAGCGCGATGAAGACGATGCCCGCGGCGTAATGCCATGCCAGCGACCGCCGCGTGCCGAAGCGGTCGATCGCCCAGCCGAGATAGAGCACGGCGACAATCCCGCCGAGCGGATAGAGGCTCGTCGCAAACACCGCCTGGGCCGGCGTCATGCCGATCAGGTGGAGCACTTCCGGCAGCCAGAAGATGAACAGGAAGAGATTGAGAAGGCTGCAAAAGAAGATGATCCAAACCAGCGTCGTCTGCAGCGCGTAGCCCTCGCCGAACAGCATCTTGATCGGATTGCCCTGGGCGATGTCCAGCGGATGTTCCTGCCCGTGCGTGGCGGTGATGTCGAGCTGGCGCAGCAGCACCTGGTCGCGCGCCGACAGCCTGCCCCGCGCCAGCAGAAAGCGTGGCGACTCGGGCAGCCAGAACGCGATCACCAGCACCAGCGCGAGCGGAAACAACCCGCCGGCGATAAAGATCGACTGCCAGCCGAAGGCCGGCAACAGCCACAGCGCGACGATCTGGCCGCCGACAAACCCGCCGATCGGCGCGCCGGTGAAGCTCACCATGATCATCAGCGCGCGCCGGCGCGC
>DASYNW010000090.1:0-29439 GCA_036008325.1 Allostellaceae bacterium
GGGGCGCAGCATCAGGGACCCGGGCAGATGCAGCCCGCGCCGAGGCCCCGACCTGCGGAGCAGGTCTTGACGCCGCCTGCAGCGGACCAGCCTGACCCCTTCGCCGCTGGCGGTTCCCAGCGATACCCGGCGACTCAATAGAGCCGGCTCAATACAGACTGTCGGCGGCAAGGCTGACGAGAAAGCCGAGGGCGAGGTCGACGAGGACGACTAGGGTCGCGGTCGCCCCGTTGGTCTCCAGCGCCACCTGGGCGATGAACCACTCGTAGACCATCACGGCGACGAGTGCGGCGGCATTGATCGCGTGCACTGCCGGACCGCCGAGGATGCCGCTTTCGGAGGCGACGCCGACCAGCACGAAGAGCATGCTCTGCGGCAGCTGGCACCAATTGTACGGCACCATGAAATCGAAGAAGCGCTGCTCGCGGCCGATCCAGCCGGCGACCGACAGGATGACCAGCGGAAACGCCACCCAGGCGATCACATAGCCGATCGTCTCGATCGCCACGATGCGGCCGCCTCCGGCCGCCTGCCATTGCGCCGGGCTCACCCGCATCATCAGCAGCACGAGGTAGAGCGGGTAGCTGAGGAAGGCGGCGCGAAACGAGCGCCAGAACCCGTCGAGCGAACGGTCGAAACAGGCGAGGCCGCCGCGGTCGCCCCTGGCCAGCCGCCAGCAGCCGACGAGCGCCCAGCGCAGCTCCGGCACCCATCCCACCGCGGCCATCGAGCACTCGCTGCCGGTCAGCTTTTGGCGAAAAACAGATCGAGGAAGGTGCGGTAGATCTCGGTCAACGCGGCGAGGTCGGCGAGGTCGACCCGCTCGTCGGCCTTGTGCATGGTCTGCCCGACAAGGCCGAATTCGGCCACCGGGCAGTAGGAATGGATAAAACGCGCATCCGAGGTGCCGCCGGTGGTGCTGAGCTCGGGGTCTCGGCCGGTAACCCGGCGGATCGCCTCGCCGAGTGCCTCGCTGACGATGCCGGGCGCGACCAGAAACGATTCGCCGCTGATTGCGACGTCGAGCGTGTAGCGGCCGCCGACGCTGTCGAGCCGCTCGGCCAGCCAGCGCTTCAGGCCGTCCCCGCTCCAACGGTCGCCGAAGCGGATGTTGAAGACCGCCCGCGCCTCGGCCGGGATCACATTGGCGGCCGGGTTGCCGATGTCGATCGTCGAAACCTGCAAGGTCGAAGGCTGAAAATGCTCGGAGCCCTGATCGAGCTCGGCCACGGTCAGCGCGTGCAGCATCGCCACCAGGCGATGGGCGGCGTTGTCGGCGCGATGCGGATAGGCGATGTGACCCTGCACCCCGTGCACGCTCAGATGCGCGTTGAGGCTGCCGCGCCGGCCGATCTTGACCATGTCGCCGAGGGCAGCAGCCGAAGTCGGTTCGCCGACGATGCAAGCATCGAGCACCTCGCCGCGCGCGGCGAGCCATTCCAGCACCTTGCGGGTGCCGTTCAGCCCAGCCGCTTCCTCGTCGCCGGTGATCAGGAAGCTTATCGAGCCGGCAAAATCGGCGCCGCGCCCGACGAGCCAGCGTTCTGCGGCGGCGATAAAGGCGGCGATCGCCCCCTTCATGTCGACCGCGCCGCGGCCATAGAGCGCGCCGGCGCGCAGGCTCGCCGAAAACGGGTCGAACGACCAGGCCTCGCGCGCACCGGGCGGCACCACGTCGGTATGGCCGGCAAAGCACAGGTTCGGTTGCCCCCGACCGATGCGGGCGTAGAGATTGCGGATCGCCTGGTCGCCCTCGCCGAACACCAGGCGGTGGCAGGTGAAGCCGAGGTCTTCGAGATAGCCGGCGACGATGTCGATCGCACCCTCGTCCCGGGGGGTGACGCTCGGCCGGCAGATCAGCTCGGCGGCGAGTGCCGCCGGGTCGATCGCGGCGTTCTTCATTCGCGCAGCAATTCGTTGATCGCGGTCTTGGCGCGGGTCTGTGCGTCGACGGTCTTGACGATGACCGCGCAGTAGAGATTGGGGCCGGGGCTGCCGTCCGGGAGCTTTCTGCCCGGGAGCGAGCCCGGCACCACCACCGAGTAGGCCGGGACCCGGCCCATATGCACCGCACCGGTATTGCGGTCGACGATCTTGGTGGTGGCGCTGATGAAGGTGCCCATGGCCAGGACCGAGCCCTGCTCGACGATAACCCCCTCGACCACCTCGCTGCGCGCGCCGATAAAGCAGTCATCCTCGATGATGACCGGCTCGGCCTGCAGCGGCTCGAGCACGCCGCCGATCCCGACCCCGCCGGAGAGATGGCAATTGGCCCCGATTTGGGCGCAGGAGCCGACCGTGGCCCAGGTGTCGACCATCGTTCCCCTGTCGACATAGGCGCCGACATTCACAAAGCTCGGCATCAGGACGACATTGGGCGCGATATAGGCCGATCGGCGCACGATCGAGCCCGGCACCGCGCGAAACCCGGCATCGCGGAAGCGGTTCGACGACCAGCCGGCGAATTTCGAGGGCACCTTGTCCCACCACCGCGACGCCCCGCGCTCAGGGTCGGTTGGGCCGCCCGGGATCTCGACCATGTCGTTGAGGCGGAACGACAGCAGCACCGCCTTTTTGAGCCATTGGTGGACCTGCCAGCCGCGCGCGGTCTTTTCGGCGACGCGCAGCTTTCCCGAATCGAGCCCGTCGAGCGCGGCCTCGACCGCCTCGCGCCACGGGCCGCGGGTCGATGGCGAAATCCCGTCGCGCGCTTCCCACGCGGCGTCGACGGCGGCGGCGGTATGGAGGTCGGTCATGGCGTTTCCGCAGGAGTTGAGGCAGGCTAAAGCCGCGGCAACATGATCGACCGGCAGCGGCAGTGTCAACCGCGCGCCCGTTGCCCCCAAGCCCGGGACCTATCAGCGCAGCGCGCGGTAGAGCGCGCCGACCCGCTCGCGGTAGCGGTCGACCGAAAAGTTTTCCGCCTGCGCCAGCCCGCGCTGCACCAACTCGGCGCGCAGATCGGCATCGTCGACGATGGTGCGGATCGCCGCGGCGATCTCGTCGGTGCTGTAGGGATCGACCAGCAGCGCGGCGTCGCCGGCGACTTCCGGGATCGATGATTCGCGCGAGGTGATGACTGGCGTTCCCAACACCATCGCCTCGAGCACCGGCAGCCCGAACCCCTCGTAGAGCGATGGAAACAGCACCGCGCGCGCCCCCCGGATCAATGTCGCCAGCAGCCCCAAGGGCACATAATCATAGCGGTGAACGGTTCGGCCGGCGCCGCGGTTGGCGAATGCCGGCAAGCGCTGCTTGTCGCGCAACTCGGCGATCAGCTTGGTTTCGGGTTCGTTGTTCCAACCCTGACCGGCGACCAGCACCAGTGGAATATCGACCCCCGACGAGAGATAGCCCTCGATCAGCCGGCCGACATTCTTCTTCGGCTCCAAGGCGCCGAAAAACAATAGGTATTCGTTAAACTCCAGGCCGAAGGAGCCCTCCAGCTGCTCGGCCAACACGGCATCCGGCCGCTCCCGGTACGCTGCCGGGAAATGCACCGCCTGATAGGTGTTGGTAACCCGGCTTTCCTCGACGCCGAGCAATTCGATGATGTCGCGCTTCGAATTTTCCGACACCGTCACGATGTGATCGGCCTGCGCCGCGATCTTTTTCAAAAGACGGAACATTTGCCGCTTGTTGTCGAGCGTCGTGAACGGCAGACGGAGCGGCACCAGATCGTGGATAGTGTAGATGTTGCACGCTGATGGCGAGCGCACCGGCAGCGGATAGGTGCAGTGAAAGATGTCGGGCGGAGCCTCGAAGCTCAGCCGCGCAAACCGGCTCGTCCTGGCGAAATGCGCGCGCGCCGCGGCGAACAGATTGCGCGTGGTGAAGGCGCGGTGATCGGCCGGCAACATGCCCTCGAACTGGCGCTGAATGACCACGCCGTCGAATTCGACCGGGAGCGGCCGGATTGCGGCAAAGTTGCGCAGCTGGTCGGCAACGCAATTGATGACTTGGCGGCTGAGCGGGATCTTGATCGCCCGCTTTTCGTCGAAAAACGCCACTTCGCGCAACAGCCGGTTCTTGGGCGGCGTCTGCGCCGAGGCATAGACGACGCCGATCTCGTAGCCGAGCTCATGGACCACTTGAGCCAGCATCCTTGTATAGGTCGCAACCCCGGTGCCTTGTGCCAGCGACAGATTGAAGCCGTCGAAAATCACGCGGCCGATCGGCTGGGGGGTGTGCTCGGGTCTGGGCGCCATCGGGCGGGCCGATCCTTTTTCGTCGTTGCATCGTGGCGGCACAGCATAAACCAGCCGAGCCGCATCTGCCGCGCCGGCAGCGATTTTGCGCTTTATCATGTAGGAAGAGAGTTCGCCGAGGCGCGCCTGGGCAGCGACCCGGCCGGCTCACCCCGCCCCGATCACAGGGCGTTGTAGATGTCGAGCGCCAGATCGAGATCCTCGAACACCTTGCCGCGCCCGCGGTGCAGGACGAGCGCGCGCGAGCAATAGCTCTTGACGAAGGTTGCGATGTGCGAGGCCAGGATCAGCGAGCGATCGGCGCGCTTCTCGAAAAGCTCCTGGTGACAGCGGGCCTGAAAGCTGTAATCGCCGGCGGCGATGACCTCGTCGATCAGATAGCAGTCGAAATCGACGGCGAGCGACAGGGCGAAATTGAGCCGCCCCATCATCCCGGTCGAATAGGTCTTTACCGGCTCCGACAGGAACTGTCCGAGCTGGGCAAAATCATCGACAAAATCGCGCATTTCCTGGAACGGCTTGCCGTAGACGCGGGCGATAAAGCGGATGTTGTCGTTGCCGGTCAAGACGCCGTGGATGCCGCCGACCATCGCGATCGGCCAGGATAGCGACATGGTCCGTTCGATTGTGCCGCTGGTCGGCAGCTCGACCCCACCGAGCAGGCGGATCAGGGTCGATTTTCCGGCGCCGTTGCGGCCGAGCACGGCGATCTTCTCGCCGCGCGCCAGCTCGAACGACACCTCGTTCAGCACCCGCCGGTGGCCGCCGAGCTCGCTCGGATAGTCTTTGCAAACCCCAGCGACCCTGATCATGCATGGACCCAGTCGCTGCCCTCGGCCCGGCCGAGCACGAACCGATCCGCTAGGCGGCGGCGTGTTCGCGCACGCTGGCGATCAACAGCCAAGCGATGCTGTAGGCGAGCAGGCATGTCGCCAAGACCATCGAAAACGAGACCATCCGCTTTGGGTAGAGTGGATAGTCGGGCAGATTGGGCTGCGCGATCGTTTCGAGATAGAGCTGCTGCCGCTGCGCATCGACCCGCGCCTGCTCGAGCGATTTGTAGGCCGACGCCAATTGCTTTTCGGCAAGCTTTTGATCGGTGTCGAGGCGCTCGTACCCAGCCTGCGCGGCGGCCACCGAGCCGCTGTCGCCGGTGATCTTGCCGCGCTCTTCCGCGATCAGCCTGGTGAGCGAAGCGATGCGCACCCGGAGCACCGGGACCTGCGGGCTGTGCGGCGAATTCCTCAATGCGCTGGCAAGCGCCGCCTCTGCGTCGGCGCGGTCGGTGTTGAGCTCTCCCAACAGCTTCAGCGGGCCTTCTGCGGCGGTTTTGGGGTCGAGCATCTGCTGGCGGATGCGATAGGTCGTCAACTGCGCCTGGATCGCGGCAATGCGCTGCTGCGTCTGCTCGACCTCGTGCTGGAAGCTGCTCACCGCGTCCTGGCGCGCTCGCTCGTTGAGCTGGTTGATCAGGCGCTCGCTGGCCGCCAACAGCGCCTGGGCGATCTTCTGCGCGTCCTCGGGCCGATATGCCTTGACCTTCAAGGTGCTGACCCCGGCCTCGTCATTGTAATCGACCGACACGAACCGCGAATAGGCCTTGTAAAGCGCCTCGAAATCGGTGCGATGGCTGAACATTGAAGGAAAGCGGGAGACAAAATCGGCCTCCGGACGGTCGAGAATCGCCCGCAGGTCATCGTGCCGGTCGAGCTGGCCGACCGCGTCCCGCGACATGATGAAGGTCTGCACCATCAGCGCGTCGTTATCGCCGCCCATGACGCCGCCGCCCCCCATCATGCTGGCGACACCGCTCATCGAAGTCTTCGGCTTGTCCGGACTGCGGACCACGAACTGTGCCTCCGACATGTAGAGGCTCGAGGCAATTCCGAAATAATAGACGGCGGCGACCAAGGTCGGCAGACCGACGAGCGCCCAGAACCAGATGTTCAGCGCGCCGAACAGCCGGCCGATCGCGCCGATGCCGCCGATACCGCGCGGCCGGACCACCGCGCCGGCCGCGGCCCGGCGGACCGCAAATCGAGCGCGGCGAAGGTTGGGAAGATTACTCATGACTGGGTCTGAGCCGGAAGGAGGGGGCAATGCGACGCGTCGAGGGGATGACGCGATTGTGACTGTTTCGCGGCGAGCATTGTATCCATCGCGCGAGCTTAGCCGATCCCGGTCAGCTTCGGAAGCGATAGAACCGGCGGCGCCGGAGGATTTGTGCACCGCGATTTTGCTGCCCGCTTGGGCCGCGACCCCAATTGTCGGTGCCCAGGTGTTTTTCGTGGACAGGGCGGTGCTCGCCGTCGAGATTGCCGGGTAGGCACCCCGCCATTCTATCGCACTCAAATCATTTGCTGACATGTCGCAACCTGATTTCGCCTCGGCGACGCCGGTTTCCCCCCACCAATACCACGCCGGGATCGTCGCGGCGGCTGGCGCGGGGCGACTGGAGTTCCGCGCCGGCCCGCTCGACGCTGCCGCGTCAATGGCGCTGTTCGCCGATCTCTCGGATGCGGGGGCGCTCGCCGGGATTGCCGCCTGGGCCGGCTCGCGGCAACAAAAGCGCGGGCAGGCGCGGGCCGCCGCGCTCGGGGTGCCGGCGATCGTTTTGGGGAACGGCCTGTTGCGAGCGCCGCCGTGGCGCAAGGGCGCCGCCCCGGTGCTGAGCGTGACCGCGGTCGCGATCAACGGGCCGGGCTCGCCGGCCGACATCCTGTCGCCGACCCGCGTGCTGGCGAGCCGAGATTGGCAAACGCCGCAGCTTCTCGAACGTGCCGCGGCGGCGCGGCGCGCGCTGGTCTCGCGGCAGGTCGGCGGATCGTGGTGGGGCAGAAGCGAGCTGCCGCCAGGCGAAGGCATCGCCCTCGTCGACGCGGGCCGAACCGGCCGATCGCTGTCTGTGCCGGTGTTGCGCGCGATGCTGGCGGCGGCATTGGCCGAGCACCCCGCACACAAGGTCGTGGTCCTGGCGCCCGACCGCATCGCCGGCCGCGGTCTGTTGGCCATGGCCGCGCAACGCGGGGTCTGCGTCCTCACCGGGTGGGTCGACCCGTGGGCAGCGCTTGCCCGGGCCGAGCGGGTCTATGCCGCCGGAAGCGAGACCGGCTTTCTCGCGCTGCTCGCCGGGCGTGTGGTGCGCTGCTTCGCGGATTGCTTTTATTCCGGCTGGGGCGTCACCGCCGACGAGGCGGGGGTCACGCGGCATCCGTTCGCGCGCGCCGTCGACGAGATCTTTGCCGGGGCTTGTCTGGTTGCGACCCGCCATCTCGACCCGTTTCGAAACACCGCCTCCTCGTTCGAAGAGACCCTGGCGGTCCTCGCCGACTGGCGGCAGATCGAGACGGTCAACCGGCGCGTCGCGGTGCTGGTCGGGATGTCGTTCTGGAAGCGTCGCCGGGTCGCCGATTTTCTGTGCTCGACCGCCGGGGCGCCGGTGTTTCGCCGCACCACGGCGGGCGCGCTCAGAGCGGCGCGGGGGCGGCCGGGCGGAGCGATTGCAGTCTGGGCCTCGCGCATGCCCGCGGGGCTGGCCGCGGCGGCCGCGCGCGAGCAGATCGGGCTGCTGCGGGTCGAGGACGGCTTCATCCGCTCGGTCGGCCTCGGCTCCGACTTCGTGCCGGCCGCTTCGCTGGTGCTCGATAGCGCCGGCATGCATTACGACCCCGGCGCGCGCAGCGACCTCGAACGCCTGCTGCGGGAGAGCAAATTCGATGCGGCGCTGCTGGCCCGCGCCGACCGGCTGATCGCTCAGCTGGTGGCCCGCGGCGTCACCAAATACAATCTCGCCGCAGCGCCAGCACCCGGGCTCGCCGCGCTCGCATTTCCGGCGGGCCGGCGGCGCATCCTGGTGCCGGGGCAGGTCGAGGACGATCTGTCGGTGAGGCTCGGCGGCGGCGGCGTGCGCGGCAATCTCGATCTGCTCGGCCGGGTGCGGCGGGCGAACCCCGGCGCCTTCATCCTTTACAAGCCGCATCCCGACGTCGAGGCGGGCCATCGCAAGGGCGCCGTCCCCGACCGCCGGGCGCGCGAGTTCGCCGACGCGATCGTGCGCGACAGGTCGACGGCGGCGCTGCTTGCCGACATCGACGAATTGCACACGTTGACCTCGCTCGCCGGTTTCGAGGCGCTGCTTCGCCGGCGCCGGGTCGTCGTCTACGGCCGCCCGTTCTATGCCGGCTGGGGGCTGACGGTGGATCTGGCGGGCGCCGCGCGCGGCCGGCGTCTCGCGCTCGAAGAGCTGGTCGCCGGGGCGCTGATCCTCTACCCGCGCTACCTCGACCCGGTGACCCGGCTGCCCTGCTCGCCGGAAATCATCCTCGAACGCCTCGATGCGCCGGCGTTGTGGCGGCCGGGGCCGCTGGTCATCGGTCGCCGGCTGCAGGGTCTGCTGGGGCGCAGCTGGAGCCGGCTCGCCGGCCGGATGCCGAACTGCGGCGCCGGCCTGAGATAACGGCTCCGCCGGGCGGCATCGGCGCCCTTTGGCTTGAGCGGCCGGGTGCTCAGTGTTCGACGTAGATCATCCACGAGACGCCAAAGCGGTCGGCGACCATGCCGAAGCGCGGCGAAAAGAAAGTCTTGTCCAGCGCCATCTGGACTTGGCCGCCTTCGACCAGAGCTGCGAACAGCCGATCCGCCTGAGCCACGTCGGACGCGGTGAGCGACAGGGCAAAGCCTTGGAAATTCGGCTGTCCCAGGCATCGGCCGTCAGAGGCCAGCACCGTCGCGTCGCCGATGCGCAGGGCCGCATGCATCACCTTGTTCTCGCCGCCCGGCGGAACCATGCCGTGCTGCTGCGGCTCGGGGCAGTCCTTGAAGCGCATCAGCATCACGACTTCGGCGCCGAGCGCAGCGCGGTAGAACTCGATCGCCTCCTCGCAGCGGCCGTCGAAGAACAGGTAGGGTTGTACTTGCATCGATTCTCTCCATTTCGCGGTGGGTGGGAGGGCAATGTTCTTCAATGCTTCGATCATCGATCAGTGGATGACGAGGGCCGCGCTCGACTGGGCGGTCAAGATATGACCGCTATGGCCGGCCCGCCCCTTGTCCATCGCTGGACCGCTATGGTTGACAGCAGGATGCCGCGACCGCGGTGTCCTCGTATTCGTCGTGCCGCCGCACCCAATCAGTCAAATTGCGATTGGGGCCGGTCTCGTTGCGGCCCTTCGGGGTCAGGTCGAGAACCATGTAGGTGGTGATCAGTTCCTCGGCGCCGCGGGCATAACTGGAGTAGGTATGGAAGATTTCGCCGGCCTCGTTCTTGAAGAAAACGCTGAGGCCGGGCAATTCTTCGATCCCGCCATCGGTCTCGCGATAGTTGTAATAGACTTTGCCCTTTGCCAGATCGTCCGGCGTGAACGACACGTGGTAATCGAAGTTGAAGTCGCTGCCAAAGGACGACACCCAGTCGAAGCGCCAGCCCATGCGCTTTTTGTAGGCTTCGATCTCGGCGAGCGGCGCGCGCGACACCACGACGACGCTGACGTCGTGATGTTCGAGATGCACCAGGCAGCCGATGTGGTCGGCGCCGAACGAGCAGCCGACGCAGCCTTGGCCCCAGCCGGGACCGAGCATGAAATGATCGACCACCAGCTGGCTGCGTCCGCCGAACAGGTCGGCGAGCGTTTTGCTGCCTTCGGTCGTGTCGAACCGATATGCCTTTTCGACCTTGACCCAGGGCAGCGCCCGCCGCTCGGCGCTCAACCGGTCGCGCAACTGGGTAAATTCCTTTTCCTTGGCCAATAGCGCGGTGCGGGCGGCGAGCCATTCGTCTCGGGAGACGGTCTTGTGCGCTTCCATCCTCCTTCTCCTCGGCAGCGGACGATCGGCGGAAACCAGCGACACCGGGCCACCGCCGTGCATTGACAAATATGTTGATATCAACTTATAATGACGCATGTCAACAGCGAATGCGCTGCCGTGTGAAATCACCCGTCAGGTTCGCGACACCTGCTTGTGCCTCCATCTGCAGCGGGCGGCGCGAGCGGTGGCGCGCCGCTTCGATGCGGCGCTGCGGCCGTTGGCGCTGACCAGCGGCCAGTTTTCGCTGCTGATGTCGCTCAATCGCCACGAGGCGCCGAGCATCGGCAGCGTGTCGGCCCTGCTGGCGATGGACCGCACCACGCTCACCGCGAACCTGAAGCCTCTCGAACGGCGCGGGCTGGTGACGGTGGCGGTCGATGATCGGGATAAGCGCAGTCGCCGCCTCGCGTTGACCTCGGCCGGCCGGGCGCTGCTCGTCGCCGCGGTTCCGGTGTGGGAAGAAACCCATGCAGAGATCGAGCGCGGCCTCGCCGGCGGCGACCCCGACCGCCTGCGCGCCGAACTGCGCGCGCTGTCCTGACCTCGATCACTGCCTCGTTCCCCGGCTCGATCGCTGATCCGATCGCCGTCAACGGCGACCGGCCGGTGGCTGGCGCCGGTAATGGTAGCGGTAGAGCTCGTCGAACCCGAGTGCCGCGTAAAGCGCGCGGGCCGGGGCGTTGCCGGCTTCGACCTCGAGGCAGGCCCCGGTGGCGCCGCGATCGGCCCCCCAGGCGGCCAGACTAGTGATGATCCGCCGGGCATAGCCGCGCCGCCGCCGCGCGGGGTCGGTCGCGATCGACTGGTAGCAGATCAGGCCGTCATGGTGGGCCGCGTAGCCGAGCGCCGCGACGCCGCCATCGTCGGAGAGCGCCGCGAACGCGGCCGGAACGGCTAGCCGATCGATGATCCCGCGGTAGAGGCCGGCTTCGATCGCGGTATGCCCTTGCAACTGCGCCATCGCCTTCAGCCATTGCGTGCCGGGCTGCGCCAGCAGGATGACCGCGGGGTCGCGCAGCGCCGTCAGGGCTCCGATTTCGCCATAGAGAACCAAGGACGGCCCTTCGCTCCGGTAGCCGTGTGCGGCAAGCCGCGCATCGATCCCCGGCTCGATCAGCGAGGGTAGACGGAAGATCGTCGGCTGCCCGTGATGGCCGTAGAGCGCCTCGCCGCCGGCGATCACCGCCTCGGCATCGCGGCACTCGGCCCGGAGCGGGTTGGCCGAGTTGGCCCGTCGGGTCAGCCCGCCGCTGAAATGCAGCACCCAGCCGTCGAACCAGACCTGGCGCAGCGCCGGCCAGGCGTTGCGGCAGGTCTCCTCGACCCGCCAAGCCAATCCAGCCGCCCTCATGCGCGCCCCTCTCGCCGCTGTCGATCCGGTCGTTCCGCCGCCCGATTATCGCGCCGTGGCGCCGCGTCGCGCGGCCAGGCACCAAGGCTTGACTCGCCTCATTTGAACGCGCTCTGCTGTCTTAAGGAAACAAAGATGCGCCCGCAACGACGGGCTGCCCGAGGGAAGGAGGCCGAGATGAACCAGTGGACCCGGCGCTCGCTGCTGCGCGGCTCGATGGGTTTTGCCGCTGCTGCGACATTGGCCCGGCCCTACATCGCCGACGCCGCGGCGACCACCGCGACCGTGTGGTGGGTGCAAGGCTTTGCCCGCGAAGAGGATGTCTCGATCAAAAAGATCTTCTCGGATTACGAGAAGGCCAGCGGCAACACGATCGACTACAGCATCGTTCCCTATGCGGCGCACCGCCAGAAGGTGATCTCGGCGGTGACCAGCGGAGTGGTGCCGGATCTGTTCCCGGCCAACCCCGCCGAAATCGTGGCGCTGTTTGCCTGGGACGGCAAGCTCGTCGATGTCAGCGACATCGTCGAGACCCAGAAGCCGCAATACAGCGAAACCGCGCTGCTCTCGGCCAATTGCTACAACAGCGTAACCAAAAAGCGCAGCTTTTACGGGGTGCCGATCACCGGCGCGGTGTTGCCGTTTCACATTTGGAATTCGCTGGTCGAGAAGGCCGGCTACAAATTGGCCGATGCGCCCAAGACCTGGGACGGCTTCTGGAACTTCTTCAAGCCGGTGCAGGACAAGTTACGCGCCCAGGGCATGCGCAACGTCTTTGCCCTTGGTTTACAGGTGACCAGCCAGGGCGTGGATCCGAACAACACGTTCCACTACTTCCTCATTGCCTATGGCGGCGAGGGCATCGTCAGCCGCGACGGCCGGCTTCATCTCGACGATCCGAAGGTCAAGGCGGCGGCGATCGAGGCGCTGACCTATCCGACCACCGCCTACAAGCAGGGCTATGTGCCGCCGGGCGCCGTCAACTGGAACGACGCCGACGACAACAACGCCTTCCATTCGAAGCTGATGGTCGCCGATATCGACGGCACCATTTCAACAGAGGTGGCAATTATCAAGAACCAGCAGGATTACAATGACATCGTGACGATGGGCCTGCCGCTCAGCAACGAGGGCAAGCCGGTTGCAAGCCAGCTCACCGTGGTCAACGCGCTGATCCCGCAAGGAGCGAAAAACGTCGCGGTGGCCAAGGACTTCCTGAAGTACTTCATCCAGCCCAAAGTCAACAACGACTGGCTGAAGGTCGGGCTCGGCCGCAACATTCCGGTCATGCCGGGAATCGTCAAGAACGACCCGTGGTGGTTGGCCGACCCGCATCGCAAGGCCTACACCGAGCAAGGCGTGCTCGGCCCGACCGTGCCGGCCTTTTGGGCGTTCAACCCGGCCTATGCCGAGGTTCAGAACACTCATGTGTGGAGTGCCGCCTGGGCCGACATCATCCGCAACGGGACGTCGCCGCAGGCGGCGGCGGACAAGGCCTCCAGTCAGATCGAGGCGATCTTCGCCAGATATCCGATCGTACAGAGCTGAAGGCATGCTTGCCGCCGGTTTGCGGCGCGGCCAGAAAAAGGGAGAAACGGGCATGACAAACAACACCAGCCGGCGTTCGCTGTTACGCGGCTCCCTGGCGATCGCTGCGGCCGGCAGCTTGGCGCGGCCGTTTATCGCTAATGCGGCGGCGACGACCGCGACCGTGTGGTGGTCGCAGGGCTTTGCCCAGGAAGAGGATGTCGCGTTCCGCAAGATCGTCGCCGCCTATGAAAAGGCCAGCGGCAACACCATCGACTACAGCATCATTCCGTTTGCGCCGCTGCGGCAGAAGATCATCTCGGCGATCACCAGCGGCGGGGTCCCGGATCTGATCGACGCCAACCCGATCGAGTTCGTGGCGCTGCAGGCCTGGGACGGCAAGCTCGAAGACGTCAGCGACGTGGTCGCGACCCAGCAATCGCGCATCATGCCCACCGCGTTGCTCGGCGCCCGCTGCTACAACAGCGTCGAGAAAAAGCGCAGCTTTTATGGCGTGCCGTACAAGGGCTCGGTCAGACCGTTCCATTACTGGCGAGATCTGGTCGTAAAGGCCGGCTATAAGGAGTCGGACATCCCGAACACCTGGGATGCTTTTATCGATTTCTTCAAGCCGGTGCAGCAAAAGCTGCGGGACCAGGGCGTGCGCCACACCTATGCCACCGGCTTCGTGCTCAGCACCGTCGGCTTCGATGTCGCCAGCACCTTCGATCAATTCCTGATCGCCCATGGCGGCGGCGGCCTCGTCACCAAGGACGGCAAGCTGCATGCCGACGATCCACAGGTCAAGGCGGCGGCGGTCAAGTCCCTGGCCTATCTGGGGGCGCTCTACCGGGGCGGCTATGTGCCGCCGGGGACGGTCAGCTGGAACGACGCGGACGACAACAACGCCTACCACTCGAAGCAGTGCGTGATGGATCTCGACGGCACCTTGTCGACCGAAGTCGCGATGATCCACGACAAGCAGGCCTATTACCACGACATGGTGGTGCGCGGCCTGCCGCGCAGCAACGAGGGCCAGCCGATCGCCAGCGTGTTCGCCGCCAATCTCGCCTTCGTTCCAAAGGGTGCGAAGAACGTTGCGGTCGGCAAGGAGTTCGCCGCATACCTGATCCAGCCCAAGGTCAACGCCGATTATCTGAAGGTCGGGCTCGGCCGGTTTCTGCCGGTGATGCCCGAGCTCGTCACCAGCGACCCGTGGTGGACCGACCCCAAGCAGGACCCGCACCGCCCGCCCTATGTGCGCCAGGCGATGGTCGACCCGACCGTGCCATATTTCTGGGTGTTCAACCCGGCCTACGCCGAGGTCGAGACCGAGCATGTCTGGGGCTTGGCCCTCGCCGATGTCATGGTCGGCGGGATGGAGCCGCAGCCGGCGGCCGATAAGGCGCTCAAGCGGATCGAGGCGATTTTCGCGAAATATCCGATCGAGCAGAGCTGAAAGGTAGCGCCATTCGCGGCGGCGTCCGCCGTTTGAGAGGCGCTGCCGCGGCATGGGGGCGCGGGTCGCCGTGCTCGCCGCCGCTGCGCCCGATTGCCGCGGGCAACCCGGACTAACCGGAGTACCGCGGCTGCCGCACGGGGGGCGCCCGGGCGACACCTTGCGCGTTAACCTCAGAATACCGTTTGAGGCCGCGGGGCAGCTGTTCTATATTCGCATGGCAGACCCACAACGACAAACCGCCGCGGCGCTCAGCCGCGTGAGCGAGGAAGGAAGACGCAGATGACCACCAACCCGACGAGGCGCACGCTGCTGCGCAGCTCCCTCGCCGTCGCCGCGGCCGGCACCCTCGCCCGGCCCTACATCGCCAATGCGGCGGCTTCGACCGCGACCGTGTGGTGGACCCAGGGCTTCATTCCCGAAGAGGACGCCGGTTTTCGCAAGATGGTGGCCGATTACCAGAAGGCCAGCGGCAATACGATCGACTATAGTCTCGTGCCGTTCGCCCCGTTGATGCAAAAGATCGTCTCGGCGATCACCAGCGGCGATGTGCCGGATCTCATTTCGCACGACGTCGCCGACCAGCAGATCATTCCGCAGAATGCCTGGGACGACAAGATCGTCGATGTCAGCGACGTTGTCGAGACCCAAAAGGCTCAATACAAGTCCACCGTGCTTCTCGCTTCACAATATTACAACAATACGAGCAAGAAACGAGATTTTTACTTTGTGCCCTATAAAACTGCAGTAGTGCCGTTCCACGTCTGGATCCCGCTGGTCGAAAAGGCCGGCTATAAGATATCGGACGCGCCGAAAACCTGGGACGCTTACTGGGACTTCTTCAAGCCGATGCAGCAGAAGCTGCGCGACCAGGGCAACCGAAATATTTACTCCCTGGGCTTGCAGATGACCAGCACGGGTCCGGCCGACGGCAACAATCTGTTTCATGCTTTCCTGATCGCCAATGGCGGCAACGGCATCGTCACCAAGGATGGCAAGGCGCATCTCGACGACCCGAAGGTGGTGGACGCGGCGGTCAAGTCGCTCGCCTATGTGTCGGCCGCTTTCAAAGACGGCTATGTGCCGCCGGGGGTGCTGAGCTGGAACGACGCCGACGACAACAACGCCTTCCACGCCAGGGAAATCGTCATGGATTTCGACGGCACGATCTCGACCGAGGTCGCGCTCTATCACAACAAAGAAGATTATGACGCGATTGCGACGATGGGCCTGCCGCTCGGCAATAATGGCCAGCCCAATATGGCGCAACTGGGCGTCGGCGGCGGCTTCATCCCGAAAGGGGCAAAAAACGTCGAGGTCGCCAAGGACTTCATGAAATATGTGATCCAGCCAAAGGTCGTAAACGCCTATCTGAAGGAGGGGCTCGGCCGCTGGCTGCCGGCGATGCCGTCCCTGGTCAAGAGCGACCCGTTCTGGCTCGATCCCAAGGATCCGCATCGGCCGGTCTATGTAAAGGAAGGCGTGCTCGACGAAACCGTGGTCGCCTACCCGGTATTCAATCCCGGCTATGCCGTGGTCAACGCCGAGCAGATTTGGGGATTGGCCGAGGCGGACATCGTCCGCAACGGCATGTCGCCGAAAGACGCCGCTGACAAGGCGCTCAAGAGGATCGATACGATCCTCGGAAAATATCCGATCGTGCAGAGCTGAGAGGCGGACATGGCAAGTGTATCGGTCATCGAGGCCGGCCGTCGGGTAGTCGGCCGCCCGTCCCGGCTGCGCGCCTGGCGCGGCGGCCTGCAGGGCTCGGAATTTACCTGGGCCATCGCCTTTTGCATCCCCTATGTCGCGGTGTTTTTGGCCTTCGTGGTCTTTCCGGTGGCGTATGGGGTGTGGCTCGGGCACGAGCCGCGGCTCTACGCCGAGCTGTTCTCCGACCCGATCTATCAGCAGACGGTCGTAAATACGCTGCTTTACCTGGCGATCGGCGTCAATGTGAAGCTGTTCTTTGCGCTGTTGCTGTCCGGCTTTTTCATGCGCCGCGGCTGGTGGGTCAAGGGATTGCTGATGATCTTTGTGCTGCCCTGGGCGGTCCCGGCGCTGCCGACGTTTATTTCGATCCACTGGATGCTGAACGGCCAATGGGGCCTGATCAACAACGTGCTGTGGGATCTGTTCCACATCGACGGCCCGGGCTGGCTCGACACCTCGCGCTGGCTGGCGCTCGGCTGCGTCATAATCGCCTACATCTGGAAGAACATGCCGTTCTGGACGGTAATTCTGCTGGCTGGGCGGATGGCGATCCCGCAGGAGCTCTATGAGGCGGCCGAGGTCGACGGCGCTACCGGGCTGCGCCGGTTCCTCCATGTGTCGTTCCCGCTGCTGGCCAACCTCTATGTCGTGTGCACACTGCTGTCGACGATCTTCACCCTCGGCGACTTCAACACGGTCTATTTCGTGTCGGGCGGCGGGCCGGCGCTGACCACGCACGTGCTGGCCACGCTCGGCATCCGCGACGCCTTTGAAATCGCCAAGCCGCAGCTCGGCGTGGCCGCGGTGATGTCGGCGTTGCCGCTGTTGATCCCGCTGGTCCTGCTGCTGATGCGCAAGCTGCGCACCTCGGAGGTGCAGCTATGAGCGCCGTGCTGCTGGAAAGCCGCCGTTCGGCGGCGGCTGCGGCGGTGCCGAACTACCGGCGGCGGCGGATGCTGAACGAGGCGGCGGCGCTCGCGCTCGGCGCCGTGCTGATCGTGTGGACTCTGGTGCCGATCTACAGCATGGTGATGGTCTCGCTCGAATCTCACAACAACGTGTTCAGCAGCAATATCTGGCCGGCGCACCCCTCCGCCTACAGCTACTGGGTCGTCATCACCGAAGGCTATTGGTACCTCGAAAACTTTTGGCACCAATTCGGCAACAGCCTCTACATCGGCGCGATGACGGTATTCTTCACCTTGGCGATCGGGTCCCTGGCGAGCTTTTCGATCAGCCGGATGCGCATCCGCCATGGCTGGCTCTTAACCAATGCGGCGCTATTGACCTATGTGATCCCGGCCTCGTTCCTGGCGATCCCGTTCTACCGGATCATGCAGGCCTATGGTCTGTCGAACAATTTGTGGTCGGTCATCGCCGCCGAGGTGACCTTCGCCACCCCCTACGCGATCTTCATCTTCCAGCAATACGGCCGGAGCATCCCGATCGAGCTCGACGAGGCCGCCCGGATCGACGGCGCAACGCCGCTCCAGGTTTATTTCCGCATCTATCTGCCGATGATGGCGCCGGCGCTGGTCGCGGTCGGCACCTACGCACTGCTGCTCGCCTGGAACGAGTACCTTTATCAGTTCCTGCTGTTGTCCAACACCCGCAGCATGACCGTGCCGGTGGCGCTGGCGCAGTTCCTCAACAGCGACGAGTCGCCATGGAACTATATGATGGCGACGGCCGTCGTCTATGCGATACCGCCGGTCGTAATCTATTACATGGTTCGCGGGCGCATGACCGCCGGCCTGACCATGGGCGGCGTCAAGGGCTGAGCTGACGGCTTGCGATACGCGCAACCCCATGCTGCCGGATCGGTTCCGTTCCGTAGGGTAGGTTGCGCGCGCGGCACAACCCGCCGCGGCGCTACCGGCTACTCCTGCGGATATCGCCAGGGCTTTTCTGGCTGAGGCGCCGCTTCGTCGATCGTCCATTGCGGCAGAGCAAGGCCGGGGCCGACATCGCTGAACACCATGCGCACGCGGGCGCCGATGCCGACGCGCCGGACCATCTCGGGCGGCGCCAATTGGCCATCTTGTGTCGCGAGGTTGCCGGCGACGCGAAGCGCCTCCTCGGGGGTCGGCTCGCCCTTTTGCGTGTCGAGATCGACCAGCAGGATCAGGTAGGGGGTGTGGCCGCGAAAGGCCGGCTGGATCGCGTGGTGCACCTCGCTGTAGGAATGCACCGCTCCCTTGCCCTCGACCTTGCGCCAATTTGATTCGAGGCTCATGCACCACGGGCAGGCGGTGGTCGGCGGGTAGCGCAGCCTGCCGCACTGGGCGCAGGCCTGCAGGTGAAACTCGTGCTCGGCGCAGTGGCGGAAATATTCGAGGTTCTCGTGATCGAGATCGTCGATCGTCAGCGCCATGCCCAGATATTCGCCGCGGATTGGCATTTTCGTTCTCCTTCTCAGCCGCGCCGCATGACCATCGACGAGGCGGTCGCCGGGTTGGCCCAGCCGAGATTGGCGCTGACCTCGACATCCTTGACCTGGCGACAGCCGCCTTCGCGGTAGTCGTAGCTGTGCCGGCGCTTGCCGTCGGCCCCGATCGGGCAGGAATCATCGGCGTCGTGGCGCAACTGGCGGGTGTTTTCGATGACCATGTTCATGCCGTGGGTGTAGCCCTCGCACAGATGGCCGCCGCTGGTGTTATTGGGCCGCCTGCCGCCGAGCTGGATCGCACCACTCGATACATACTCGCCGCCTTCGCCCTTTTTACAAAAGCCGTAATCCTCGAGCTGCAGCATCGTCGTAAAGGTGAAGGCGTCGTAGGAGCCGGTGATGTCGACATCCTCGGGGCCGACCCCGGCATTGGGCCACAGGATCTTTGCCGCGTAATGCCCGGCGACGGTCGAGATCGGCCCGTGCTGGTAGTGCATGTCGAGCCGCGGCTTGCTGCACCGGCCGACGACGCCGCGGATCAGCACCAAGGGCTGCTTCATGTCGCGGGCGCGCTCGGCCGCGGTGACGATGACGCAAGTCGCATTGTCGGTCTCGACGCAGCAATCCAAGAGGTGCAATGGCTTGCAGATGAACCGGCTCGACAGCACGTCCTCGATCGTAAAACGCTTTTTGTAATAGGCCTTGGGGTTGTTCGAGGCGTGGTGGCTGTGCGCGACCTTGACCGCGGCGACCTGCTCCGGCCTGGTGCCGTAATCGTACATGTGGCGCATAAAGGTCGGGGCAAAGCTCTGCCCGGCGCTCTGCCAGCCATAGGCGCGGTTGTGCAGCATGTCGCCGCCGACGGGTGCGGCCGAGCGCGCGCCTGTGCCGCCGATGCGCACCTGTGAGTATCCGTTCATCGAGCGGAAGATCGCTACCGTTTTGCAGCACCCGGCCTCGATCAGGCCGATGGCGATGCCGACCAATGCCTCGGTCGAAGAGCCGCCGCCGACCACGTCCATGTAGAAATTGAGCCGGATGCCGAGATCGCCGGCGATAAAGGTGGCCGAGGTCGAGTCGCCGCCGGAATAGGACAGCATGCCGTCGATGTCGGCGGCGGTGAGCCCGGCGTCGAGGATCGCGTTGCGGACCGCCCAGGTGCCGAGCGCGCGCGTCGTCTTGCCCGAGCCGCGGGTATAGGTGGTCTCGCCGACACCAGCGACCGCATATTTGTCGCGCAGGTATTTTGGCGTGGTCGCGTCCACCTCTGTCGTCGGCAATGGCATCGTCCTTCCCCTTTCTCGAAAATTGTCATGGCCGGACTTGTTCCGCCCATCCACGTGTTGGTTGCGCCGGGCATTCGTGGATGACCCGGGACGAGCGCCGTCACGAGGGTGCTTTGGTCACGAGAAGGTGTTTACCCGCAGGCACGCGTTAAGCCGCAAGCCGGTAGGCCTTGGCTGCCGCGCCGCTGAAGAGAGCGGTTTTTTCGGCGGCGGAGCAGCCCGCGGCGATCCGCTTGAAGGCGTTCCACATGACCGGGTAGCTGCACATGCCCTTGTCGACCGGGAAATTGCTCTCGAACATCGAGCGCTCGGGGCCGAACGCCGCGATGCAGGTCTCGATATAAGGCCGCCACGCCTTCTCCAGATCCTGCGAGGAGGGCGGCATGTCGTTCTCGAAAAAGGTGAAGCCCGAGAGCTTCATGCCGAGCCCGCCCAGTTTGACATAGGTGTTGGGCGATGCCGCGGCGACCTCGGCGACCCCCTTCTTCCACGCGGCAAAGGCTTCTTCGCGCTTGCCGGCATAGGGGCCGATCGCCAATGGCCCGCCAACATGGTTCAAGACGATCACCGCCTGCGGGAAAGCGCGCGCCAGGTCGGTCACGTCGTCAAGCTGGGTCTGGAACAGCCAGGCGTCGAAGCTCAAGCCGAGCGAGGCCAGCCCGGCAAACCCTTCGCGGAAAGTCTTGTCGCGATAGAGCCCCTGCGGCGCCCCCGAGCAGTAGATCTCGAGGCTCGGGTCGGCATGCCAGGTGGCGCCGTTGCGGATCCCCTTGAACCGCCCGCCGGAGCGCGTCACGTGCTGTTCGAGGATGCCCTTGGCGCGGCCGCCGATCCTGAGGTCGACATTGCCGATGATGCCGGCGATGCAGCGCGTCTTGCCGTATTTGCCGCTGGCGCTCATCGCCGCGACGCCGTTGACGAATTCGGTCTCGCCGAGCGATTTCAACTCCTGCGGGCCGTCGGCGCGATACATCTCGCGACATTCCTCAAAGCACGTTGCGGCGATGTTGTGGCCGCTGCCGGTGTCGGCCAACAGGTCCTGAAACAGATAGCGGTTGCCGGGCCGGTCCCACATGTGATGGTGCGGGTCGACGATCGGCAAAGCGGGCTCGATGATCTCCTCGCGCCGGCTGTCGAGCCAATCCTGGCGGATCGGCGCATGACGAGCGGGCGGGATCGCGGATTGGGGCATGGGGCAGTCCTCCCGAGTTTGCTCTAACGCTCCGCCAACTCTGCCCCGCCGCGCCGCCGAACGCCACGGGTTTGTCCGGCGCCATCTCGATTTGGCTTGATGGTAAGGCGATGAAGCCTTACTTCTAGCGGGCACAAAGTGCAAAGAGACAGGAAATGACGACGACCCTCACCGTAACCGCGAAAGGGCAGGTGACCCTCCGCAAGGAAGTGCTGCGGCATTTGGGCGTCGCTCCCGGCCAGAAGGTCGAGGTCGATCTGCTGCCGAACGGGCGCATCGAAGTGCGGGCGAAACCGAGCGGCTCGGTCGAGGACTTCATCGGCTCTCTGTATAGGCCAGGAACGAAGCCGTTGACGATCGAGGAGATCAACGAAATCATCGCCAAAGGCTGGGCTGGCGAGCTTTGAGAATCACGGTCGATACAAATATTCTCGTGCGGGTTACGGTCCTCGACGATCGCGAGCAAGCGAGCCTCGCCGCGGAATTGCTGCGCACGGCGGAATGCACCGCAATCCCGCTATCATCCCTGTGCGAATTTGTCTGGGTGACGATGCGCGCATATCACCGGGCCGCCGGCGAGGTGATCGAAGCGATCATGGCCCTTATAAACAGCCCTGGCGTAGCGACAGACCGGCCAGCTGTCGAGGCTGGATTGGCGATGCTCGCAGCGGGCGGTGATTTTGCCGACGGGGTCATCGCTTTCGACGGCCGCCGGCTCGGAGGCTGGACTTTCGCCAGCTTCGATCGCAAGGCGGTCGAACTGGTCGCCGCTCAGGGCGGCGACACACACGTTCCGGGATCGGGCGCAGCATA
The DNA here is from genome assembly GCA_036008325.1 of Allostellaceae bacterium. Taxonomy (GTDB): domain Bacteria; phylum Pseudomonadota; class Alphaproteobacteria; order ATCC43930; family CGMCC-115725; genus AP-15. Next base: position 21,744 of record DASYNW010000090.1, read on the forward strand.
ATTTCTCCGATGCGTGCATGAGACGGATATGCGTAGATTGGGCGGGCCGGCCCTGGAGACCACATCATGCCGAATGTCGAACCGCATCGTCTTTTCGCGACCGAGATCGTCCGCGAGATCGAGGATGGCGCGCTGACCGCCGAGGCGGTGGTGACGAGTTGCCTCGAACGGATCGCGGTGCGCGAGCCGGTGGTGCGGGCGTGGGCGTATCTGGCCGGCGCGGCGGCGCTGGCCGAGGCCCGGGCATTCGACAAGACCGGGAGAAAGATGCTGCTTGGCGGGGTGCCGTTCGGGCTCAAGGACATTTTCGACGCCGCCCAGATGCCGGCGACTTACGGCTCGCCGATCTATACCGGGTGGTGGCCGGCGAGCGATGCCAGTGCGGCGGCGCTGCCCAAGGCGGCGGGCGGCATCTTGCTCGGCAAAACCATCACCACCGAATTCGCCAACCGTCATCCGGGCCCGACTTCGAACCCGCACGACCCGGCGTTTACCCCCGGCGGCTCGTCGAGCGGGTCGGCGGCGGCGGTCGCCGATTTGATGGTGCCGCTGGCGATCGGGACCCAGACCGGCGGCTCGGTGATCCGGCCTGCCGCCTATTGCGGAGTGGTCGGGTTCAAGCCGAGCTTTGGATTGTTCCCGCCGGCCGGCATGCGGATCAACACCGAGACGCTCGACACGGTCGGCATCATGGCGCGCTCGGTCGCCGACATCGCCTTGTTCCGGGCGGCGATGATGGCGATCCCCTATGAGCCGCCGGCGATGCCCGAGACGACGCCCCGCCTCGGCCTCTGCCGCGGCCCGCATTGGGACGATGCCGAGCCGGAAGGGCGGGCGGTGCTCGAAGCCGCCGCCGCCCTCCTCTCCAAGGCCGGAGCCAAAGTGACGGATACCGCATTGCCGCCCGAATGCGCCACGGCCGACGAGATCCAAGAGACCCTCGGCGCCTTCGAGGGGCTGCGCAACCATATGCCCGAGCTCTACCGCCACGAAGCCCTGCTGAGCCCCCGGCTGCGCGAGGAAAAGTTGGCACTCGGCCGCAAATTGAGCCTTGGCCAGTTCCGCGAGGCTTGCCGCGCGGCGGAAAAGGCGCGGATTGCGGCGCGCGAATGGGCCGGCGGCTTCGACGCGATCCTGACCCTGCCGGCTCCCGGTCAGGCGCCGCGCGGGCTCGGCGATACCGGGTCGGCCGTGTTCAACGCTTTGTGGACGCAATTTGCCATGCCCTGCCTGACCCTGCCGGCAGGACATGGGCCGGATGGGCTGCCGGTTGGCGTCCAGCTGGCCGGCCGCCGCCATGAGGATGCGCGGCTGCTGGAGACGGGCCTTTGGGTCGAACGCCGGCTGGGAGACGCGAAATGAGCGGCGCCGAACATCTGACCGCGAGCGAAGCGGCTGCCCGCCTCGAAGCCGGCACCCTTACCGCCGAGGCGCTGGTGCGCGACTGCCTCGACCGCGCCGCGGCGCGCCGCGCGGTCCAGGCCTGGGTGTGGCTCGACCCCGAGCACGCCCTGGCCCAGGCGCGCGCCGTCGACCATGCCGGCCGGCCGGGCGTGCTGAAGGGCGTGCCCGTAGGGGTCAAGGACGTCATTGACACCTATGACATGCCGACCCAGCACGGCTCGCCGATCTACCGCGGCAACCGGCCCTTTGCCGATGCCGCCTGCGTCGCGCTGACCCGGGCCGCGGGCGGTGTCATCCTCGGCAAGACGGTGACGACCGAATTCGCCAACCGCCACCCGCGCGAGACCGTGCACCCGCTGAACCCGGCGCACACCCCCGGCGGCTCGTCGAGCGGCTCGGCCGCCGCGGTCGCCGATTTCCAGGCTCCGGTCGGGTTCGGGACGCAAACCGGCGGCTCGACGATCCGCCCGGCCGCGTTCTGCGGCGTCATCGGCTACAAACCCAGCTTCGGCGAGTTCAGCCGGGTCGGCATCAAGATGCAGTGCCACAACCTCGATACCTTGGGCATCATCTGCCGCAGCCTCGATGATGTCTCGCTGATGCGCGCGGCCCTGCAGGTGCAGCCCCGCCGCAAGGTCGACCGCGCGCCGGGCGCACCCCGCATCGGCTTCTGCCGTACCCCCTCCTGGGGAGAGGCCAGCCCCGACACCCAGGCATTGCTCGAGCGCACCGCCTCGCGGCTCGCCGCCGCCGGTGCGGCCGTCACCGACGCGGCGCCGGTTCCGGCCGACTTTCTCGAACACCAGCACCGGGTCTTCGCCTTCGAGGCCGCGCGCAACTACGCTTACGAATACGAGGTGCATGGCGACCAATTGAGCCCGGCCCTTCGCGACGGCCTTTTAACAGAGGGAAGGGCGTTGCCGCTCGCTGCCTACATCGAAGCGATCGAAGCCGCGGAAGCGTTCCGCGCCCGTCTCGACGATGTGTTCGCCGAATTCGACGTGCTGCTGGCGCCAAGTGCTGTCGGCGAGGCGCCCGAGGGTCTCGACTCGACCGGCGACGCGCGCTTCAACGCGATCTGGACCTTGGCCTGGACGCCGTGCCTGACCCTGCCGGCCGGGACCGGCGGCAACGGCCTGCCGCTCGGCATCCAGCTCGTGGGCCCGCGCTTTGGCGACGAAAAGCTGCTCGACCTCGCCGCCTGGGTCGAGGCCCGGCTCGGCTGAGCACCGGCCGCCGCTTGCCGGCCGGCCCGCGCCGTCGCATTCTCAGGGCTTACGACAAGGAGAAGACCAGATGATCTATGAATTGCGCGTCTATCACTGCGTTCCGGGCCGCCTGCCCGACCTGATCAAGCGGTTCGACACCTTGACCCTGCCGTTGTGGGAAAAGCACGGCATCCAGCAGGCCGGCTTCTGGACCGTGGCGATCGGGCCGTCGAACCAGGATCTCTATTACATGCTCAAATGGGAATCGCTCGACGACCGGGCCAAGCGGTTCGCCGGCTTCCAGGCCGATCCGGCCTGGGTATCGGGACGCGCCGAGACCGAGAAGAACGGCCAGATCGTCGCCTCGATCACCAACACGATCCTGCAGCCGACGAGCTTCTCGTCGGTAAAGTAACGCGAGGAAACGACATGCTCTACGAACTGCGCATCTATCACTGCGTGCCGGGCCGCCTGCCGGATCTCCTGAAGCGCTTCGACACGATCACTTTGGGCATCTGGAAGCGGCACGGCATCGAGCAGGCCGGGTTCTGGACCACCGCGATCGGCGATTCGAACCAGGCGCTCCATTACCTACTCAAATGGGAGTCGCTGGCCGACCGGGAAAAGAAATGGAATGCGTTCCAGGCCGATCCCGAATGGCACACCAAGCGCGCCCAGACCGAAGCCAATGGCGCGATCGTCGCCAGGGTCGAGAACAGCATCCTGCAGCCGACGAGCTTCTCGGCGGTCAAATAAAGCCGCCCTACCGAGGCCCGAGGGCGCCGCTAAGGCGCGCCGTCGCAGGCGAATGCCGGCGAATGCCGATCGGCTAGCCCGGTGGGTCAGGTATCGCGATGGTTCAGGCCGTCGCGCGCTTGAGAAGCGTCTTCGCGGCGCGCGCGTAGGCGGCGGCGAGCTGGCTGTCCTGTAGCAGCTCGGCTGGATCGCAGTCGTAGAGATCGCAGAGTGCGGCGATGTCGGCGACATGGATGCGCCGGGCGCCGGTTTCGATCCGGTGATAGGCGAGCCGCGAGGTCCCGAGGAGCAGCGCGGCTTGCTCCTGGGTCAAGCCCAAAGCGCGCCGTCGACGGCGTAAGGCCGAGCGGATGCAAGCCTGGGCATCGGGGACAGCGTAGCGCATCGGCCTCTCCTCGGGTCGCGGGCTGAACAGACGGGCGGCCAATGCCGCATCGGCACGCGCCGATTTCGAGCGGTGACCGAATGCCGGTTTTGTCGTAATCGTTGTCATAACGGCACTATTACATAAAAAAGTATCATTGTCAATATAACAACTAAGGGTCGGCCGCCGGAAGTCGCGGCCTTGACCGCGCGCGGCGCTATCCTCGACGATGCCGGCGGCTTGTTGCCGTGGAGCCGCCGATGGATTTTTCGCTGTCCGACGATCTCGTCGCATTGCAGGCCCGCACCCGGGAATTCGTGCGCGAGCGGATCATCCCGTACGAAAACGACCCGCGGCAGACGGCGCACGGGCCGGGGGCCGAGCTGCGGCGCGAGCTGGTGGCGCTCGGGCGCGGCGCCGGGCTGCTGTCGCCGCATGTCGGCCGCGAGTGGGGCGGGCTCGGGCTCGATCACCGGGAACAGGCGGTGGTGTTCGAGGAGGCCGGCTATTCGCCGCTGGGACCGGTGGCGCTCAACTGCTTCGCCCCGGACGAGGCCAACATGCACCTGCTCGAACAAATCGCCGAGGAGCATCAGAAGGAGCGCTGGCTGCGGCCGCTGGCGGCGGGCGAAATCCGCTCGTGCTTCATGATGACCGAGCCGGCGCCCGGCGCCGGGTCGGACCCGGCGATGCTGCGGACGACCGCGCGCCGCGCCGATGGCCCTTATGGCGGCGGTGGCGGCAATCGCGGAGATTTCGTCATCGACGGCGAGAAATGGCTGATCACCGGCGCCGTCGGTGCGGAATTCACAATCATCATGGCCAAGACAGACCGCGATGAGGCAGGCCCGGCCGGGGCGACGATGTTTCTCGCGCCGATGTCGGCATCGGGGATTGTCGTCGAGCGGGTGCTGGATACCCTCGACCAGTACATGTCGGGTGGCCACGCGGTGATCCGGCTCGATGGGCTCAGGGTGCCGGAAAGCGCCGTCCTCGGCCGGGTCGGCGAGGGCTTTCGCTACGCCCAGCTGCGCCTCGCGCCGGCGCGGCTGACCCATTGCATGCGCTGGCTCGGCGCGGCGCGCCGCGCCCACGATATCGCCGCCGACTATGCCCGCCGCCGCACCGCCTTCGGCAAACCCCTAGGCGAGCACGAAGGGGTGGGCTTCATGCTGGCCGACAACGAAATGGATTTGCATACGAGCCGGCTGGTGATCTGGCACACCGCCTGGCTGCTCGACCAGGGCCGGCACGGCCGCCATGAATCGAGCATCGCCAAAGTCGTCTGCTCCGAGGCGATCTGGCGCATCGTCGACCGCAGCATGCAGATCCTGGGTGGGCTCGGCATCACCGACGATACAATCGTCGCCCGCCTCTTCCGTGAGGTCCGCCCGTTCCGCATCTACGACGGCCCCTCCGAAGTCCACCGCTGGTCGATCGCCCGCCGCATCCTGCGCACCGGAGGATCAACAGAGCCCTAAACCATAAGGGCTTGCGAAAAGAGGTCCGAAGATTGAATCCCTGGCGGTCACTCTCACGACCGTGATGCGACAGCGGGAATCCCGCAGGGCAAGACCTCGGCGGACGTCACCGCCTTGGCACAGGCGCCATCGCGTTTTTTCCAAGCAAATCTGACGGATCAGTGCTCGGGCACCCCCGCCAGCAGCAGCCCTTTGGACAATTCTCGCACACTTTCCTGCATGCCGGGATCGCTCTGGGGGTTCTCATGTACGTAAACATCGCGGATCCGGTGCACCGTGTAGTCGCCAAACTTGGTTGCGAAATCTCTTCGCGCCGCAAGGCCCTCGGGCTCGTTAACCCGTCCGGTAAGAGCATAGGCGCTGAGCAGATAGGCGCGCGTGTACCAGGCGTTACCTCGCAACTCCACGGATTTTCTCAGCCAAACTATGGCATCATCATATTTTTGCATGACAAAGTACGCACGCCCGATGATCCAGTAGAACACCGGAACAGCCGGATCACGTGGACTGAGCGTTATCGCTCGCAACGCAAATGGCAGAGCTTCCTTCGGCCGTCCGACCATGACCAGCTCATTGGCTTTCTGGGCCCAGGCGCGGGCAAAATCCGGGTCGAGCTGAAGCGCCTGGTCAAACGCGTCCAGTGCTGCAAGGTGATCTCCATGCGCGCGACGGACGAGGCCGTCGGCTTGATGCGCGATCGCAATGGCCGGATCGATCCTCAGCGCGTTCTGCACAGCCTCCTCCGCTTTCCGGAGTAGGTCTGGGAGAGTTTCGCCATCGGCAACCCAGCGGCTGTAATAGTCATTCATCAATAAATGAGCCAGCTGACCCCAGCCTTCGGCCGACTGAGGATCGAGCCGCAGTGACTCCTCGAGATAGCGCCGCGCAACGAGATGGTGCTCGCGGGTGATCGGAGAAAGAAGGAGAGCCATGGCGTGTAACCTCAGATCGGTGGCGTCGGGATCTGCCGGTCGTTCGGCAACTGCGCGATGGTATTCGGCCTTGATCAGCTGAAGCTGGAGTGAGGATGCGATCCGCCCGGTAATGTCGTCCTGGAGTTCGGAGAGATCGGAAAATTTGCTCTCGAAGCGATCGGCCCAGATCTGCGTCGCCGAAGCCGTCTCGACCAGCCGGGCGTTGGTCTGAACCCAGTTCCCGGTTCGCTCGATGCTGCCTTCCAATATGTAACGGACGCCACATTCATGGCCGACCTGCCGCGGATCGAACGGTTTTCCCTTGTAAGTGAAGGCGGTGCCGCTGGCGATGACCAGGGTACCGGAGAGCCGCGACAAATCCGTCGTCAAATCATCGGTCACTGCGTCGGCCAAGTACTCCTGCTTCGGATCGCCGCTGAAATTGTTGAAGGGCATGACGACGATCGAGGCGCCCGGCGGAACCGGAGGGCTTTTGAACCACTCGGTCGGCGCTGCCACGCCGAGAATGGTTAGTATGGCAAGTAGCGCAGCGCCGATCAGGGAAGTCGAGCGCGCTTTGATCGGGAAGGCCGCGCGGGTCATCCGGCGGCCCAGAGCGGCTAAACCCCGTGGCGCCGATTTCGGTCGCGCTTCGCTATCATGCTCTACTCGGTAAACGCGAATTGGCCGATCGATGTTTTTGACCCGACGTTCACCCTTGTCTTCAAATGAAAGGTTGGGGTAGCCGAGCAGTTGATCGCGCACACCGCGCGTCACGTAGATTTGCCCGGGTTCGGCCAACCCTTCGAGACGAGCGGCTATATTGATGCTGTTGCCATAAATATCGCGCTCGTCGACGATCACATCGCCGGTGTTGATGCCGATGCGAAGCTGTATCCGCCGATTTGTTTCCTGCGTTTCATGCTCGGCCGAGCCGCGCTGAATTTCGATTCCGCAGCGGACGGCATCGAGGGCGCTGTCGAACTCGACCAGCATGCCGTCGCCCATGCTCCGGATCAGGCGTCCACGGTACTTCGCTACCGCTGGATCGAGTAGATTTTGGGCGTAATCCGCCAAGCGAAGATGAGTGCCCTCTTCATCGGCGCTCATCAATCGACTATAGCCGACGACATCCGCCAGCAGGATGGCGGTCAATCTGCGCTTCAGGTGGACATCGTCCATCCCGATCACCGGGGTTTTTAGCTATTAAGTATAACAGGTCTTTATAGCCATGTCATCTGCGCAGCCCTGCCGCCCGATAAAACCGTCGCAGACGGCGACCCAAGCGGAGCCGCAACCCCGGGTTCAGGCGTCGGCACCGCTCAGGCTCGCAGGTTCGACGCCTGCGGGTTGGACGCTCACGGGTTCGACGAAGGAGAAAGAAGCGGGGCTGGCGATCGGCGTCAACGCCGGGTCGGTGTAGGGTCGCGGGTCGCGCTCGACCTGGCGGCGGATTTTGTGCAGGCGCAGGTAGAAAGCGGCGAGTCTGGCGTGGGTGGCGACGACCTCGCCGACCCGGCGCGGGTAGAAGACGAGCGGATTTTCGTGCGGCATCCCGGAGCGTCGGTG
>DASYNW010000091.1:0-19216 GCA_036008325.1 Allostellaceae bacterium
GCGCGCCTCTTACGCGAGGGCAACGGCACCGCCTTTGTCGTGCTGCGGGTGCGGCCCACCGACCCGCCCGCTTTCAAGCGCAACATGGACCCGTCGGCCTGCCGCAACCGCTTCCGCGCGGCCCTGCTCGCAAACAGCTGAAACAAGGAGGAAACCGCCATGCTCCCGGCCCCAGGCTTTCACCACATCCACCTGAACTCCGTCGATCCCGACCGTGCGATCGACTTTTACACGCGCCAGTTCCCGACCACCGCGAAAGCCAGCTGGGGCGGCTTTGCCGCGCTCCGATCGCCGAACGACGTGCTGGTGCTGTTCACAAAGGTCGATACGCCGCCATCGAGCGAGCCGCAGAGCGCCATTTGGCATTTCGGCTGGCATGTGACCGACGCCCGGCACAGCCTCGAAACCTACAGGAGCCGGCCGGAGATCGAGCTGTTGCCGCTCTATACGACCGACGAGGGCGGCTCGGTGCTGATCAGCAGCGACACCTGGCCCAGCATCGGCAACGTGCTCGGTCTTACCAAGTCGCAGATCGCCGAGGCCAAGGCCAAAGGCGTGCACCCGGCCGGCGGCGGCGGGTTCGCCTATATGCGCGGGCCGGACGCGGCGCTCGTCGAATATGCCGGCAATCATCCGACCGAGCGCTTCAACCACGTGCACCTCTATCAGGAAGACCCGATCGGCGCGCTCGAATGGTACCAGAAGCACCTGAATGCACCGTTGCGGCCGGGCTATGCGCCGACCGCGGCCAGCGAGGCCGGTGGCAAAGCCGTGCGCGGACCGGATCGCACTTGGCCGGCCTTGAACCCTGAGGGCATGTTCCGCAGCCCGCGGGCCGGGGTCGAGTTCGGCGACGTCTCGATGATGTGGTACGCGAACCAGGGCGACCGGCCGCTGGCCAGCTCGCGCGGCCAATTGCAGGACCACATCGCGCTCAAGGTGGCCGACCTCGACGCCTGGGCCGACAAGCTCAACAGCGAAGGCGTGACTTTCCTCGCACAGCCCTACCGCCTCGGCGACACCCGCGCCCTGATGATCGAAGGCCCCAGCCGCGAAGCCATCGAGCTGGTCGAGGTCCGATGAACGATGACTACCGCGAGGGTGCGAATAAGGATCGGCGCGGACGGCTCGCTGACTGGACGCGCAATCGGCCCCCCTGCCGGTGAGCAATGGCACTGACGAGGATGGCCGCGTTCGTTCCTCCGCCAATCGGGCACAATCGCGGACCGCCGCTCGATCCGGAGGCGGGCTGGCGGCTGTTTAGCTGGCGAAAGGCATATGCCAAGGCGTGGAAGACGCCGCCCCGCGAGGTTCCCCTGGCCCGGCTCGCCCGCGCGCAAACGCTCGGCATGACCTATCATGAATACACCGCCGTTGTGCTCGACCGGGGCATTCATTTGTGACCATCCCGCAGCGCCGCTATCCGGAATGCGGTGCGGATCGCTTGACACGATCGAGGAGGATGGGTAGCAAGCGGGTGTTCGTGGTGGATTTGAGCCGACCGGCTTGCGGCCACGTTAAATAAGCGCTAAAAGGTCGGGTGTTCTGAAAGGAGCCCTGGCCCGCGCGGGACCGGGGCTTTTTCTTTGCCTGGGATCGGCGCGGGGCTCGCAATGGAGAGAGCTGCCGATGACCAAATCCGTTCTGCCCGCCGACCTCGCCGAGACTGTCTCGCCGGCCACGATCCTGGTGCGCGGCGGCGCCACCCGCAGCCCGCACGATGAGACCTGCGAAGCCCTCTTCATGACCTCGGGCTTTGTCTACGACGATGCCGCCGCGGCCGAAGCCGCCTTTGCCAATGACGGCTCGCGCTATGTCTATTCGCGCTACCGCAACCCGACCGTGGCGATGTTCGAGGAGCGACTGCGGCTCGTTGAAGGGGCCGGGGCCTGCCGCGCCACCGCCAGCGGCATGGCGGCGGTGTTCGCCGCACTGCTGTGCCGGCTGCGCGCCGGGCAGCGGGTAGTGTCGAGCCGGGCGTTGTTCGGCTCGTGCCATTACATCGTGTCGGAATTGCTGCCGCGCTGGGGCATTGAGACCGTGCTGGTCGACGGGCGCGACCTCGGCGCCTGGGAGGCGGCCCTCGCCGGCGGTGCGGCGCTGGCGTTTTGCGAAAGCCCGTCCAACCCGGCTATGGAGATCGTCGATCTCGCCGCGGTGGCGCGGCTCGTCCACCGCGCCGGCGGCCTCTTTGTCGTCGACAATGTCTTTGCCACGCCGCTCTTGCAAAAGCCGCTGGTGCTCGGCGCCGACGTCGTCGTCTACTCGGCGACCAAGCACATCGACGGCCAGGGGCGCTGCCTCGGTGGTGCCATCCTGGGGTCGGAAAAGTTCATCAAGGACGATCTCGGCCTGTTCTACCGGCACACCGGGCCGTCCTTGAGCCCGTTCAACGCCTGGCTCTTGCTGAAGGGGCTGGAGACGCTCGAATTGCGGGTCGAGCGCCAATGCCGCACCGCGCTTGCCGTCGCGCGCGCGCTCGAAGCCCATCCGAAAGTGACCCGCGTGCTCTATCCGGGGCTGCCGAGCCACCCGCAATACGAACTGGCGCAGCGCCAGATGAGTGCGGGCGGCAGCCTCGTCTGCTTCGACGTCGCCGGCGGCAAAGAAGAGTGCTTTCGCTTTCTCGATGCTTTGCGCCTCGTCGACATCTCGAACAATCTCGGCGATTCGAAGAGCCTCGTGACCCATCCGGCGACGACCACCCATTCGCGGCTCAAGCCCGAAGCGCGCGCCGAGCTCGGCATCGGCGATCAGCTGGTGCGCTTCTCGGCCGGGCTCGAAGCCGAGGCCGATCTCGTCGACGACATTACGCGAGCGCTGCAGCGGGTTTGACTGCGGCGCTCCGCTCAGATGTGAATCGCGCGGCCGTCGACCGCGAGGGCCGCCTCCTTGATCGCCTCGCTCAAGGTCGGGTGGGCGTGGCTGGTGCGGGCGATGTCCTCGGCCGAGGCGCCGAATTCGATCGCCAAGGCCGCTTCGGCGATCATCGTGCCGGCGTCGGGGCCGATGATGTGCACCCCCAGCACCCGGTCGGTGGCACCGTCGGCCAGGATCTTGACGAAGCCCTCGGTGTCGCCGTTGGTGCGGGCGCGCGGGTTGGCGGTGAACGGGAACTTGCCGGTGCGGTAGGCGGTCCCGGCCGCCTTCAGCTCCTCCTCGGTTCTGCCGACCGAGGCGACCTCGGGCCAGGTATAGACCACCGCCGGGATCGCATTGTAATCGATCGTCGGTCTCTGCCCGGCCAGACGCTCGGCCACGGCGATCCCTTCCTCCTCGGCCTTGTGCGCCAGCATCGGCCCGCGGATCGCATCGCCGATCGCGTAGATGCCGGGGATGTTGGTGGCAAAGCCGTCATCGACCACGACACGGCCCTGGGGATCGCGCGCGACCCCGATTGCGTCGAGTCCCAGCCCCTGGGTGTAGGGTCGCCGGCCGATCGCCACCAGCGCCGCGTCGGCGGAAAGACTCTCGCGCTCGGCGCCGTCGATCTCGACGCTCACGCCGTCGGCCGTTTCGCCGATGCCGGCTACCTTGGCGCCGAGCTTGAACGCGATCCCCTGGCGGGTCAGCACCCGCTGCAACGCGGTCGCCAATTCCCGGTCCATGTTCGGGACGATGCGGTCGAGCAGCTCGACGACAATCACCTTGGCCCCGAGCCGCTGCCATACCGAGCCCAGCTCGAGCCCGATATAGCCGCCGCCGATCACCACCAGCCGCTCCGGCACGTGATCCAGCGCCAACGCCCCGGTCGACGACAGAATTCGCCGCTCGTCGATCGCGATGCCGGGCAGCGGCACGCTTTCCGAGCCGGTGGCGATGACGATTGCGCCCGCCTCGACCTCCTGGGCACTGCCGTCGGCGCCGGCGATGGCGACCCGCCCCGGCGCCGCGATGCGCGCTGTGCCCTTGCGCCAATCGACCTTGTTCTTGCGAAACAGGAACTCGACGCCGCGGGTCAGCGCGGTCACCACTCGGTCCTTGCGGCCCATCATCGTGCCGAGGTCGAGCCCGACCTCGCCGATTTTGATCCCGTGCTCGGCCAGCGCGCCGCAGGCTTCGGCGAATTTTTCCGAGGATTGCAGCAAGGCCTTTGACGGGATGCAGCCGATATTGAGGCAGGTCCCGCCAAGGCTGCCGCGGCTTTCGATACAGGCCGTCCTGAGCCCGAGCTGCGCCGCCCGGATCGCCGCGACATAGCCGCCCGGGCCCGCCCCGATGATTACGACTTCGTAGCGCTCAGCCATGATCGGCGGTCCCACCCCGCTGGTCATAGCCGCGCCGCGCGGCCGGGTTCCTGGACCGAGCCGTCGAGCACCCGGCGAATTTTCGCGGCCAGCACATCGCGGCCATAGGGCTTGCTCAGCAGTTCGACGCCCGGGTCGAGGCGGCCGCTGTGAACGATCGCGTTCTCGGTATATCCCGAGGTGAACAGCACCTTGAGCGCGGGGCGGATCGCGACCGCGCGTTCGGCGAGCTTGCGGCCGCCGATCGGGCCGGCCATGACGACGTCGGTGAATAACAAGTCGATCCGGGCGTCCGCTTCGATGATCGACAGCGCTTCGGCGCCGCCTGCCGCCGACAGAACCGCGTAGCCGAGCTCTTCCAGCATCGAGCCGACGGTAAAGCGGACGATCTCGTCGTCATCGACCAGCAGCACCGTCTCGGTGCCGGTGATCGCCAGGGCCGGGATCCGCCTGAGTTGCGCGCTTTCCTCGCCGAACCCACGCGGCAGGTAGAGCTTGATTGTCGTGCCCTCGCCGACCTCGCTGTAGATCTTCAGATGCCCGCCCGATTGTTTGACAAAGCCGTAGACCTGGGGCAGACCAAGGCCGGTGCCTTCGCCCGCGGGCTTGGTCGTAAAGAACGGATCGAGCGCGCGGGCCGCCGTGTCGGCGTCCATGCCCCGGCCCGTATCGGTGATCGCGAACAACACATATTGGCCAGGATCGACCTCGGCATGCCGGGCCGCATAGGCGTCGTCGAGCGCGGCGTTGCCGACCTCGATCGTGAGCTTCCCGCCATCCGGCATGGCGTCGCGCCCGTTGATCGCGAGGTTGAGCACCGCCGACTGGAACTGCGAGCCGTCGACCGTCGTGTTCCACAGACCGCCCGCGGCCACGCACTCGACCGTTATCGGCTCGCCGACCGCGCGACGGATCAACGGCAGCAACTCCTGCATCAGGTGGCCGAGATTGACAATCTCCGGCTGCAATGGCTGGCGGCGGGCGAAGGCCAGCAACTGGCTGGTCAATCTGGCGGCCCGCTCGGCGGCGACCATGACCATGTCGACCCGCTCGATCGCCTTGCCGTCGCGGCCGACCGAGCGCCGCAGAAGCTCCAGGCTCCCGATAATGATCGTCAGCAAATTATTAAAATCGTGCGCTATCCCGCCGGTCATCTGGCCCAGCGCCTCGAGCTTCTGGGCTTGCCGCAATGCCTCCTCGGCCTGCCGCCGCCCGGTCACGTCGAGCAAGGTTGTGACATAGCCGCCATCGGGGGTCGGATTGCGGAAGACCTCGATCGAGGCGCCCCGTTCTCCGCGCCGCTCGATCAGGATGGGCCGGTTCGCCGGCCGCCCGCTCGCCTCGAGTTCGGTGAGCACGCCGGTTTTGGCGATCTCGCCGGAAAGCGGTGTCCCGCGCCGGAGCTCGCCTCCAGCCACGCCCGACATCGCGACGAACGGGTGGTTCCACACCCGCAGGCGGCCGCTTGCGTCGAACGCAGCAACCCCTTCGCGCACGCTGTCGAGGGTGGCCTGCAGCAGCCGCTCCGACATCGCCGCGCGCCGGTAGGCGCCCTCCAGCAGGAATGCGCCAGCCAGCAAGGCCACCGCCGCGACGATGCTCCCGAGGACAAATGTCAGGCTGATGCGTTCGTCGCTGGCCTCGGCCCGTTGGAGGCGGGCACCGAGACGGACATTGGCCGCGTCCATGATCGCCCGCAAATCAGAGCGGACCGCTGCCATGCTGACGAGGCCGGCATTCGTATTCACAATCGCCTTGGCCGCGCCGTAACCCTGCTGCCGCATCGCCGTGATGGTCGCGGCCAGCTCGTTCATCTTGGTGGTGAGGTCGCTTTCCAGCCGCAGCAGCCGCGGCTGCTGGTCCGGGCTTGCCACGCTGGCCTGCTGCAGTTCGATCATCAGCTGCGGCAGCCGTTCCTTCGCCCTGGTATAGGGTTCGAGATAGGCCTCGCGGCCGGTAATCAGAAAGCCGCGCTGGCCGCGCTCGGCATCCTGGATTGCCTCGTCGACGGCATTCACGGTGCGGATTGTCTTGAAGCTGACCAGCGTATTCGCGCGGGCGATCCGCGCTTCCGGCACGTTTTTCAGCAGCTGAAAGGCGACCACGCCGACGATGAACAATAGCGGCACCACGGCAAACAGCAGCGCCGGAATGACGGTCGAGCGTCTGTTCATTCATCCTCTCAGGCCCGAAGCTCGATTGCGAGCCGATCGGGCGGACCGCTTGCGACCACACAGCTGAACCGAAACCTACCGCCGAACGGAGTACAGGACTATCCGAACTTTGCGGACGGTCGAGATGCGCTTTCCCCTTCAGGAGACGCTCCGGTCGCAGCGCAAGGGCGATTTCGGCCGCGTCGCTCAGAGCCTCGCCACCAGGGTGTGCGACAGATAGAGGAATAGCGCGCCGCCGAGCAGGACCAGCAGAGCGGCGAGCCCGACATCGATGCGCGAGCCAGTGCCGGGGTACTGCGCTGCGCTGTCGATGTTTTTCGCGGTGATCAGAAAGCGGGCAGCCGCGAGGCCGACCATCGCGGTGCCGAGAACGATCAACGCCAACCCGGCTATGTTGCCAAAGCTCTGGCCCGGCAGCGAGGGTTTGCGGCCGGTCACGGACGGAATGGCGAACTCCAGGAACAGGTCGAATTTTTCGACCAGGAAGCCGAACGCCATGACCGCGATGGCGGTGCGCACCCAGGCGAGGAACGTGCGCTCGTTGGCCGCATGGTCGCTGAAATTCCGGATCATCGTTCTCGCGCGGTTCCGGTCAACGCCGCGGTGTGGCAGGCGATCTGCTGGTCCTCCTGCGAGGCGAGCACCTGCACCGTGCAGCGCGAGCCGGCCTTGCTGACCGGATTATTCGCGGCCTGGTTCCGCGCGTCGTCGAGTTCGATGCCGATCCACGACAGGCCGGCGCAGATCGCCGCGCGTACTTCGGCGTCGTTTTCGCCGATGCCGCCGGTGAAGACCACCTGATCGACCCCGTCGAGCGCCGCGGCCATCGCGGCCAGCTCTTTGCGCACCGAGTAGCAGAACATTTCTATCGCCAGACACGCATCGGGGTTGGCTCGAGCGGCCTCGTGCAGGGTGCGCATGTCGCTGCCGACGCCGGAAATTCCGAGAAGGCCGGAACGGCGGTCGACCAGCTCTTCGAGCATCGCCGCATCGAACTTCCGTTCGCGCATCAGATAGATCAGAACGCCGGGGTCGAGATCGCCGCTGCGTGTGCCCATGACGATCCCGCCGGTCGGGGTCAGGCCCATGCTGGTGTCGATCGACCGGCCGACTTTGACCGCGGTGATGCTGGCGCCATTGCCGAGATGGGCGATGATCAGCCGGTCTCCTAGATCGCCCGCCAGCTGATGCACGATCGACTCGCACGACAGCCCGTGAAAACCGTAGCGCCGGATACCCTGCGATCGCAATTCCTTGGCGATCGGCAGCACCCGCGCCACCTCGGGCAAGCCGGCGTGAAAGGCGGTGTCGAAACACGCCGCCTGCGGCAGCCCGGCAAAATGCTCGCGGGCAAAGCGAACGACCGCCAGCGCCGCTGGCGTATGCAGCGGGGCAAAAGCCGCGGCCGCTTCGAGCTTTTGCAGCACCGCGTCGTCGATCAGGCAGTGCTGCAGCAGCTGCGGCCCGCCATGCACGATGCGATGCCCGACGGCACCAGGCGCCGGCATCCCGCTTTCAGCCAGAAGCCGCCCGACGCGGATGACCGCTTCGCGCTGGGTCGGAATGGGCGCCGTTTCGGAGGCCAGGACGTCCCCCCGCGAATTCTGCGCGGAAAACTTGCCGGCTGCTTCGCCTATCGCCTCGGCCTCGCCGGAAAGCAGCTCCTCGTTCCGCGTCGGGCCGACGCGGTAGAGACCGAATTTGAGCGAGGATGAGCCGCTGTTCAGCGCCAGCACCGGCCGGGGTTCGAGGCCGGTCATCCGACGACCTTGCGCAAGGCCGTGCTCACGAGCTCCACCGCCAGTCCCGAACCTCGGGCATGTCGTCGCCATGCTCGCTGATATAAAGCTTGTGCCGCTCCATGGTGGTCCAGTAGCGGGCGGTGGCCTTTTCGACCTGATCGGCGAGCCGCGGAATGCGCCGGATCGCGTCGAGCGCCAGCTGGTAGCGGTCGAGGTTGTTCAGCACGACCATGTCGAACGGGGTCGTGGTGGTGCCCTCCTCGCGGTAGCCGCGCACATGGATATTGTCGTGATTGTGCCGCCGGTAGGTCAGCTTGTGAATGATCGCGGGATAGCCGTGGAAGGCGAAGATCACTGGCTTGTCGGTGGTGAACAGCTCGTCGAAATCCTGATCCTCCAGCCCGTGCGGATGCTCGGACTGGGGCTGCAGCGCCATCAGATCCACGACATTGACGACCCGGATGCGCAGGTCCGGGACGTATTGGCGCAACAGGGTTACCGCGGCGAGGGTTTCGAGCGTCGGCACATCGCCGGCGCAGGCCATGACCACGTCGGGGTCGCCCGCATCGTTGCTCGCCCAGTGCCAAATGCCGGCGCCGGCGGTGCAGTGCCGCACCGCGGCTTCGATGTTCAGCCACTGCCATTCGGGCTGCTTGCCGGCGACGATCAGGTTGATGTAGTTGCGGCTGCGCAGACAGTGATCGGCCACCGATAGAAGGCAGTTGGCGTCGGGCGGAAGATAGATCCGCACCACATCGGCCTTCTTGCTCGCCAGATGGTCGATAAAGCCCGGATCCTGATGCGAAAAGCCGTTATGGTCCTGGCGCCAGACATGCGAGGTCAGCAGATAATTCAACGAGGCGATCGGTTTGCGCCATGGAATGTTATGGCAGACCTTGAGCCATTTCGCGTGCTGGTTGACCATCGAATCGACGATGTGAATAAAGGCTTCGTAGCACGAGAACAGACCATGGCGCCCGGTCAGCAGGTAGCCTTCGAGCCAGCCCTCGCACAGATGCTCGCTCAGCACCTCCATCACCCGGCCATTGGCGTCGAGATCGATGTCGACCTCTTCGACCGCCGCCATCCATTCCTTGCCCGCGACCTCATAGACCGCCTCCAGCCGGTTTGATGCGGTCTCGTCCGGCCCGAACAGGCGGAAATTCTGCTGGGCTAGGTTGAGCTTCATCACGTCGCGCAGGAACTTGCCCAGATTGCGCGTCGCTTCGGCCCGCACGGTGCCGGGGGCGGAGACTTCAATCGCGTGGTCGCGAAAATGCGGCATCGCCAGCGGGACCAGCAGTTCCCCGCCATTGGCGTGCGGATTGGACCCCATGCGCCGATGGCCGGTCGGCGCCAAATGTGCGAATTCGTCGCGGAACTTGCCTCTTTCGTCGAACAATTCGTGCACCTTATAGCTCTTCATCCACTCTTCGAGTTGTTGCAGGTGTTCGAGGTTTGAGAAATCGGCGATCGGGACCTGATGCGCCCGCCAGGTGCCCTCGACCGGCTTGCCGTCGACAAATTTCGGTCCGGTCCACCCCTTGGGCGAGCGGAACACAATCATCGGCCAGCGCGGGCGCTGCGGGTTTTGCGGATCGCCGGCGCGCGCAGCACCCTGAATCTCGCGAATCCGCGCCAGGATCGTATCGAGCGTGCCAGCCAGCAGCTGATGCATGACCGCCGGATCGTCGCCCTCGACGAAATGCGGGTCGTAGCCGCAGCCGCGCAACAGATCGGTCAATTCGTCGCGGCCGATGCGGGCCAGCACCGTCGGATTGGCGATCTTGAACCCGTTGAGATGCAGGATCGGCAGCACCGCGCCGTCGCGCACCGGGTTCAGAAATTTGTTGGAGTGCCAGCTGGCGGCCAGCGCGCCGGTTTCCGCCTCGCCGTCGCCGATGATGCAGCTGACGATCAGATCTGGATTGTCGAAGGCCGCACCATAGGCATGGAGCAGCGAATATCCCAATTCGCCGCCCTCATGGATCGATCCCGGCGTCTCCGGCGCGACGTGGCTGGGCACGCCATAAGGCCACGAGAACTGGCGAAACAGCCGGTGCAGACCATTGCGGCTGCGCTCGATCGCCGGATAGCGCTCGGTATACGATCCTTCGAGATAGGTGTGCGCCACCAGGCCCGGCCCGCCGTGACCCGGCCCGATCACGTAGATCATGTTCAGATCGTTGTCTTTGATCAGCCGATTGAGATGAACGTAAATAAAGTTCAATCCGGTCGTTGTTCCCCAATGGCCGAGCAGCCGCGGTTTGATATCCTCCAACTTGAGAGGGGTTTCGAGCAGCGGGTTGTCCTTCAGATAGATCTGCCCGACCGAAAGGTAATTCGCGGCGCGCCAGTAGGCGTGCATCTTGTCGAGAAGATCGGGCGACAACGGATCGGGCATCGAAATCTCCGAAGCAGATAATCGAGCGGGGTGACGGCAAGGTTCGGGCCAAGCCTGATATGGGCCCGCCCGATGTGCAGAACGAGCCTGCCCACGAGTGGTTGCACTTTGGCGACAGTCCGGCGGATCCGGTCCGCCCGGCCCAAGGCCCCCATCGCTCGGCGATCGATCAGCCGACCCCCAGTTCCACGGCGCGGGCGAGCGCGCAGAACTCGGCGATCGACAGCTCCTCGGCCCGCGCGGTCGGCGCGACGCCGGCGCGCTCGAGCAGGGCGGCCACGGGGACCCCGAGCGATTCGAGGCTCGACCGCAGCATCTTGCGGCGCTGACCGAACGCGGCGGCGGTTACGCGTTCGAGCGCGGGCTTGGCCGCCGCGGCCAGCGGGACCGGGCGGGGCGTGATCGCGACCACGCTCGACACCACCTTGGGCGGCGGGGTGAAGGCCCGCGCCGGCAAATCGAACAGCAGGCGCGGCTCGGCCAGCCACTGCGTCAGCACCGACAGCCGGCCATAGGATTTCGTCCGCGGCGCGGCGGTCAGGCGCAGCGCCACCTCGCGCTGGAACATCAGGGTCAGGCTGTCGAAATCGCCGATCCGGTCGAGCCAGCCGAGCAGCAATGCGGTGGCGATGTTGTAGGGCAGGTTGGCGACGATCTTGCGCGGCGGCGGCGCGAGAGCGGCCGGGTCCAGCCTCAGCGCGTCGCCGGCGACGACTTCGAGACGCCCGGGATAGGCCGCGGCAAGCTCGGCCAGCGCCGCGAGGCAGCGCGGATCGCGTTCGATCGCGACGACGCGGCGGGCGCCTTCAGCCAAGAGCGCACGCGTCAGGCCGCCGGGCCCGGCGCCGATCTCGACGACCGTGGCCTCCTCGAGCGATCCCGCGGCGCGGGCGATCTTCGCCGTCAGGTTGAGGTCGAGCAGGAAGTTCTGCCCGAGCCGCCGGCGGGCCGCGATCCCGTGTCGGGCGATGACCTCGCGCAGCGGCGGCAGAAGAGCCGGCGCCGGCGCCGCCACCTCAGAGCGGACCCCGCCGCCTCGCCGCCATTTCGGCGGCCAGCCGCAGCGCGGCAACGAGGCTCCCCTCGCGCGCCACGCCCCGCCCGGCGATCGCGAAGGCGGTGCCGTGATCCGGCGAGGTGCGCACAAACGGCAGGCCCAGGGTGACGTTGACGCCGCCGTCGAAATCGATGGTCTTGATCGGGATCAGCGCCTGGTCGTGATACATGCACAAGGCCGCGTCATAAGAGCGGCGCGCCTCGGGATGAAACATCGTGTCCGCGGCCAGCGGGCCGCGCGCGTCGATCCCCAGCGCCCGCAGGGCGGCGACGGCCGGGGCGATGATGTCGATCTCCTCGCAACCGAGCGCGCCCGCTTCGCCCGCATGCGGGTTGAGCCCGGCGATCGCCAGGACCGGAGCGGCGACGCCGAAATCCCGGCGCAGAGCGGCGGCGGCGACCCGGCCGGCGTCGACGATCGCGGCGGCGGTCAGGCTTTCGGCCGCCCGCCGCAGGGCCAGATGGATCGTGACCGGGACGACGCGCAGCTCGGGGCAGACCAGCATCATGACCGGGGTCGCACCCTCGCCGGCCAGCTCGGCCAGGTATTCGGTGTGGCCGGGATGGCGGAACCCGGCGCGGTAGAGGCTGTCCTTGTGGATCGGGTTGGTCACCAGCGCCGCGGCGCGGCCGCTGCGGACATCGGCGACGGCGGCGTCGATCGCATCCACTATGGCCCGCGCATCAGCCGGATCGGGGCGGCCGGGACGGCCGCGCAGCACCGCGCCGATCGGCATCACCGGCAGCGCCTTGGCAAAAATTTCGCACGCCTGCGCCGGCCGTTCGATCGCCCGGACCGGTGCCGGCCAGCCGAGCTCGGCCGCCAAAGCCGCGATCCGGTCCGGATCGTCGATCATATAGAAGGCCGGGATACCCCGCTCGCGGCCGAGCCAGGCCTTCAGCGCGATCTCACCGCCGATCCCAGCGGGTTCGCCCATGGTCAGCGCCAGCGGCAACCCCACGACCTTCAAACCCGGACATCGACATAGGCGTTGCGCCGCAGGTCGCGCATATAGCGGCGCGCCAGCGCGTCGAGACGCTCGCGCATCAGGGTCTGGTACACGTCGTCGCGGGTCTCGACCGCGGGTTTCGAGGCGGCGTCGGTCTTGCTGCAGACCATGATTACGCCGACGCCATTTTTCTGCATGATCGGCTCCGAGGGCTTTTCGACCCCGAGACCCAGCACCAAGCTGCGCATCGCCGGAGCGATCTGGTTGAGCCGCAGATCGCCCTCGCTCGACAGCTGAGGCGCCTCGGCCCTGCCGATCTTCAACATGTCGGCGCAGCTCTTCGCGTTGGTTCTGGCCGCTTCCGCCTGGATCAAGGCGGCACGGCGCGCGTCCGAGCTTGCCTGCGGCGGCAGCGGAAAGACCACCTGCACAATGTGCAGCAAGGTGTCCTCCGGGCCGGCGGCGGCGCCCTCGTTGCGCCGGTCGAGAACCAGGAGGATGTAGTAGCCGGAGGGGGTCCGGATCGGCGGCGACAGCTCGCCTGGGCTCATCTGGGCGACCGCCTTCGCGAGCGGCGGGCTGAGCTCGTCGGGCTGGATCCAGCCGATATCGCCGCCGACGGCGGCGGTGGCGGATTTCGAGAATTGCTGGGCCACCGCGGAAAACCGCGCACCTTGCTTCATCTGCTCGATCAGCCGTTCGGCCGAGGCCTGGACTTGCGAATCATCCTGGGGGTTGTCGACCGGCAGGAAAATTTCCGCGACCCGGCTTTGCGGCTCGTTCTGGTCTTGCTTGAGGCGTTTCAAGGTCTCGTCGACCTCTGCGTCGGACACCGGGTCGGTATCGACCGCGAGCTGGCGCACCAGTTTTGCCCATACGATCGCCGCCGTCACCTGCTGGATCAGCGCATCGGGCTCGATGCCGTTGCTCTTCAGAACCTGGTCGAGCTGGCCGGGCTTCATGTTGTTCTGCTGCTCGATCCCGGAAATCGCCTTTTGCACCTCGGCCGAGGTAGCGGTGATGTTCTTGCGCTTGGCCTCCTCGATTTGCAGCCGCTCGTCGACCAAGGTTCGCAACACCTGAGCGGCGAGGCGCTGGCGCGCTTGAGGCGTATCCGGAATGGCGGTCGACAGCAGGATCATTCTGATGCGCGAGGCGAGATCGGAAACCGAGATCACCTCGTCGTTGACGACGGCCGCGATGCGGATTTCGGGATAGGGGCCGGCGGGCGCGGGCGCCGCGGTCGGCCGAGGCGCCTTCGCCGAGGCCGCAAGGGCCGGCGTCAACGCCCCCGCAAGGCCGCCGAAAACACACAAGATTACGCACAACCAGCGCATTGTCTTCATCGATCGGCGGCTCCCGCGGCGCCAGTGAATAAATGCACCTTACACTTCCCGAGCGGCGCTGTCGTCAACGCGCATCTGTCCGGGGCGGACTTGGTGCAGCGGGTTGTCCTTTGGGCGATCGGTCGCGGCCAACCGAAAAGCCGGGCCGCGGGACATCGGAGCCACCTAAAGCCCGCCGCCGGCGAGCGTGGCGACGGTGCCGCCGACCTCCCCGAGATCTTTGAATACGACGCTGAACAGCACGCCAACGCCCGGCGTGACCGCGCCGTTGCGGATCCCCGATTGGGTTATCGAGCCGACAAACGCTATGCAATCATCCTGGTAGATCGCCGAGGCCGAAGCATAGAGGCTGGAACCGCTCGATTCCGGCGTCGCCACCCCGTTGACCAGATTGGAGCTGTCGGTCAGATTCAATGTCTCGTTGCCCTGAACCGACCAATAGCGGGTCAGCTTGGCCGTTGCCGTAAACGAAATCTGCTCCTGCTTGCCGTAAAGGATGTTTTGACCGGTGACGGGGTTGGTGACGACATCGCTGGCGAGCTGCGCCGGGATCAGAACGTAGTTGACGCTGACCCGTAAATTCTGCGGCCCGGTGCTGATCGCGGCCTGTTGCTCGCGAAAGCTCAAATCGCTCGAGGCGAGGCGGAAACGATAGATCAGATCGAGGTAGGAACTCGGCGACAGCACGACCCGCCCGACCACGTCGGAAAGCCGCTGTTCGGCGCCCGAGCCCGGCGGCAGAAACGGGTTGGTCTCGGCCCGGTAGCTTTGCCCGACCAGCAACCGATAGCTCCCGCCCGAGCTGTCGTAAAGGCCGAGCTTGGTGCCGTAATCGACCCGTTGGCCGGTATCGAGGATGTCGTAGCCGGCCAGGCGGTCGGGGCGGAACAACAGCGAATCGTCGTAGTCAAAGGACAGGCTGTCCTCGTCCGGGATCTTGTGCTGGTTGCCGCCGTCGGGTCCGGCATAGATCCCGACGATCGGCTCGATCAGCGGGGTCAAGGTTTGGCCGGGATGGATCAGCGGGTAGCTCCATTTTAGCCCGACTTGCGGAAAGGCGCGGCCGGTGACGAAGTTCGGATTGATCGGAGCGATCGCCGGCGCGCCGTTCGCCGGGAAAAAAGCCGAAGGCAGGTCGGGGTTCGAGGCGGGGCTCAGATCGTTGACCGCGTAGCCATCGCCGCGCAGGCTGGCGGTAAATAGGTATTGGCCGCCGATGCCGTCGCGGAAGCTGCGCTCCCATTCCGAGCCGAGCGAGATGCGCTTGGTCTGGGTGCCGACCGGGCGGATGATGTTCAAGAGATTGGCGTTGAGGTTCCAGCGTCCGCCGAATTCGTCGGGGAGGCTTTGCCAGTTGCGGTTGATCACCGGCAGCACGATCGGCTGGGTCGAGGTGCTGAGGCCGGTCACCAGCGGCTGAAAAGCATAGGCGTCGACATCGGTCGACGAGCGTGCGCCGAACCCTTCGAGGTAGCCGCGGCTGATCTCGGCGTTCAACAGTGGGTTGCCAAAGCCGAATTGCAGCAGATAGTTCTGGTCGGAGACACGCTGCAGGTCGAGCCCGGTTCGCCAATTCTCGTTGAGATCGAACACGCTGTGCTCGTTGATATCGCCGCGCAGCTGCTTGTCGTTTCCCCCGCTGACGTTGGGATCGCTGAAATTGACGCTGCCGATGGCATCGATCATCCCGTTGCCGAAGCGCTCTTCGTACTCGGTCCCCATCACCGGCCCGGCCTTGGTGGTAAAGCGCGGCGCCAAGGTCAGATCCTTGTCCGGCCCGAGCACCAGAAAGTAGGGGATGGTGATAAACTCGCCCACCGAGGTCGAGCTTCCGAACGAAGGCGGCAGGAACCCGGTTGCGCGCTTGACCGTCGGGTCGGGGGCCGAGATGTAGGGCGTGTAGAACAGCGGCCAGCCGTCGATCTGCATCGTGGCGTCGTGAAACTCGACCAGGTGCAGCTCCCTGTCATGGTCGATTTCGCGCGCCTCGATCTGCCATTCGGGAGGCGCGCTCGGGTCGCTCCGGCACAAATCGCAGGGCGAGTAGACGGCGCGGCGCAACTCGGTGCGAACCCCGTTGGTCAGGCGCGCGGTGTTGGCCGCGAGCCGCGAGCGGTCGGCGAGCAGCATGCGCACATCCTTGGCAAAGCCGTCATTCATGGCGCGGCGCAGCTCCATGTAATCGGCGAACAGGATCTCGCCGGTCGGCTGCGACAGACTGACGTTTCCCGATGCGATGATGGTGTCGGTGCGCTGGTTGTAGGTGACCGTGTCGGCGAGCAGAACCTCGCCGTTCTGAGCGATTTCGACGTGCCCGCGGGCAATCGTCAATGCCAGATCCTGGTCGTATTCGATCTCGTCGGCGCGAACCGCGATCGGGGCGTGGGAATTCTGCTTCGAAGGCCCGGTCGCGCTGAACTGGGCGGCGGCGGGAGCCGCGGCGGCCGCCGCCACGACAGCGCCCAATAGGGCGCCAGTGAGACGCCGCCACAAAAAGGAGCGGGGGCCGAATCGGCGGTGACCGAGGCCCCGCCCCTGTCTCATCACCCACCCCTGGCCCATCAACCGTCTTCCAGATGAAGCAAGGTCGTGGCGCCGAAGATCAGGCTCACCCCGGTCGGGGTCCAGGCGGCGAGCACGATCGGGACCTTGGCCGAGATCCCGAGCGCAAAGATGACGTCGGACAGCACGTAGAGAAAAAACCCCGCAGCCACGCCGCCGACGATCATGACGGTGACCCCGCCGCGCCGCTGCGTGCGCAAGCTGAAGATCGCCGCGACCAGGACCATCGCGCAGAGCAGAAAAGGGCGCGCGAGCAGCACGTCGTAATGCAGGCGATGGCGTTGCGCAGAGAAGCCGGATTCCTCGAGCAGCGCGATGAAGCGCGGCAATTCCCAAAACGATATGGTGTCCGGGGACGCGACGCTCTCCTCGATCCGGTGCAGGGTCAGCTGGGTGGGCAGGCGCCACCGCGAAAACGCTTGAGGCGGCTTGTCCGGACGCCAGCGCACCCCGTCCAGGATCAGCCAGTCGCCAGGTTCCAGCCGCGCCGTGCGCGCATCGATGCGCGCGGTAAACTGGGTCAGGCGGTTGAAAAAGAACAAAGTGACATCGCCCAGGACCAGGTCGGGCGACGCGAGCCGGCCGGCATGGATGATGATCTGGTTGCCGGCCTCATCGCTCTGGCGCAGCCACAAGCCGGCACTCGACAGCGACAGCTCGTCGGCCCCCTGATTGAAGACGCTGCTTTCGAGCCTTTCGAAATTCGCCTCCGCCACCGAGGCGATCGGATTGAAAACCGTTACCGCGAAAATGCCGACCAGCAGCGCCACCAGAACGGCCGGCACCAGAAATTGCCAGACCGAGACCCCCGCCGCCCGCGCCACGACCAGCTCGTTGTTGCGGGTCAGCCGCCAGAACGCGAGCATGGTGCCAAACAGCACGGCAAAGGGCAGCGCTTCCTGCGCGGTCTGCGGCGACTGCAGCAGAGCCATCACGAACAAGCGCCCAAGCGTCGCCCGCGGCTTCTCGCCGCCGCGGCGGATCAGCTCGACATAATCGGCCAGGAAGGTGATGACCGCGATCGCCCCGAATACCCCGCAGAACCACCCGAAAAACTGGCGGGCGATATAGGCGGACAGGGTTTTTGCGAGCTGCACCGGCAAGCGTCTCGGCATCGCCGCGGATGTCAGCGGACGCGGGCGCCGGCGAGCGTCGCCCAGCGCCAGCCGAACCGGAGCCGCCCAGGCATCAGCAGGGCGAGGCCGAGGGCAAAGGGCAACAGGTCGACGACGTACATCAGCGGGATCGCCGTGCTGTACCGGGCGGCCAGATCATTGACGCCGAGGTCGATGGTTTCGAAGAGAAAGGCGGCGGCGACCGCCAGGATGACCCGCTTGGCCTGTCCTCGGCGGTTGAATTCCCCGGGCAGCAGGCAGGCCAGCGGGATCAGCGCAAAGCTGAACGCGGAAAGCGGCACCAAGACGCGCTGTTGCGCCTCCATGATAAAGGTGTGGCGCAGGAACGGGTCCCGATCCAAGCTCTTGGGTGGGAAAAACAGATCGGGGAGAAAGCGTTCCGGGGCTTCGCGAAAGCGCACGACCGGAGCATCCTGCAAGGTGTCGAGATCGAGGGTGTAGCGCGCGAAGGTCAGGATCGAGAGCTTGCGCGTCTGCGGGTCGTATTGCTGGCGGTCGCCGTTCACCATGATGATGCGGGGGCCGGAGGGCGTGTTGGCAAAGGCCGCGCGCTCAGCGAGGATCGTGACCGGATGCTGCGGGTCGCGGCTGTCGTTGATCAGAAGACCGACAACATCGCCGTTGGCCTCGCGGTTGCGGATATAAAAGGTCAGCTTGTCGGAGACGGTGGTGAAGGTGCCCTCCTGGATCAGGCTGGAGACGAAGCGGTTGCGAATTTCGAACTGCAAGTCGCCGAAGGCGCGGTTTGCCACCGGGAGCACATAGGCCGACAGGCTCATCAGCATGCCAAAGGCGATCGCGGCCAGGATCAGCACCGCTCTGGCCAGCGCCAGCGGGCTCAACCCGGCCGCGCGCATGACCACGAGCTCGCTCTCTGCGATCAACCGGTTGAAGGTGAACAGCACCGCGATAAACAAGCCGATCGGCAACACGACGTCGATAAAGCGCGGCAGGATCAGCACCGACAGATAGAGAAACAACTCGATCGACAAGCCGCGATTGACCATCAGGTCGATCAGCCGCAGCGATTGGGTGAGCCAGACCGCGGCGCTCAGCGCGGCGGTGACGAAAATCATGACGCCGAAGCATTGACGCAGGATGTAGCGGTTAAGGCTCGTCATCGGCGCCCGATCATAGGCAGGTGCTCCGGGTCCGGCCAGAGGCATTTCCCGGACCGTCCGGACGCCCCCGGCATGGCGCCCCGAGCATGGCGGTCCGGCTCCCTGGCGCCGAACTGTGCGGTTGATGTATCTATCGGGCCAATATGCCTGCCGCCACGGGCCGCGGCACTCGCTGCGACGCCATTGTTCGAGGTTGCGAATGAAGATCAGCTTTGCCGAACCGGAACTGCCCCATACCGGCGCCGCGGTGGCGGGAATCTGGGGGGAGCGGGTACTGACCGCGGCCGCCCGCCGCCTCGACGAGGCGAGCGGAGGTGCCGTCGTGCGCGCGCTCGCTTCAGCCGCGCGCTTCAGCGGCAAAAAGGGCGAGCTCCTGGCAATCGTGGCGCCGGCCAATCTCGGGCTCAGCCGGATCGTTCTGGCCGGGCTCGGCCAGCCCGAGCAGGCCGGCGCCCGGGTTTTCGAGGATCTCGGCGGC
>DASYNW010000092.1:0-31086 GCA_036008325.1 Allostellaceae bacterium
GCGATCGCAGCCTCCAGCGCCGGATTGAACTCGGCGCGCTGCGATTGCTGCATCCAATAGAGGACGTAGTCGCCCGCAACCTCGGGCGCGCGGTTGAGCTCGGCGATGCGCTCCGGCTCGATCACGAAAGGGGTCGGCCGATCCCGGCCGTGAGCAAATCGTAGGCCGGCAAGGTCAGGAACTCGACAAACCTCGGCGCCTCGATCAGTTCTCGGAAAAGCCGCGCCGCATCCCCGAACCGGCCACTCTCGTACGCCCCGTTGCCGGCCGCTTCGCGCAATTTCGCAAGCTCCTCGTCGAGGACGGCGCGGTAGAGCGCGGCCGTGACGGTGCGGCCGTCGGCGAGCGCCGCGCCGTGCCGGATCCACTGCCACAGCTGGGCGCGGCTGATCTCGGCGGTGGCGGCGTCCTCCATCAGGTTGTAGAGCGGGACGCAGCCGGTGCCGCGCAGCCACGCCTCGATATAGCCGATCCCGACATTGAGGTTTTGCCGCAGCCCGGCCTCGGTGATCGTCCCCGCCGGCACCGCCAAGAGGTCGGCGGCGGCGACGCGCACATCCGGGCGCTTGCGCGCGATCTGGTTCGGCTGCGGCATTTCGCGGTCGAACACCTCCTTGGCGATGGCGACCAGCCCGGGGTGCGCCACCCAGGTGCCGTCATGGCCGTCGCCGGCTTCGCGCAGTTTGTCGGCGCGCACCTTTTCCATCGCCGCCGCGTTGGCGGCGGGGTCGTCGCGGATCGGGATCTGCGCCGCCATGCCGCCCATCGCGTGGATTTCGCGGCGGTGGCAGGTCTTGATCAGCGCGAGGCTGTAGCTGCGCAGGAAGTGGCTTGTCATCGCGACCTGCCCGCGGTCCGGCATCACGCAGCCGGGGTCCTCGGCGAACTTCTTGATAAAGCTGTAGATGTAGTCCCAGCGGCCGCAGTTGAGCCCGGCCGAATGGTCCTTCAGCTCCCACAAGATCTCGTCCATCTCGAAAGCGGCCATGATCGTCTCGATCAGCACCGTGGCGCGGATCGTGCCCTTTGGCAGGCCGAGTTTTTCTTGCGCATGGAGGAACACGTCGTTCCACAGCCGCGCTTCCAGATGACTTTCGATTTTCGGCAGGTAGAAATAGGGGCCGGTGCCGCGCGCCCGCAACTCCGCGGCATTGTGGAAAAAGAACAAGCCGAAATCGAACAGCGCCCCCGACATCGGCGCGCCGTCGACCAAGAGGTGCTTTTCCGGCAGATGCCAGCCGCGCGGGCGCACGAACAGCACCGCCGTCTTGTCGTTCAACGAATAGTGCCGGCGCGTTTCGGGGTCGTCGAAGGTGATCGCGCGCCGCACCGCGTCGACCAGATTCGCCTGGCCGTCGACCATGTTGTCCCAGGACGGCGTGTTCGCGTCCTCAAAATCGGCCATGAACACGCTCGCCCCGCAGTTGAGCGCGTTGATCACCATCTTGCGGTCGGTCGGGCCGGTTATTTCGGTGCGGCGGTCGGCGAGGTCGCGCGGGATCGGCGCCACGCGCCAGTCGCCGTCGCGGATCGCCCTGGTCTCGACCAGGAAATCGGGCTTCCAGCCGGCATCGAGGCGGTGCTGGATCGCGGCGCGCCGGTCGAGGAGCCGGCGGCGCTCGGCCCCGAATTTGCGCTCGAGCCCGGCGACAAAGGCCAGCGCCTCGGAGCTCAGCAGCGCTTCGTAGCCGGGCTTTATCGCGCCGCGAAAGACGACGCCCTCAGGCAAATCGATATCGGGTAAATTGGTATCGGGCAAATCGGTGGTTTTGGCCATCGCAGACATCTCCCGCCGTGCTGCATCCGCTGCCGGCGCGCCGTGCCGCCAGCACCCAAAACCGCCTTCAAGCGCTCCCTTGCCAAACTCCTTGGATCTGTCCGCGGTCTTTCGCTCGCGCAACCAGGGCGACGGACGCTCGATGCCGCCGTCGGCCGCCCATATGATGCAGTGCAACATTACGCCGGTCAACCGGTAGAAACCGTGCGGTCGGTCGCTATCGCGCCGGCGCCCTTGCGCAGAAGGACGCCGGCGGTCACGGTCGAGAGGAGATCAGGCCGCGGCCTTTTTGCGGTTGGCGGCGAGCCGGGCGTCGACCGTCGCGACGGTCTGGTCGACGGTGGCGTTGCGCATGCCGAATTGCCCGCCGATCGTCTGCACCAGCCGGTCGGTGCGCTCGATATTGGGGGCGCCATTGTCGAGCGCGCGCGCCGCCGAGGACGGCCGCACCAGATCGCGCGCCGCCGCCGCGTATTTCTCGAACGGCACCAGATCGTTCGGAGAGGCGCCGAGCTTCTCGCACACCCCGCACACAAAATTGTAGACCGCGCGCGAGGCCTCGGGGTCGGTATGCACCGCGTCCTTGATCGTGATCGAGCCCTCCGGGCGCACGCAGCGATAATTGCCGGTTAGCAGCATCGCCCATTTCGCCAAGGGCACGAAGATCGAATCATGCACCTTGAGCTTGACCGGCAGTTCGATCGCGTGACCGTCGCCCGGGTCGTAGCGCACCGCTTCGATATCGGCCTGCATCTGGCGCAGGATCGCAGTCGGCGCCTCGGCGGCAAAGCGCGCCGCCTTGAAGTTGGTCGGCAAGGTCACCTGCAGCACGTTGATCTTTTCCCCGGGCGGCCGGATCGCCTGCGGGTCCGGACTGCACAAGGTCAGGAGCCCCGGCTCGAAATTGTCCCACACGCCAGCGTCGGTATAGCACGGCTTCAACGGGTCGGCGGCGAGGCCCGGAATGCGCTTCAGATAGGGCAGCGGCGGCATGTTCATGATCGACATGCACGGGACCCGCTTGCGCGCCGCCGCATCGAGCAATTCGCGCACCCCCGGCGAACGATATTGCGGCTCCTGCATGGCCAGGACGACCAGATCGAAGTCGGCCGGGTCGACGTCGCCGGGTCCGGCCGCCCGCAGGCTGCCCGGCAATTTGCGTGAGTCGAGCTCGATCGGCTCCTTGCGGCCCCGGATCGGCATGCGCACGCGCGCACCCTCGCTGTTGAACGCCTCGATCTCGGCGGGCAGGCATATCAGGGTCATCCGATGGCCGCCGAACAAGAGCTTGGTCGCCAGCAGGGAGCCGTAGGACGCCCCCATCATCAATACGTTGTAAGCGGTCATCAGCTTTCCTCCCAAACCGGGCGCTCGCCCGGTTGCTGTCGAATTGGTCGCAAACTTGCCGGATGGCGGCTATTTAGGCAAGCCGCAAGCCTGGTTAGGTAAGCCGGAGGCCTCCTCGGCGAGGATCGCGGCGAGCCCGGCGCGGTAATCGGGAAAACGCAGGACCGCCCCGAGCTCGCGCTTGATCAGCGCGTTGTCGACCCGCTTGTTGTCGTCATAGAAGCTGCGCGCCATCACCGACAGCTGGGCCTCGGCAAACGGCGTCAACGGCGGCGCCGGCAGGCCTACGAGGGCGGCGGCGTGGGCCACCACCGCCTCCGGTGCCGCGGGCTCGTCGTCGCACAAATTATAGACGGCGCCGGGCCGCGGCCGGCCCATCGAGGCGGCGAGCACCCGCGCCAGATCCTCGACATGAATGCGCGAGAACACTTGGCCGGGCTTGTCGATCCGGCGGGCGGTGCCGGCGCGCAATGCCTCGAACGGGCTGCGGCCGGGGCCGTAGATCGCGGCGAGCCGGAAGATGTGGGCCGGGACCCCGCGCCGCCGCCACAGCTCGAGCCAGCCGGTCTCGGCCGCGACCCGCCGCCGGCCGCGCTCGCCGCTCGGGCGCAACGCGCTCGTTTCATCGACCCAGCCACCACCGCGGTCGCCATAGACCCCGGTCGTCGACAGATAGCCGAGCCAGGCAAGCCCAGGCAGGACGGCGATGTCTTCGCCGTGGCGGTCGAGCACCGGGTCGCCGGCCGGATCGGGCGGCGCCGATACCAGCACATGCGTCGCCCCGGCCATCGCCGCCGCCGGCAGCGGCCGGCCGCGCTCGAACAGCTCGACGGCAAACCCCTGCGCGCGGAGACCCACCGCCTTCTCGGTGCTGCGGCTTGTGCCGCTCACCGTCCATCGTTCCGCTTCCAGCAGGCGGGCCAAGGATAGCGCGCTGTAGCCCAGCCCGAAGCAGAACAGGCGACCTCCGGGCGCGCTCATGGAGCGCCGTTCCCAGCCGCACCGATGCGGTCGTTGCGGTGGGCGAAGGCCAGCGCGACATTGCCGAGCCCGCCCGGATGCGGGCGATCGACGCCGAAAGCCAAATCTGCACAACCCAAAATTTGCGCGGCCAGCAACCGCAAATCCGCAGCGGCCGATGGTAATCCTTCGCCCAATGCCGCGGCAACGGCGCGCTGTGCTATGGATGACGTGGCGAACCGTGCGATGAGAGGGAGAATGCTGGCAATCCGGCGATCGGCTCGCAGCGCGTGGTTTTCTCTGTTGCTGATGCCGCTGCTGCTGGCGACGGCGACTGCGGCCGAGCAGCCGAGCAAATCGGTCGCACCGCCCGCGGCGGCGGCGGGCGCGCCGCGCTCGGCCGCGGCGGATGCGGCAACCTATGCCCGCTGCATGCAGCTGACCCGGCAGGATCCGCATGCCGCGCAAAGTCTGGCGCAGACCTGGCTCGCGCATGGCGGGGCGCATCCGGCCGGTCACTGTGCCGCGGTCGCGCTGATCGCGCTCGGCAAGTACCAGGAAGGGGCGACCCGCCTGCAGCAGCTGGCCCGGGCGATGACCAAGGCGCCGGCGGCGCTGCGCGCCGATGTGCTCGACCAGGCGGCGCAGGCTTGGCTATTGGCCGGCGACCCGGCGCGGGCCTACGCCGCGGCGGGCGAGGCCCTCTCGTTGCAGCCAGCCGATCCCGATTTGTTGATCGACCGTGCCGAGGCGGCGGCCTCGGCTGGCTATTACGACCGCGCGATCGGTGATCTCGACCGGGTGCTGAAAGCCCATCCCGAGCGGGTCGATGCGCTGATCTACCGCGCCTCGGCCTATCGCGCCCTCGATCGCCTCGACCCGGCGCGCGCCGACATCGACCAGGCGCTGGTGCAGGCGCCCGATTCGCCGGCCGCGCTGCTCGAGCGCGGCAATATCCGCCGCCTCGAAGGCAACGCCGCCGGCGCCCGGCGCGATTGGGAAGCGGTCGGCCATGTCGCCCCCGGCAGCCCGGAAGCGATGGCGGCGCTGGCCAATCTCGAGCATTTAACCAAGGACGGCGGTGCGGTTGCGCCGGCGCGGCCGATCGCCAAGGCGCCGCCGCCGTGAACGGCCGAGCTTTCGACTCCCATGGTCCGCAGCGTCGCCGCGTTCTCGCCGGCGGCCTGGCGGCGCTCGGAGCCGGCATCGCTGGCGGTGTCGCCGCGCCCGCGCTGGCACTGGCCGCCGCCGAGAGCGCGGAACTGCGCCGTCTGGCCGCGCAAAAGGGTCTCCTCTACGGGACCACGATCTCGGCCGCCCAGATCACCCACGACCCGGCTTTTGTGGCACTGGTGCTGCGCCAGGCCGCTCTCGTCGTGCCCGAGAACGACATGAAGTGGCAGGACATCAATCAGGGCGCCCCGGGAGACGATGATTACCGCGGCGCCGACACGATCGCCGGGTTCGCGGTCGAAGGCGGCTTGGCGCTGCGCGGCCACAATCTGTTGTGGTATTTCCGCACGCCCTCCTGGTTTTTCGCCCTGCCGAGCCGCGCGGCGCAAGAGCGCGCGATGGTCGACCGGATCCGGGCGCTGGCCGGGCGCTATCGCGGCATGATCCACAGCTGGGACGTGGTCAACGAGCCGATCGAGCCCAAGGACGGCCGGCCGGACGGCCTGCGCCGGGCGGTCTTTCTCGAGGCACTCGGGCCGGGCTATCTCGACCTCGCCTATCGGACCGCGCGCGAAACCGATCCCAAGGCGCGGCTCGTCGTCAACGAGTACGATATCGAGCTCGACACCCCCGAGCAGGAAACCCGCCGCACCGTGCTGCTCAATCTGCTCGAGCGGATGCAGCGGGCGGGGACTCCGGTCGACGCGGTCGGCATCGAGGCGCATTTGACGGCGGCCGGCGGGCCGCCCTTTTCGCCCAAGCGGCTGCGGCGGTTTCTCGCCGACATCGCCGGGCTCGGGCTCAGCGTCCAGATCACCGAGCTCGACGTCACCGACCAATACGCGCCCTCTGATTTCGCCATTCGCGACCGGCTGGTGGCCGACACCTACCGCAGGTTTCTCGATGCGGCGCTCGACGAGCCGGCGGTCAAGATGGTGGTGACCTGGGGCCTCTCCGACCGGCACAGCTGGATCGTGCGCCGCCAGACCAACCAGGCGAAATGGCGCAAGGACGGGCTGCCGTCGCGGCCATTGCCGTTCGACGCCGAACTGCAGCCGACAGCCGCTTTCGCGGCGATGGCCGAAGCCTTCGCCCACGCCCCTTCGCGCAGCCTCGGTTAGCGCCACCCGGCGTTGATCAGCCGACCTGGATCAGAACGTCGCGCGCAGGCCGACTGTGACGGCGATCGGGGCGGCCGGGCTGTAGCTGCGCGGGTTGGTGGCGCCGGGGGCTTCGACAAGCGGCACCGACGAGGTCGGGGAAAAAGTGCCATAAGTGTAATAGGTCGCGTTGAAGGCGTTTTCGATCAGTCCGAACAGCTGGAGGTTTCGGGTGATCTGAAAGCTGGTGTGCAGGTTCAGCACGAAATAGGGGGGCGTGGGCGAGGTCAGATTGGCCTCGTCGCCAAAGAGGAATTGCCCGGCGGCGGCGATCGCGGTGCCGCCGATCGTCCACGCGTCGGTGACTTTGTAATCGATGCCGAGCTTGAACAGGTTGTTGGGGATGCCGGGGAGCCGGTCGCCGGGCTGGACCTGGATATTGCCATTGGCATCGGCGCCGGGATTGTTCTCGCTCGATTCGGTAAAGCCGGTCTGAAACGTCGCGTCGATGTACGAATAGGCGATCCAGGCGAGCAGGCGATCGGTCTTGAGCTTCAGATCAAGATCGACACCCTGGCGCAGGGTGGCGCCGATATTCTGAAAAAACGCGCGGCCCTCGATCGGGCTGTTCACCAGCCAGATGTCGTCGGCGAGGGTGGTTCGGTAGAGCGCGAAATCGGTCGACAGGCGCGCGCCGGCAAACGGATGAGCCTCGGCCCGAATCCCGGCCTCGACCGTGTGCGCGACGACCTGTTTGAGGTTGGGGTCGCCGACAAAGAAATTGGCGAGGCTGCACGGGCTCGCGGCGCTGGCGCAGCTGAGCTCGGCCGGGGTCGGCGCCCGGTTCGCTTCGGCCCAGCTCGCATAGAGGCTGAGCGCCGGCAGGATCTTGTAGGTGAGGCCCGCCGAGGGGTTGAACCGGCCATAGGTATGGTCGCCGGTGAGCGCGGTGCCGATCTGGTCATTCAGATCAATCTGCGCCAGGTTGTAGCGTCCGGCGACATTGGCCGCCAACAGCGGGGTGATGTCGTAGGTGTCGGTGAAAAACGCGCCGTAATAGGCGTTGGCGACGCCGACGCGAACCGGGGCGATCGACCCGTCGACCTGGTCGATCGTGACGCCGGGGCCGGCGAACACCCGATCCGAGAGCGACAACCCGCCGATCTCGGTGCTGGCGCCGAACAGGGTCTGCCCGCCGTCGAAGCTTGCTCCGGCGACGAGCTGGTTGGGGCGCCCGAGCAATTCCTTGCGGTTGGTCGCCTGCAGCGAGGCGCCGTAGCCGTTGGTGTTGGTCGACTGCTGATCAAGATCCGAATAGGGGCCGCCGTTCAGAAAATCGGCGATCGGGGCACCATTGCGGCCGGTCGCGAACTCACCCGGGCTCACGCACAGAAAGCCCGATCCGTCATCGCACGGCGCGGCATCCGCGACATTGCCGTTGTAGGTTTTTTGCAGCAGATAATCATAATAGATATTTCCTTGCAGCGACGTATTGTCGGAGAGATCGTAGTTCCCCGTCAGATTTACCTGGGTATATTTATTGGTGATCAAGTTGGGCGCGGTGAATTGCGCCGCGGGATCGACTGCCAGCAGCTGGACGGGCGAGGTTCCCGGCCCGTTGAGCCGGGTCTGGGCTGCGGTCAGACTGACATGGACCTCGCCGCGATCGCCGCGCCAGCCGAGATCGCCGTAAAAGTTGCCGAGATCGGAGGATTGCAGGTCGCGCCAGCCGCCCTCGTGCAATCCGCTCGCCGCGGCGTAGAGGGCGAGATTGCCGCTGCGCATGCCGTATTGAAATTCCCCCTGGTCGTGCGCGAACGAGCCACCGAGCAGATCGATCTCGGTGCCGTCATAGGTGAACCCGTTCTTCATCTCGACCGACAGCGCGCCGCCGAGCGCGTTGAGCCCGAACACCGGGTTGGAGCCGACGAGGTCCATGCGCGCGATCGCGAGGCTCGGGATCAGATCCCAGTTGACCGTGTCGCCGAACGGCTGGTTGAACCGTGCGCCGTTCAGATAGACCGCGAGCCCCTGCGGGTTGCCCTGCAACGGCGAGGCCTGGAAGCCATGATAGAACAGGCTCGGCTGAAACGGATTGCCGGCGGCGGCGTCGAGGCTGACGCCCGGGACCGTCTCGTTCAATGCCCGCAGCGCGTCGGCATTGCCGTCGCGGGTGATGTCCTGGCCGGTCACCACATTGCTTTCGGCTGGGACCTTGCTGCGATCGACCCCTGAGCCGAGCAGCGGCGTGACCCCGACGATTTCGACGGTCGGAAGCAGGGTGGTGGTTTGCGGGGTGGTTTGCGCCGGCGGGACCGCGGCGCCGCTGCTTGCGGTGGGTGCGCTCTGGGCCAGTGCCGGATGCGCCCACAATGCCGCTGAAAACGCCAATCCGGCGGCGCTTCGCCGGGCGAGGACCGACAGCGGGCGGTCCGGCTTTGTCCGGGGCGGCGCTGGGCGCGCCAAATTTAACAAGTCCGATCGCACCGTTGAGTTCTATCGCGTATGCCCGGTAAACGGCATCGTCGATCGAAACCCCCAACAATGCGGCGCCGGGCTTCTCTGGTTCGGACGGGATCGGCTACGATCCGCAGCGTGGCCTGACGGCCGATTTTCAGCGAAAGGGGGCCAAATGAAGCTCTACGGTTTTTTCCGGTCCTCGGCCGCGTTTCGCGTCCGCATTGCCCTCAACCTGAAGGGCCTCGCCTATGAGACGGTCCCGATCCATCTGCGGCGCAACGATCAGGCCACGCCCGATTACCGCGCGGTCAACCCGCAGGGTCTGGTCCCGGCGCTCGACGATGGCGGCCTCACCTTGATCCAATCCATGGCGATCATCGAATACCTCGATGAAACCCATCCCGACCCACCGCTGTTGCCGGCGGCCCCGGCCGATCGGGCGCGGGTGCGCGCGCTCGCCGGCATCGTCGCCTGCGACATCCACCCGATCGACAATCTGCGGGTGCTGCGCTACCTGACGCACTCGTTGGGCCATGGCGAGAGTGACATCGCCGCCTGGTACAATCATTGGATCGACGCCGGCTTTCAGGCGCTCGAATCGCTGCTCGCCGGCGATCCCCGCACCGGCGTTTTCTGTCATGGCGACCGGCCCGGTCTGGCCGATGCGGCGCTGGTGCCGCAGGCTGTCAATGCCGAGCGCTATCGGCTCGACATGACGCCCTATCCGACGATCGCGAGGATCGTCGGCCGCTGCATGAAGCTCGGCCCGTTCCAGGCGGCCCACGCGGACAACCAGCCCGACGCCGAGCGCTGAGCCGGGAACGCTGGGCCGGGAATGCACCGGGCGGGAGCCCCGAGCCCTATTGCTGGCGCTCGTCGGCGACCATGGTCTTCAAGGTGCCGAGATCGACCGCACCCGGCACGACCCGATCGCCGACGATGAAGGCCGGGGTGCCGTGAATGTTGAGCATGTCGGCCAGCGCCAGATTGTCCTTCAGCTGGAGGGCGATCTCGGGCGTCGCCATATCGCGCTTGAGCCGGTCGACATCGAGCCCGACCGAGGCCGCCACCTGGTAGATGGTGTCGTCGCTGATGCTGCCGCGCGCCGCCATCATTGCCGCATGAAAGGCGTCGTACTTGCCCTGTTTCTGCGCGGCGAGTGCCGCCTGGGCGGCGGTCACCGATACCGGGCCGAGAATCGGGAACTCCTTGTAGACTAGGCGCAGCTTTGGGTCCTGCTTCAGCAGCGCTTCGAGCGATGGCTGAACCTGCTTGCAGTAGGGGCAGCGGTAGTCGAAAAACTCGACGATCGTCGCACTGCCTTGCGGATTGCCGGCGACCGGGGTTGTCGGGTTGTCGTAAATCTCCTGCCGGTGCAGCACCACTGTTTGCGAGGCTTTGGCGTCGTTGTCGCGGTTGAGCTTGTCCTCGGCCGAGCGCAGCGCGGCGATCAGCACGTCGGGGTGCTGCAGCAGATAATCGTGAATGACCGCCTCGATCTGCTGCCGCTGCGGCGGCGCTGTTGTCGTCTCTGCCGCCCGGCTCGCGCCGAACGGCGCGGCAGCAACGAGCGCGCAGGCGAGCGCCAGGATCATCGGTCGTGCACCAACCAGCATCGATATCAGCTCCCTTAAACGAAATGACGGCGGCAACCCCGCCCGGTCCCGATCGTTGAACTCGTCCTAATCGTCGAGGTCCTTGGCCTGGCTGCGGATCTCCTGCGCCCGGCCATACGCGGCGCTGCTCCGGGGCAGCAGATGTTCGGCCCGCCCGGCTTCCCCGACCGCATCCTTTTTGTTGTCGGCGGCAAGGCCTTCCTCGGCCAGGGACAGCGCCGCCATGCCGATCTGATTGTCGCGCCCATAGGCGGTCGCCAACAGGTGCCAGGCCTCGACGTCCTTGTCCTCAGTGCGCAGGGCGTCGCTGAGGTAGGCGATCGCCAGCCGGTTCTGGGCCGGATCATGGTTCTCGATATAAACCTCGGCGAGCTCGATCCGCAGCAGCGGCGCCTCCGGATCGAGGCGGAGCGCTTGCTGATACGGGCCGACCGCCTGCGCGACGTGGCCGTTCTCGAACAGCATCTGGCCCTTCAGCTCGCGAAAATACGGGTCGGTCGGATCGTCGCGGATCAGCCCGTCGATTTCGGGCAGCGCCTTGTCGAGGTCCGGTATGCGATAGAGCGCGATGGCGCGGGCATAGCGTGCCAGAACCGAGTGGTCGTGGGCCGGGTATTTGGCCAGCGTCGCGGATGGCGGCTCGGTGAACGCGGCGAGCTTGACCTTGATGCGTTGCAGCATGGCGATATAGGAGGGCGGGTCCGGAACGTTCGAGTAGGGCGAGCGGGCGACATGGTCGCGGACATAATCGATGCGCTCCTCGGTGAGCGGATGATCCGTCAGATAGGGGTCCTCACGCTCCCCGGTCAGCAGCTCCTCGGTTTGCATCAGCTCGAGGAACTGCAGCAGCCCGCGCGCCGATTGGTGGGTCGCATCGAGATAGTTCATTGCGGCGTGGTCGGCGGTCGCTTCCTGCGTCACCGAGAATTGCAGGAAGGCGCGCTCGCCGACGCCGGCCGCGCCCAGCAGCGCCGCCCCGTCGTCGCTGCCGCGCGAGGCAACGGTCGCGGCAGCGCCCGCCGCGAGCGCGATGATCTCCTCGATGCTGGCGTCGTGCATTGCTTCCGCGCCTTTGTAGAGATGCCCGCCGGCGATGTGGCCGGTCTCGTGGGCGAGCACGCCGATCAGCTGGTTCGGCGACTTCGCACGCAAAACTAGGCCGGAATTTATGAAAATATTCTGACCGCCGGCGACAAACGAGTTGATGCTGTCGTCGTCGACCAGATAGACGTGGACGGCGTCGGGGTCGAGCCCGGCCACCTGCCAGATCGGCGTCATCATCGTGCGGATGTCGGCTTCGATTTCGGTGTCGCGCAGCAGGCTCACGCTGTTGCCGCCGTCGCCTTGATGCGCGCTCGCGACCCGAGCCAAGGCGAGCACGACGGCGACGATGAGAGCGGCCGCTTTAGGAAAAGGGCGGAGAACCATCGGCGGTGCTTTCATGAGCCGTCGGCCAACAACGCCCGAGCCGTGCAGGCGAACCCGAGCGGCGCCGTCAGCATAGGATCGCAAGCGGCGCCGGCTTGCCGGCGACCTTGTCGCCGCCCAGATCCGCGCGCCCAGGCCCGCCCCCGACCAGGCCCCGCCCGCGAGCATGGCGCCTCCAAGGCGCCGCCGCCTATGGCTGGATCAGCCGCTGCCACCAGCCTCGGCGCGGGCTGGCCGGCGGCTCCGACCCGGTGTCGATTTCGTGGACTGGCTCGATTTCGTGGGCTGGCTCGATTTCGTGGGCTGGCTCGATCGCGTGGGCCGGTTCGGGTGGCGGCGCCGAGGGCGCCGGCGGTTCGGGCGCAGGCGGCGGCATTCTTTCCTCCGGCTCGGCCGCGGCAACAGTGTCGGGTTCGGGCTCTCGCGCCGGGCGCAGTTGCCAAACCGGGGCAGCCTCCTCGACGCGCGCCTCCCGATCGGGAACGGGATCGGGGTCAACCGGATCGAGGCTGGCCGGATCGAGCCTGGCCGGGTATTGCCCGGCCGGCGCGGCTGCGGACAGATCGTTCACGTGCGGCAGAAAGGCCGGTGCTGCGGGTTCGCCGGCGAGCGCCGGCAGGCTCGCGGTCTCGATCCCGGCGTCAGCCGCCAGCTCGAGCTGCAGCGCGCCGACTTCCTCGGGCAACGGCATCGCCGCCTCGACGATTTCGGTTTCGCCCGGCTCGGTTTCGCCCGCCTCGGTTTCGCCCGGTTCTGTTTCGCCCGGTTCTGTTTCGCCCGGCTTGGTTTCGCCCGCTCCAGTTTCGCCCAATCCGGGTTCTTCGCCGCCATCGTCGTCCGTCGCCATGATCTCGACCGTGGCCGCGGCCGGGCCCAGATTGTCGATGCCGGGCTCGGTGCCGTCCTCGCGCCGCCCGCGCCGCCGGCCACCACGCCGCCCGCGCCGGCGTCGCTGCTTGTCGCCGTCCGCATCTTCCTCGCCGTTGCGATCCCCGCCCTGCTCGGGCCCGGCGGCGGCGGCCCGACCGGGTTCCTCGGCACCCTCTGTGTCGGCGGCGCGCGGCGCCGGGGCAGCACCTCGGGCACCGGCGTCGTCCTCGTGCCGCCGACGCCGCCGACGCCGGCGCCGGCTGCGGTTGCGCTCGTCCTCGCCTTCGC
The DNA here is from genome assembly GCA_036008325.1 of Allostellaceae bacterium. Classification (GTDB taxonomy): domain Bacteria; phylum Pseudomonadota; class Alphaproteobacteria; order ATCC43930; family CGMCC-115725; genus AP-15. The sequence goes on from DASYNW010000092.1 coordinate 13,020, forward strand.
CTTCGGGCTCGCTCTCGGTCTCGGGCTCCGGCAGCGGCGCGCTGCCGAGCGCCACCGCATCCTCGGTCTCGGCTTCTTCCTCGGGCTCCTCGTCTTCGATCTCCGTCGCCTGGGTCAGCGGCGCCGGCGCTGCCGCCACCGTCTCTCCCGGCCCGTAGGCGCGCAATCTTTCGAGGCGAAAGGCCGGCGGGATCAGCGCGTCGTCCCGCGCCACCAGCACGTGAATGCCGTAGCGCGCTTCGAGCTGCGCCAATGAGTCGCGCTTATGATTGAGGATGTAGAGCGCCACCGCGGTCGGCACATAGATGCAAACTTCGGCCGAGCGCCGCCGCATCCCCTCCTCTTCGATCGAGCGCAGCACATAGAGTGCGGTCGATTCGGTCGAGCGGATAAACCCGGTGCCGCCGCAATGCGGACAGGGCTGGGTCGACGTTTCGACCAGCGACGGGCGCAGCCGCTGGCGCGACATTTCGAGGAGGCCGAACGGGCTGATCCGGCCCACCTGGATGCGGGCGCGGTCGTTCTTCAGCGCGTCTTTGAGCCGCCGCTCAACCGCTCCCTGGTTGCGGTGCTCCTCCATGTCGATGAAATCGATGACGATCAGCCCGGCAAGGTCGCGCAGGCGCAGCTGACGCGCGATTTCCTCGGCGGCTTCGAGATTGGTGCGCAGCGCGGTCTCTTCGATGTTGCGCTCGCGGGTCGAGCGTCCGGAATTCACGTCGATCGCGACCAGCGCCTCGGTCTGGTTGATCACGACGTAGCCGCCCGAACGTAGCTGGACGATCGGCGAGTGGATCGCGTCGATCTGGCTCTCGACCTGAAAGCGGTGCAGCAGCCCGATCTGCGGATCACGGTACGGCTGGACCCGCTTGGCGTGGCTCGGCATCAGCATCTTCATGAACGCTTTTGCCGTGCGGTAGCCGGCTTCGCCTTCGACCAGCACCTCGTCGAGATCGCGGGTATAGAGGTCGCGGATCGACCGCTTGATCAGATTGCCTTCCTCATAGATCAACGCCGGCGCGGTCGATTTCAGGGTCAGCTCGCGGATCTCGTTCCACAGCCTCAGCAGGTATTCGTAGTCGCGCTTGATCTCGGCTTTGGAGCGCTCGGCGCCGGCGGTGCGCACGATCACCCCCATGCCTTCGGGGATGTCGAGCTCCTCGAGAATGTCTTTCAAGCGGCGCCGGTCGCTGATGCTGGTGATCTTGCGCGACACCCCGCCGCCGCGCGCGGTGTTCGGCATCAGCACGCAATAGCGCCCGGCCAGCGACAGATAAGTGGTCAGGGCCGCGCCCTTGTTGCCACGCTCCTCCTTGGTGACCTGGACCAGCATGATCTGGCGGCGCTTGATCACCTCCTGGATCTTGTAGTGGCGCGGGGTGCGGGAACGCTGGCGCTGCGCGTCCTCGAATTCGTCGCCGCCCAGGGTGTCGATGATTTCGGGTTCGGCCGCATCGCCGTCGCCGGGGACGCGCGCCGCCGGGGCGGGGGCGGTCTCTTCGGTGGCGAGCCCGGTTTCGCCGCGGGCGAATTCGGCGTCGGGCGCGGGGCCGACGATCGCCTCGTCGAAGGCGCCGGCCGCGGCCCATAGATCGGAATTCGCGCCGGGCTCGCGGCGGTCGGCGGCATCCTCCGCCTCGTCCGAGGGCGTGGCCGATGGGGAACCCGGCGTCGCGGGGCCGGACTCGGGCGCTCTCGGCACCACGTACGGCACCATCGCCCAGGGGGATTCCACAACGGTCGCGGCCTCGGCGCGCTCCCCGGAAGATTCGGCCGAACCGGCCGCCGGGCCATCTCCAGCGGTCCAAGCCGATCCGACAGCGGGTTCGATGCCGATCGGCTCGTCCTCGCTCTCGGACGGCGCCTCAGTGACCGAAACCGGCTCGGGCAGCGCCGTTTCGAGCGGCACCCCGGCTTCCTCGCCGACATCCTCCTCGCCGGCGTCTTCGGCGCTCTCGTCCGCGGTCTGCGGGTCGTCGCTGTCGAAGCGCATCGGGCCGCCGCGGCCAGCCAACCGGTCCCCGACCGGGATCCTGAAGTAATCGGGGTGGATCTCGCTGAATGCGAGAAAGCCGTGCCGATTGCCCCCGTACTCGACAAAGGCGGCCTGCAGCGACGGTTCGACCCGCGTCACCTTGGCCAGATAGATGTTGCCCTTTACCTGCTGTTTTGTGGACGATTCGAAATCGAATTCTTCGAGACGATTGCCGTTGAGAACCACCACCCGGGTCTCTTCCGGGTGGGTGGCGTCGATGAGCATGCGCTTTGCCATTCGGGCGTAACTCCGAGGCGCGCTGCCGAGGCCGCGCGAAAATCGGCCGGCGGCGCGATCCCGTGTGCAAGGAAGCCGGTCACGCCTGAACTGATGCCCTCTGGGAGCGATTGGATATCGGCCATGGCGAATCTCGTCAGCGGACGGCTTCGGGTTCCTACGATACGCGTCGTCCGACGCTGTGGCCCGGCGCGGCGGCAGAGTTGCCGCCGATCATGCGGACCCGCATCGCGCTACCCGCCGGGCGCGGCGCCCAGCAAGCGGACGGCGGTTTTTCGCAGACAGCAATGTATATTGGAAAACGCGGCGCTACAATGGCCTCGTCGGCCGCCACGGCGAGGCCGGCCGACTCGCCGAAACCTGCCCCGAAACATCCTCCCGAAACAAACTTGGAATGGCCACCCCGCCCGCGCATATAATCCGCCGCCGCGAGGAACTAGGGATCGTCGCGGCGATCGATGGCAATCGGAGCGCCCGCGTCTGGCCGCGTCAAAGGCATGGTAAAGCTCATCAGGTTTCTTTTCATCTGCGCGGTCATCGTGGCGATCGCCGGAGCCGGATTCATCGGGATCACGATCTGGTATTTCAGCCGCGATCTGCCGGACTATCAGCAGTTGGCCGACTATCAGCCGGCGATCATGACCCGGGTGCAAGCCGGGGACGGCCGGCTCTTGGCAGAATATTCCACCCAGCGCCGGGTGTTCGTGCCGATCCAGGCGATCCCCAAGCAGGTCTCCGACGCCTTCATCTCGGCCGAGGACAAAACCTTCTACAGCCACCACGGCATCGACCCGCTGTCGATCCTGCGCGCCGCGATCACCGATGTCGGCCGGCTGCGCGGCGGCCGCCGCCCGATCGGGGCCTCGACCATCACCCAGCAGGTCGCCAAGAACATGCTGCTGACCGACGAGGTGTCGGTCTCGCGCAAGATCAAGGAGATCCTGCTCGCCACCCGGATCGAGCAGGCTCTGCCAAAGGACCGCATCCTCGAGCTCTACCTGAACGAGATCTACCTTGGCGCCGGCGCCTATGGGGTGGCGGCGGCGGCGCTGACCTATTTCGACAAGTCGCTCGACCAGCTGAGCCTCGGCGAGGCGGCGTTTCTCGGTGGCCTCCCGAAGGCGCCGAACCGCTACAATCCGGCGCGCGATCCGCAAGCGGCCACGGCGCGCCGCGACTGGGTGCTCGACCGCATGGCCGATGACGGCTTTATCAGCCGAGCGGCGGCCGACGCGGCCAAAGCCGAGCCGATCGTTCTGCGCCATCGGCAACAGGCCGGCGAGGTCAAGGCGCCCTATTTCGCCGAGGAGGTGCGGCGCGAGCTGTTGGCGCGCTATGGCGAGAAGGCGCTCTATCAGTCCGGCCTGCAGGTCCGCACCAGCCTCGACCCGCGCCTGCAGGCGGATGCCGACAAGGCCTTGCGTGACGGGCTGATCGCCTATGATCACGGTCATGAGGGCTGGCGGGGCGCCATCGCCCATATCGACCCCAAGGGCGATTGGACGGCCGCCCTCGCCGCGGTCCCGATCCCGGCGGTCGTCGCCGATGTCGGCTGGCGTTTGGCGGTGGTGCTGCATACCGCACCCGGCGCCGCGGCGATCGGCTTTGCCGATGGCGCCACCGGGCAGATCCCGTTCGCGCAGATGCGCTGGGCCCGGCCGCGCTATCGCAGCGGCAGCCTCGGTCCATTTCCGCGCGGCGCCGGCGATGTGGTCAGGCCCGGCGAGGTCGTCATGGTGACGCCGATCGAGGCGCCCCCGGCAAAGAGCGGCGCCGGGAAGCCCGCCTCGTCCGCCGCGGCCGATTCGGGCGAGGCCGTCAAGACGGCGCTCACCGCGAGCCGTCGCGCCCCGGCCGGGTTCACCCTGTGCCAGGTGCCGGAAGTATCGGGCGCCCTCGTCGTCATGGATCCGCATACCGGGCGCGTCCTGGCGCTGAGCGGCGGGTTCAGCTTTGCGATCAGCCAGTTCGACCGGGCGACGCAGGCCTATCGCCAGACCGGCTCGGCGATCAAGCCGTTCGTCTTTTTGACCGCCCTCGATCACGGGTTTACCCCGTCGACGCGGGTCAGCGACGCGCCGATCTCGCTGCCGCAAGGCCCCGGGCTGCCGATGTGGACGCCGACCAATTACGAAGCCAACAGCTTCCGCGGGCCGACCCCGCTGCGCATCGGGCTCGAGCAGTCGATCGACACTCTGACCGTTCGCCTCGCCACGATGGTGGGGATGGACCCGATCGCCGCCACGATCAAACGCTTCGGCATCATGGATCACGTGCCGCGCGAATATGCGATCACCCTCGGCGCCGGCGAGACTACCCCGCTGCGATTGACCGCCGCCTATGCGATGCTGGTCAACGGTGGCAAGCGGATCACGCCCACCGTGATCGACCGGGTCCAGGACCGCAACGGCAAGACCATCTACCGCGCCGACGATCGGCCTTGCGACGGCTGCAGCAATGTCGAATGGCGGCACCAGCCGGTGCCGGTGATCCCGGATACAAGCGAGCAGGTGGCCGACCCCGGATCGGCCTATCAGCTGGTGACGATGATGGAGGGGGTGGTGCAGCGCGGCACCGGCGATGCGGTGAAGGCAGTCGGCCGCCCGATCGCCGGCAAGACCGGGACCACCAACGATTACCGCGACGCCTGGTTCGAAGGCTTCACCCCGGATTTGGCCGCAGGCGTCTATGTCGGCTACGACGAGCCGCGCAGCCTCGGCAAGGACGAGACTGGCGGCCACGTCGCGGCGCCGATCTTCCGCGATTTCATGATCGCCGCATTGAAGGATGCGCCGGTCGTCGATTTCCGCATCCCGCCGGGCTTGGAGCTTTACCGGGTCAGCGCCGCTACCGGCCTGCCGGTCTCCGGCGACGGGCCGGCGATCTACGAGGCCTACAAGCCCGGCACCGCCCCCGGCCAAGGCCGCGTTGTGGCGCATCCGAGCGCTCCGGACGAAAACGGGGCCCCGGCGGTCTCGACCAGCCAGACTGATGGCAGCCAGAACGTTGGCAACCAGGCCGGGGGCAGCGATGACGGTGCCGGCGACACCGCGAGCGGCGACGCGGGGGGCGGCAATCCCGCCACCGGCGACGCCGGGCTTGGTGCGGACGGGGCTGGTGCGGCCGGGCTTGGCGCGGCCGCAGGCAATCCGATGCTGCCGGCGCATGGCGCTCCCGCCAGCGGCACCGGCGGGCTATATTAGCGGCACTGCTGCATCAGCAGCATCGGGATCGACGAACGGAGCGGAGCATGCGAGCCGAAATCGAGGCGGCGGCCGGCGACATCAGACGGTCGCTGGCGCTGCTGAGGAGGCATCTTTGACTGGGATAGCGCAACCCGGCGCCTCGCCGAGCTGAATGCAGAGGCCGAGAACCCGCTGCTGTGGAACGACCCCGCCGCGGCGCAAAAACTGTTGCGCGAGCGCACCCGGCTCGACCAGGCGATCGGCAGCTATCGGCGCATCGCGCGCGAGGTCGACGAGGCGATCGAGCTGATCGAGCTGGGCGAGGCCGAGGGCGAGCCGCAGATCGTCGCCGAGGCCGAGGCGAGCCTAGAAAAACTGCGCGCCGAAGCCGCCCGGCGCGAGCTCGAGAGCCTCTTATCGGGCGAGGCCGACGGCAACGACTGCTATCTCGAGGTTCATGCCGGGGCCGGCGGCACCGAGGCGCAGGATTGGGCCGAGATGCTGTTGCGCATGTATGCGCGCTGGGCCGAAGCCCACGGCCACAAGGTCGAGTGGCTCGAAGAGAGCGGCGGCGAGGAGGCCGGGATCAAATCGGCGACGATCCGGGTCGCCGGCCCTGACGCCTATGGCTGGCTCAAGACCGAGAGCGGCGTGCACCGGCTGGTGCGCATCTCGCCGTTCGATTCGAACGACCGCCGCCACACCAGCTTCGCCTCGGTCTGGGTCTACCCGGTGGTCGATGACAAGATCGAGGTCGAGATCAACGACAAGGATCTGCGCATCGACACCTATCGTTCCTCGGGCGCCGGCGGCCAGCACGTCAACAAGACCGACAGCGCGGTGCGTATCACCCACGCCCCGAGCGGCATCGTCGTGCAATGTCAGAGCGAGCGCTCGCAGCACCAGAACCGCGCCCACGCTTTCGCGATGCTGCGCGCCCGGCTCTACGAGGCCGAATTGGAACGGCGCGAGGCGGCGACCGACGCCAAGAACGCGACCAAGACCGATATCGGCTGGGGTCACCAGATCCGCTCCTACGTGCTGCAGCCCTATCAGATGGTTAAGGATTTGCGCACCGGGGTCGAGACGGCCAACACCGGTGCTGTGCTCGACGGCGACATCGACCGTTTTTTGGCCGCGGCATTGGCCGCCCGCATCGAGGGCTCCGACGCGATTTTGACTGGCTGATTGTACGAAGCCTCGTTCTGCCGAGCGCCTGGGGCGCAAGAAAGCAAAAATTAATTAACCTCGGATAGAAACTGTCCCCCTAGCCTCGGCAACGGTCATACTGCCCCGCGGGGGATTCGATTGCCTTTCGACAACGCGCGATCGCGCCGGCTTGAGACCCAGGACGGACCGGACCTCGCCGGCGCGGCGGTCGCGGTCGGGCAATTCGCCGCACGCCACCCCTATCTGTTGTTTGGGCACAGCGCCGTGCCCGGTATTCGCCGTCTCAGCGCCGCCGACCCCGACCTGCAGGCGCGCGCCGCCAGGACCCTGTCGGAGATCGCGGCGTCGGAGATCGCGGCGTCGGAGATCGCGGCGCCGCAGCGGCAGGAGCCATCGGACCCGCGCGCGGCGCTGAAACGTCGGGCCCGGCGCCTGGTCGACACCGCGTTCATCGCCCTTACCGCCGAAGGCGCCGGCGCCGACCTCGCATTGGCGGCGAGCCGCGCCGCGCTTGCCGGATTTGCCGCCGCGGCCACCTGGAAGGAGCGTCGGGTGGTCCGCTCCTTTCTCGATTGCGCCGAGATCGCCGTCGCCGTCTCCCTCGCCTACGACTGGCTTTACGACAAGCTGGCGCCGCCGGAGCGGCAGGCGATCGAAGACGCGATCCTGTGCCACGTGCTCGAGCCGGCACGGGCGGCTTACGCCGATCCCGCCCTGATGTGGCCGAAGCGCCGCGACAATTGCGCCCTCGTCTCGAACGCCGGGATCGCCATCGCGGCACTCGCGGTCATGCGCCGGCACCGGGCATTATCGGCGAGCCTCGTGCAGAGCGGCCTCGCTTCGGCCTGGAACGTGTTCGCCGCCTTGGCCCCGGATGGAGCTTGGCGCGAGGGGCTGAGCTACTGGTCCTTGGCGATGCGCTACGCCGGTCTGATGGTTGCCGCACTGGAGGGCGCGCTCGGCGACAGCTTCGGCCTTGCCGAACGCCCAGGCTTCGCCCAGACTGGCGACTTCGCCCTGCACGCGGTAGGGCCGTTTGGGGCGGCCTTCAATTTTGCCGATTCGGAGCACAATTTCGACGTGGCGCCGCTGGTCTGGCTAGCGCACCGCTTCCGGCGGGGGATCGACGGCTGGCTGCTCGGCCGCCCCGAGGGCTGGCAGCTGCCCTTTGCCGCGATCTGGCCCGGACCGCAGCAGGAAAGCCCGTTGGCGCTCGGCCTGCCGACCGGCAAGGTGTTCCACAGCGCCGATCTCGCCTGCTTCCGCAATACCTGGTCCGGCGTGCCGCCGGCGCGTCCGGTCTATCTGGCGATCAAGGGCGGGAATTCGTCGCGGCGGCCGCGCGGGGGCGTCACGCCCCCGGAAGATGTGACCCTGCATGCCCAGGCCGATGCCGGCAGCTTCGTCCTCGATGGCGCGCGACACCGCTGGGTCGTCGATCTCGGCCCGGATGAGTATGACCTGCCCGGCTACTTCGACCACGGCGACGTCCGCCGATCAGGGCCGCGCTGGCGCTACTACCGCAACCAGGCCGCCGGCCACAACACCTTGACCATCGACGGGCGGGACCAGGTGCCGGACGCGCCGGCGACGATCATCGGCAGCTGCGTCGAGGGCGACAGCAAATGGGTGGTGTTCGATCTGTCGGCGGCCTACGGCAAGCCTGCCGGCACGGTGCGCCGCGGGGCGGCGCTGATCGGGCGGCAGGCGGTCATCCAGGACGAGGTCGATCCCCGCAGCTGTGGCGACATCGCCTGGGCGATCCACACCAGCGCCGAGGTGGTGAGCCTGGCCGGAACCTTTGCCCGATTTCGATTGGGCGGCGACCGGCTCGTCGCCCGCATCCTGGAGCCGGCGGGCGCGCGCTTTGATCTGGTCCTGCCGCCGCCACCGCGCTCGTTTGCGCGCGGTCCGGCCGATCAGCTGCACGGGCCGCCCTCGGGCGCTGGCGCCCCGGTATCCGAGTTGGCGCGCCACGAGGATCGCGCCGGTCAGCGCGCCGCCGGGGCGCCGATCCGACGCCTGGAGATCGCCTGGCCCGCCGGGACCCGACGGCTGACCGTTTTGCTGCTGCCCGATTGCGACGGCGACGAGCTGGCGCTGCCGGTGGCGCCGCTCGACCACTGGCTGGCGCGCCGGCCCGTGCGGCTGACCGGGCTATCCCGCCGGGGCTGCCGGAACCGCGGCATCGAGGCCGCCGAGCGGGTTTCGAGCGGCAGGCTGGCGAACCCCAAGCTGGGGAATTCTCGGCCAAATCCGCCGGCGAGTCTCGGCCGTGCATAAGCCCTTGGCGGATGCCTCGATGATGGCGGCGGACGGCTTCAGCCCGCTGCGCCGCCGGATCGTGTTGTTGAGCCTGACCGGCGCGTCGTCGCTGGGGATCGTCGCCTCGACCATCTATGTTCCCTCGGTGCCGGCGATCGCGCGCGCCTTCGATACCTCGATCGCCCGGGTGCAGATGACCTTTGTCGGCTATCTGCTGGCGTTCGCGGTCAGCATGCTGGTGCTGGGGCCGCTTTCCGATCGCCTCGGCCGGCGCCGGACGGTGCTCTGGGGGCTGGCGTTGAGCGCGGTCAGCAGCCTCGTCTGCGCCGCCAGCACGAGCATCGAAATGCTGATCGCCGCGCGTGTCCTTCAGGGGATCGGCGCCTGCGCCGGGATGGTCGTCGGCCGCGCCCTGATCCGCGAGATCTGGGGTCTCGAGGAAGCTGCCCGAGTGATCGCCGGGCGGGCCTTCGCCGCAACCGTGGTGCAGGCTTGCGCGCCGGTGCTCGGCGGCTACCTGCAGCAATGGGTCGGCTGGCGGGCGAATTTTTTGGCGGTCGCCGCACTCGCCTGCTGCACCATGGCGCTGATGCTGCGCTATGTCCCCGACCGCGGCGCAATTTCGCCCGACGGAGCGAGCGGCCAAGGCGTGCTGGCCAGCTATCGCCGTCTGATCGGCGCCCGCCTCTTTCTCGGCTATACGCTAGCCGCCGCCGGCGCCCATGCCGGGTTTAACATCTTCGCCGCCGGCGCCCCGGCGGTGCTGATCGGCAGTTTCGGCATCAGCCCCGAACAGTACGGCTTTTACGCAGCACTGCCGCCGGTGGGTTTCATGGTCGGCAGCTTTCTGTCCAATCGCCTGACCGGTCGGCTCGGGGTCGACGGGCTGATCACGATCGGCACGATCGTGCTGATCCCGGCCGGCTTTGTCATGGTGCTGCTGGCGCTGCTGCACTTCACCGGCCCCTATATCGTGATCGCGCCGATGATTTTCGTGTGCTGCGGCAGCGGGTTGATCACCCCCAGCGCCGCCGCCGGCAGTCTCGGGGTCGACCCGCGAATCGCCGGCGCCGCTTCGGGTCTCGGCAGCTTCATCCAGATGGGCGGCGCCGCCCTCGCCACCGCGGCTTTGACCCTCGGACGAAGCGGCAGCCCGCTGACCCTGGCCATCGTCATCGCTGCAGCCGGGTTGTGTTGCGTGACCGCCTTCGGTTCGCTGACCAAGCCGGAGCGGCTCGCCGTGAAAGCCGATGCCGAAGCGGCCGACTGACCGCGCGCACAGGCATCGCCCGGATGAAACCGGCCAGTCCGGGTAAGGTTCTGCGGCCACCTCCAGGTTGGCGCCCGCAAGCCGCCCTCGGCCATTATTTTCCGGCGATGGCCGAGTTCGGCCTTCAGGTCGACCCCGAGCTCCGCCGGCTCGAGGCGCTGCTCGACAGCGCCGAGGCGGTCGGCCGCGATACCTCGTTGTTGCGCCAGGCGCTCGGCGAGGTCCGCTGGCGCCTGCAATATACCGGCGACCTCGCGGCAGCCGACGCCGCGCTCGCCCAACTGCGCGCAGCGGTCGCTTTGCCCGACCCGCCGAGCGGCCTTCTCCCCGACGAGGACGGCAGCTACGGCGCCGGGACCCATGTCTGGTTTCTCAAGCTCGACGCCTCAGTCGATCCGATGCTCGCCGCGGACTTTGCCAGCGAGCGGCCGCCGCGGTTTCTCGACCGCGTCAACCATCCCCTCAGTCTTGGCCGCTATCTCGACAGCCTGGTCGTCTCGCGTTTGGCCGAGGACGGGGTCGACCGCCGCAAGGAGCTGAACTTCGCCACCGCTGACCTGGTCCGGCTGATCCTGCGCCGCCGCCCGCCCGGCTATCGCTGGGACCCGCGGCTCGAAACCGTGATCCGGGATTTTCTCGCGCGCTGGCAGGATCCGGCGACCGGCTTTTTCGGGGCGGATTACGAAATCGCCGGCGAGCGGTGGCGCACCGCCGACCTCAGCATGACCTTTCATATGGCGCGCTATCTCGAAGCCCGGATCGGCCATTGGCCGCAGCTGATCGACACCCTGATCGAGATCCGCGAGGACCGCTATCCGAATGGCTGGCTCGACGATAACGGTCTGACCAACCACAACAATTACGACGTCGCGGTGCTGTTCCAGCTGGGCTGGCCGCAGATGCGCCCGGCTCAGCGGGAGCGCGCGCAAGGCGAGATCGCTCGCCTGCTGTCGTGGTGCCTGGAGACGGCGATCGCTGCGGATGGTTCGGTGGCGGCGCGCGCGGCTGGCGAATCATTGCCCGAGAGCTATTACTTCGCGGTCGCTTTTCTCGATACCGTGGGCTTTTTCGATCCGACAAAGCGCTTTTGGACCGATCGCCGGTTTTCCGACGCGCCGGCGCTGCGCACGCTTCTGGAGCGCCAGATCCGCGCGTTGCCACCGGGCGACCCGATGGCCCGGATGGCGCTCGACCGCCTCGGCCGCAGCCCTTAGACCGCGTAATCCCCAGTGCTTCTCTCTAGGATGGCAGGTCCGGCCGCAATCCCCGATAGAGCGCCAGATACTGGCGGGCGGAGGCCTCCCAGCTGAAGTCTCGGGTCATCGCCCGGCGCATCAGCCGCCGCCATGAGAAGGGCGCGCCAAACAAGCCGATCGCTTGTTCGATCGCCGCCAACAGCGCCTGCGGGCTCTCGTCGTCAAAGGTGAACCCGGTCGCGGTCCCGTCCGCCAGGCTCGCTGCGTCGGCGCCGACGACCGTATCGGCGAGCCCGCCGACCCGGTGGACCAGAGGCAGGCTGCCATAGCACAGCGCATAGAGCTGGGTGAGGCCGCACGGCTCGAAGCGCGACGGCATGACCACGATATCGGCGCCGCCGATGATCAGATGCGACAGCGCCTCGTCATACCCGAGCTCGACCGCGACTGCGCCCTGATGCGCTTGCGTGATCGTCGCAAAGCCGCGTTCGAGATCGGCGTCGCCGGAGCCGAGCAGGGCGAGCTGCCCGCCCATTGCCACCAGCTGCGGCGCGACGGCGAGTAGCAGATCGAGGCCCTTTTGCGGGGTCAGCCGGCTCACCGCTCCGAACAAGGGCGCGCCTTCGCGCTGGTCCAGCCCCAGGCGGCGCTGCAGCGCCGCTTTGGCTGCGGGCTTGCCGGCCGCCGGATCGCCCGCGCCGTAAGCCTGCGGCAGGTTCGGATCGTGCCGCGGGTCCCACACTTGCCGATCGACCCCGTTCAAGATCCCGGTCAAGACGCCGGCGCGGCTGCGCAGCAAGCCGTCGAGGCCCCAGGCGAAATCCGGGGTCTGAATCTCGCGTGCATAGGTCGGGCTGACCGTGGTCAGGCGGTCGGCGTAAAATAGGCCGGACTTGATGAATGAAACCTGTCCGTAAAACTCGACACCGTCCACCGCAAAAAATCCGGCCGGCAACCCGAGCTCCGGGAAAGTATCGGGCGCAAACAGCCCGCGATAGGCAATGTTGTGGATCGTGAACAGGCAGGGCGCCGGGCGATCGGCCGGCGAGGCTACGGCGAGATAAGCCGGCGCCAGACCGGCGTGCCAATCGTGGCAATGCAGGATGTCCGGTCGCCAGCGGCGATCGGCGCCGCGGGCGAGCGCCGCCGCGATCCAGCCGAACAGCCCGAAGCGGCGGTGATTGTCGGGCCAATCCCTGCCGTCCGGACCCGCATAGGGGTTGCCGGGCCGGTCGTAAAATGGCGGGTGGTCGACGAGATAGGCGAATTGCCCGCTGCCGGGCAGGCGGGCCAGACCCACCCGCACCCGCTCCGGCGCGAACGGCGTCGCCAGCCGGGCGACATCGGCGATCTCGGGGAAGGCGTCGAGAAACCCGGAAAATCCCGGCAGCAGCAAGCGGATTTCGACGCCGAGCGCGTTCAACGCCGGGGGCAGCGCCGCGGCGACATCGCCGAGCCCGCCCGACTTGACCCAGGGATAAAGTTCGGCGCTGACATGGAGGACGCGCATCGCCATCGGCAAACTGCCGGCAGGTCGGGTCGGCGGCGACTAGTCGGCGGCGCCGACCGGGATCGGCACGCCCCGGCGCGCCCCGGCGGCGGCGAGCGGTGCCGCCGATCCGGCCAGCACCCGCCCGGGCGGCAGCTTGACGACCATCCGCGTGCCGCGACCTGGCTTGCTTGCGATCTCGAGGGCGCCGCCGTGCAATTCGGTCAGCCGCCGGGCGAGCGGCAGCCCGAGGCCGGTGCCCTCGCGGTTGCGGGCGAGGCCGGTGTCGACCTGGCCAAACGGCTCGAGCGCGATCTCGATCTCTGCCGCCGTCATGCCCAATCCGGTGTCGCGCACCTCGAATTCGACGCCGCCATCGGCGCCGCGGCGGATGGCGAGGACGACGGCGCCGCCGGGATCGGTGAACTTGATCGCGTTGTCGAGCAGGTTCAGCAGGATCTGCTTGAGCCTGGTCGAGTCGGCGACCAGCCGCGGCATTGCGTTCTCGACCTGGAGCGTGAGCTTCAGCACGCCGGCGGCGGCGCGCTCGGCGACCAGGGCGACGCAGGCATCGGCCAAGGCGCGCACCTCGATCGGCGCGTCCTCTTCGAGGTCGAGCTTGCCGGCGTCGATTTTTGCCAGGTCGAGGATCTCGTTGATGATGTCGAGCAGATGCGATCCGCTCTGGCGGATGTAGCCGACATATTCCTGCTGTCGCTCTTGCAGCGCTCCGGCGGTGCCCCGCTCCAGCATTTCGGAAAAGCCCAGGATCGCGTTCAGCGGGGTGCGCAGCTCATGGCTCATATTGGCGAGAAACCGCGATTTGGCCAAGCTCGCCGCCTCCGCTTCGGCGGTGGCCGCGCGTAGCTCGCGCTGGGCCCGCACCTTTGCGCTGATGTCGCGCGCGGTGCCGCGATAGCCGCAGAATTCTCCCGCCGCGTCGAAAATCGGCTTGCCGCTGACCGAAACCGTCTGCTCGGGATCGTTGCCGACCTTTCTCGTATAGACGAATTCGCGAAACGGCTCGTGCCGCTCCAACGCGGCCCGGTGATCGCGCCATTTCTCGGGCTCGCTGCCGGCTTCAGCGACGAGCTCCCAGCGGGCGCGGCCGAGGCGGCTCGTCGGATCCTGGCCGAACGCGCGGATGCGATCGGACAGATAGGTGAAGCGATGCTGCCGGTCGGTTTGCCAATACCAGTCCGATCCGGTCTCGGCAAAATCCGACAGGCGCGCTTCGCTGTCGCGCCGCGCCGCTTCCGCGCTCTGATACGCTTCCGAACGCCGCCGCAAGGATTGGGCCGCCGCGCCGATCGCCTCGAGCACATCGTCGATCTCGCCGATGCCGGAGCGGGTTTGCGACGGCGAGGCGCCGGCGTCGAGCGCTCCGGCCGCTCGCGAGAGCAGCCGCGTCGCGCGGATCAGCCGGCCCGCCGCCCATAATGCTACGCCGCCGCCAGCGATCCGCAAGCCCATGCCGGCAAGGGCAATCTCGGCGATGCTGGCGGCCGCGTTCCGGCCATGCGCGAGGCGCGCCAGAACCAGGATCGAAGACGCGATCGTCGGCACGACCGGTGCTGCGATCATGACGATCAGCAGCATTCGCAGCGAACCCAGTGACCTTACCGCAAAGCGCATTGCCGGACCGCCTTCCACCCGGCATGCAATCTTGAATTGGTTTATTTTTGGTAAGCGCGGTCACCGCTCCTGCGAGCCAGCCGCCGCCGCACCGGCAACTGGCGAGCCTTAGTTGCGGGTCTTGTCGACGAGGCGGTTTTCGCTGATCCACGGCATCATTGCGCGCAGTCTTTCGCCGACCTTCTCGATCTCGTGCTCGGCGGCACGCCGGCGCAACGCCTTGAAGCTCGGCTGGCCGGCGGTGTTTTCGAGCACCCATTCGCGCGCGAAGCGGCCGGATTGGATGTCGCCGAGGATCTTTTTCATCTCGGCGCGCACATGCTCGTCGATGACCCTGGGACCGCGCGAATAGTCGCCGTATTCAGCGGTGTTCGACACCGAATAGCGCATGTTGGCGATGCCGCCCTCATAGATCAGATCGACGATCAGCTTGACCTCGTGGCAGCATTCGAAATAGGCCATCTCGGGCGCATAGCCGGCCTCGACCAGGGTCTCGAACCCGGCCAGGATCAAGGAAGTCAGCCCGCCGCACAGCACCGACTGCTCGCCGAAGAGATCGGTCTCGCATTCCTCGCGAAAGGTCGTCTCGATCACCCCGGCGCGGCCGCCACCAATCGCCGAGGCGTAGCTGAGCGCCAATTCGAGCGCGTTGCCGGACGGGTTCTGCTCGACTGCGACCAGGCACGGGACCCCCCCGCCGCGCAGATATTCCGAGCGCACGGTGTGGCCCGGCCCCTTGGGCGCGATCATGAACACGTCCATGTCGGGGCGCGGCTCGATCAACCGGAAATGGATGCTGAGCCCGTGCGCGACGGCAAGTGCTGTGCCCTCACGCATGTTGCCGCGCAAATCGCCCGCATAGAGCTGAGCCTGCAATTCGTCGGGGGCCAGCACCATGACGATGTCGGCCCATTTCGCCGCTTCCGAGGGGGTCACGACCTTGAGCCCCGCGGTTTCAGCCTTCGGCGCCGAGGCCGAGCCCGGGCGCAAGGCCACGACCACATCCTTGACCCCGCTGTCGCGCAGATTGTTGGCGTGCGCATGGCCCTGGCTGCCATAGCCGATGACCGCGACCTTCTTCGATTTGACCAGGTTCACATCCGCATCGCGGTCGTAATAAACTCGCATGGCCATTCTCCCTCTTTTCACTATTCACCACAGTGGCGGTGAGGTGGTGAGAGAAGAAATCCTCCACAGGTCTCGAAGGCGCGGCAGCATTTTATTTTGCGGCGCTTCGCACCCGGTTGCATGACCGATGCGCCCGGTCTGCGAAAGACCTTTCTCCTCCTCAACGCCTCACTGTCTCACTGGTGAAAATTCAAAACCGCCCGCCCCGCGGGCGATCGCGACGGCGCCGGTGCGCGAGATCTCGACCAGCCCGAGCGGCTCCATCAGCGCGACGAAGGCGTTGAGCTTCTCGGCCGAGCCGGTCATCTCGAAGACAAAGCTGTCGGTCGTCGAATCGACGACGCGGGCGCGGAAAATATCGGCCAGGCGCAACGATTCGATGCGCGCT
Source organism: Allostellaceae bacterium (assembly GCA_036008325.1). Lineage (GTDB taxonomy): Bacteria > Pseudomonadota > Alphaproteobacteria > ATCC43930 > CGMCC-115725 > AP-15. The sequence goes on from DASYNW010000092.1 coordinate 29,018, forward strand.
TCGCCTCTGCCGGCGACCTTGACCAGCATCATCTCGCGCTCGACGAACGGCCCCTCGTCGGTCAGGTCGTGAACCTGGTGGACGGGCACGAGCCGCGAGAGCTGCGCCTTGATCTGCTCGATGATCATACGCGTGCCGGAGGTCACGATGGTGATCCGCGACAGGCGGTTGCGGCGGTCGACCTCGGCGACGGTCAGGCTCTCGATGTTGTAGCCGCGCCCGGAAAACAACCCGACGACGCGGGCGAGGATGCCCGGCTCGTTGTCGACCAGCACGGCGATCGTATGGCGCTCGATGTCGGCCATCGTATTACGAGTCCGTCATTCCGGGGCGCCGCGCAGCGGTGAGCCCGGAACCCATGAACACGGCCCTGACCGATATTGCACGACCGACAGTGCGCATTTTCTCACGGTCGGTGTTCATAGGTTCCGGACCCGGCCCTGCGGACCGTTCCGGAATGACGATCGGCGTTCCATCGACGATCCGTGCTCATACCAGCACCATGCCTTCTTCGGAGACCGGCTTTTGGGCCTCGTCCTCTGGGCCGAGCAGCATCTCGTTGTGCGCGGCGCCGGACGGGATCATCGGAAAGCAGTTTTCGGCCCGGTCGACGGCGACGTCGAGGATCGCGGCACCCGGCGTCTCCAGCATCCAGGCGATCGCGTCGTCGAGCTCGGCCGGGTTTTCCACCCGCCGCCCCGAGGCGCCAAAGGCGTCGGCCAATTTGACGAAATCGGGAAGGGCCGCGGTATAGCTCTCGGAATAGCGGCCGCCATGGAGCAATTCCTGCCACTGGCGCACCATGCCCATATACTGGTTGTTCAAGATGAATACTTTGACCGGCAGGCGGTACTGGGCGACGGTCGACATTTCCTGGATGTTCATCAGGATCGAAGCCTCGCCGGCGACGTCGATGACCAGCGCCTCGGGGTGCGCGATCTGCACGCCGACCGCCGCCGGCAGGCCGTAGCCCATGGTGCCGAGCCCGCCCGAAGTCATCCAGTGATATGGCTCGTCGAATTTCAGGAATTGCGCCGCCCACATCTGGTGCTGGCCGACCTCGGTGGTGATGTAGAGGTCGCGCCCGCCGGTCTGCGCGTAGAGCCGTTCGAGTGCATATTGCGGCTTGATCAGATCGCGGCGGCCCTTGTCGTAGCGGAGGCAGTCGCGGGCGCGCCAGCCCTCGATCGTGCGCCACCATTCCTGGCGCGCGGCCCCGTGCCTGCCGGCCGATCCCTTCGCGGCGGCGAGCAGCGCGGTCATCGCCTGGCCGGCGTCGCCGAGGATCGGCAGGTCGACCCGCACGTTCTTGTTGATCGAAGACGGATCGATGTCGATGTGGATCTTTTTCGAGCCGGGCGAAAAGGCGTTCAAGCGCCCGGTCACCCGGTCGTCGAAGCGCGACCCGACGGCGATCATCAAATCGCAGCCATGCATCGCCAGATTGGCCTCGTAGGTGCCGTGCATGCCGACCATGCCGAGAAAATGCGGGTCGCTCGCCGGGAATGCGCCGAGCCCCATCAAGGTCAGGGTGCAGGGCGCGTCGATGGCGCGCACCAGCTCGGTAAAGCCGGCGCAGGCCTCGGGGCCGGAATTGATCAGCCCGCCGCCGCCGTAGAACAGCGGCCGCTTGGCTGCGGCGATCATCCGGGCCGCCTCGGCGATGCGCGCCGGGTCGGGCGCCAGCTGCGGGCGGTAGCTCTTGTGCCGCCCGTCCTGGGGCAGGCTGTAGGAGCCGAGCGCGAACAGGATGTCCTTCGGCAGATCGACCACCACCGGCCCCGGCCGGCCGCTCCTGGCGACGTAGAACGCCTCGTGCAGGGTGCGCGCCAGCTCGCCCACGTCCTTGACCAGGTAATTGTGCTTGGTGCAGGGCCGGGTGATGCCGGTCGTGTCGGCCTCCTGAAATGCGTCATTGCCGATCAGATGGGTCGGCACCTGACCGGTCAGGCAGACGATCGGCACCGAATCCATCAGCGCGTCGGTCAGCCCGGTGACCGCGTTGGTCGCCCCCGGGCCGCTCGTCACCAGGACCACCCCAACCCGCCCGGTCGATCGGGCATAGCCTT
>DASYNW010000093.1:0-5218 GCA_036008325.1 Allostellaceae bacterium
GCCGGCAGCGAATCGAGATAGCGGCAGCTGGCGAGCTTGACCGTCTTCAGGTTCATCTCGGCCGAGGTGCCGCCGATGACGATCGCCAGGTGATAGGGCGGGCAGGCGGCGGTGCCGAGGGTGCGGATCTTTTCATCGAGAAATTTGCGCAGGGATTTCGGGTTCAGCACCGCCTTCGTCTGCTGATAGAGAAAGCTCTTGTTGGCCGAACCGCCGCCCTTGGCGATGAACAGGAATTTGTAGGCCTCGCCGGGCTCGGCGTAGAGGTCGATCTGCGCCGGCAGGTTGTCGCCGGTGTTGACCTCCACGTACATCGACAACGGCGCCACCTGGCTGTACCGCAGATTGGTCTCGGTATAGGTGCGGCGGATGCCGGCCGAGATCGCCGCGGCGTCGTCGCCTTCGGTCCACACCTGCTGGCCCTTCTTGCCCATGACGATCGCGGTGCCGGTGTCCTGGCACATCGGCAACACCCGGCCGGCGGCGATGTTGGCGTTTTTCAGAAGGTCGAAGGCGACGAATCTGTCGTTCGGCGACGCCTCGGGATCGTCGAGGATCGCCCGCAACGAGGCGAGGTGTCCGGGGCGCAGCAGATGCGCGCTGTCGGCAAACGCCTGGGCGGCGAGCAGGGTCAACGCCTCGGGCTCGACCTTGACGATGCGCCGGCCCTCGAAATCGCCGGTCGCGACATGGTCGCCGGTCAGCTTGCGGTAGGGTGCCTCGTCGGCGCCGAGCGGAAACAGCTCGTGGTAGGTCGTGTCGCTCATCCCCTCGCTCCGCCATCGGTTCGGCCGCAGGATCGCCGTTTGCGCGCCTGCGTCAAGCTATGCCTAGCGTTTGCCAGGGCCTAGCGTTTGCCAGGGCCTAGCGTTTGCGAAACCGGTCGAGGGTCACGATTTCCGCCTCCGGCCGCGCCGATTCTGCGGGCTCGCCGGCGGGCAGCACCGCCGCGGGCTCGCTCGCTTCCGCTTCCGCTCCCGCTGCTGGCGCCCCGAACCGCAGCCCGAAATTGACCGACGGATCGGCAAAGCTGGTGATCGCGGCGAACGGGATGGTCAGCCGCTCCGAGCGGCTGCTGAAGCTCAGGGTGACGGAGAACGCCTCGGCGCCAACCTCGAGACCCCAGAACTGGTGCTCCAGCACGATCGTCATCTCTTCGGGGTATTTCGCCAAGAGCTGCGGCGGCAGCACGACGCCGGGGGCCGAGGTGCAAAACCCGACATAGAAATGATGGTCGCCGGGCAGACCGTCGCGGGCAGCGATCGCCAGCGCCTGGCGCGCCACATCGCGCAGCGCGGTCTCGACCATCTTGTCATAGGCGAAGAGATCCTGGGCCATCTTGGGCGGCTCGCTCGCTGGATTGGAATGGCGCTGGAATTGGCACTGCGGAGGCTAGCAAGAGACGAGTGAGGGGCTTCTGTTGCCCGGTGCCCCTCGAACCGCGAATTGCTCTAGGCTTTTACCCCGCTAGGGGTTAGGCCGCGAGCGCCTCTGTTGCGAAGTTATCGTTCGCAGCTAGGTTATGACCCGATAACGGTGGTATCATGCCGGGCGACGGTTCTTGCCTTTACCACGCGCGTCGAGCCTGTTTCGCCCCCTCGGGAGCGCCCTCTCAGGCGCCGTGTGGGGATGGTGGAGGCGCCGGGTACTGCCCCCGGGTCCGCAACGCCTATTCCGCAAGCCGTGTATCGCCATAGTCGGTAAACCGACCCCGCTGATATAGGACGAAGGGCGCGGGAACGCAATCCCGGTTGCCGGGTGTTTGTTGCTGAGCGCGCAACCCATTTGCGAAGTCATGACCGAAGCTCTTCTCGCGTGCCGCGATTGTGGCCAGATCCATCGCGCCCGCGCCGTAACCCGACGCCAAGGCTGGTTGTTGTGCCGGCGCTGCGGCGCGCGGCTGTGGCGCCTGCAAGCGGCCGGCCTGGTCGTCCCGCTCGCTTTCGCCGCGACCGCGGCAATCCTCTTTCTGCTGGCCAACCTGATGCCATTGTTCGAAGTCGGCCTCGCCGGCGAACGCAGCAGCGGAACGATCTCGAGCGGGGTGGTGGCGCTGGTCGGCTACGGCGGCGGTGTTTCGACGGTCGGCGTGCTGGTGGCGATGACCGCGATCGTCGTTCCGGCGCTGAGCCTCGCCGTCGCGGTCCTGGCCCTGCGCCAGCTCACCCTGGGCGCTGGCCGCACCGGCCGCCCGCAGCGGCGGCGCCCGCGATTGGGGCTGGCGGCGATGTGGCGCCTGGTCCGCCGGCTGCGCCCATGGAGCATGCTCGATGTCTATCTGCTGGGCGCGGTCGTCGCCTACACCAGGCTCGGCCAGGTGGCGCACGTCGCGATCGGCGTGGGCGGCTACGCGCTGGCGGCATTGGTGCTGGTGCAGGTGCTGATCGAGCAGTCGCTCGGCCGCGAGCGGGTGTGGAATGCGATTGACGATCCGGCAAAATACGCGCCCTCGCCGGGGGCCCCCTGGGTTCTCTGCCTCGAATGCGACCTCGTCTCCGCCGCCGGGCCGGCCGACCGGGGCGAGCCCGGGCGCTGCCCGCGCTGCGGCGCGCGCCTGGCACCGCGCCGGCCGGGCAGCCTTGCCGCCACCACCGCGCTGACCCTCGCCGGCTACATCTTATACCTGCCGGCCAATCTATTTCCGGTGCTGACCATCACCCGCTTTGGCCGCACCGCGTCCTATACGATCCTCGGCGGGGTGCGCGATCTGGTCGCGGCGGGATTGTGGCCCTTGGCGCTGCTCGTGCTGGTTGCCTCGATCATCGTGCCGGGGCTGAAGCTCGCCGGCCTTACCTGGTTCCTGGTCGCGACCCGGCTGCGCTCGGCGCGGCTGCTGCGGCAGCGCACCGCGCTCTACCGCTTTGTCGACTTTATCGGCCGCTGGTCGAACATCGACGTTTTCATGGTCTCGATCGTTGTGGCACTGGTGCAGTTCGGAACCTTGACGACGATCGAGCCGGGGCCGGGGATCGCCAGCTTCGCTGGCGTCGTCGTGCTGACAATGTTCGCGGTCAGCGCCTTTGATCCGCGCCTGATGTGGGACGCGGCGAGGGGGAGGTGCGGTTGAGCGGCTCGGACCGGTCCGGCTCGGACCCCTCCGGCCCGGTCCCGGAGGCGCCGCCCGAGCCCGAGCCCGGCCGCTGGTCCGGCCTGCCCTGGGTGTGGGCGGTCCCGGTCGTCGCCCTGGTCATTGCCGGATGGCTCGGCTTTCGCGCACTGATCGAGCGCGGGCCGGCGATCACGATCAGCTTTGAGACAGCGGACGGGATCGAGGCTGGCCGCACCACGATCCGCTACAAGGACGTCGAGCTCGGCCATGTCACCAAGGTTGCGTTAAACCCCGAGCATACCCGCGCGCTGGTAACGGCGCAGATGACGCGGGACGCCGAACCGTTGTTGCGGGCCGACAGCAAATTCTGGATTGTGCGACCGCATGTCGGTCTCAGCGGCATCTCGGGCCTGACCACGGTGCTGTCCGGCCCCTATATCGGCATGCTGCCGGGCAAGGGCGGCCTCGGCGCCTACGCGTTTACCGGTCTGGAGACGCCACCGCCCAAGGAGGGCCTGGTCACCGGCCAAAGCTACACCCTGATCGCCCATCGGCTGTCGGAGATCAGCGATCAGGCGCCGGTCTATTACCATGGCGTCCAGGTCGGCGAGATCACCGGCCACCTTCTGTCCGACCGCGACGGCACCGTCGCCGTGCAGATCTACATCTATGCGCCGCACCAGGCATTGATCCATCCCGACAGCCGGTTCTGGGTGGCCTCGGGGCTGGACGTCTCGATCGGCAGCGAAGGGGTCAAGCTCGCCACCGCGCCGCTCTTGAGCATCCTGTCCGGCGGCATCGTGTTCGACACGCCTGACGAGGCGCTGGGTCACCCACCGAGCCCGCCCGGCGCCAAATTCCGCCTCTATGCCGACCAGAAGGCCGCCGACGAAGCGGCCGAGCCGGTCCACGTCTCGTACCGCCTGCACTTCCCGGATGCGGTGCGCGGCGTCACGATCGGGACCCCGGTCGATCTGCGCGGCCTGCCGATCGGCGAGGTCACCAAGGTCCGGCTCGAATACGATCCGGCGGCGGACGCGATCCGCGAGCCGGTGACGATCGAGGTGGCGCCGCATCGGATCAAGCTCGGCGGCAAGCGTCTCGATACCGCCGGGCGGGACCCGGTCGCGGCGACCAACCAGATGTTCGCCCAACTCGTCGCCAAGGGCCTGCGCGCCCAGCTGGTCAGCGCCAATCTATTGACCGGGCAGCGCGCGATCGAGTTCGACTTTGCCCCCGATGCGCCGCCGGCCCAGCTGGTATGGGCCAAGCCGTATCCGGAGCTGCCGACTATCGAGGGCAGCGGGATTGCGCAGATCACCCGCTCGGCGAGCAAGCTGATGAACAGTCTCGCGGCATTGCCGCTGGGCCAGCTCGTCGGGCAGATCCGCGCCATGGTCGGCCATGCCGACAGTCTGGTCGCCAGCCCCGACCTCAAGCGCTCGCTGCACAATCTCGACTTGGCGCTGGCCCATACCGAGCAGCTGACTCGGGTTGCCGATGTCCAGGCCGGCCCGCTGCTGCAGCGCTTGAATGGGGCCGCCAACCAGCTGCGGGCGACCTTGACGATCCTCGGCAGCGACCCGGCGGCGAGCAACGACCTGGCGCGCACCATGGCCGAGCTCAAGGACGCCGCGCGCTCGATCCGGGTTTTGGCCGACACCCTCGAACGCCACCCGGAAGCGCTGCTGCGCGGCAAGCCCAGCGAGGCCGCGCAGTGAAAGCGCTCGCAATGAGATCGCTCGGGGTGAGGGCGCTCGGGGCAAGGGCGCTCCGGGGGAGGGGGATCGCGGCGCTGGCGCTGCTGGCCGCCAGCCTCGCCTCGTGCAGCTCCCCGGCCAACCACTATTATACGCTGAGCGTACAGCCGCAGGCGGTGGCCGAGCCCGCCAGCGCCGCGGCGGGGCTGGTGTCGCGGACGGTTGCGATCGGCGAGATCAAATTGCCGGGCGCCCTCGACCGGCCGCAGATCGCCCGGCGCCTCGGCCCCAACCAGCTCGAATTTTCCGATTACGACCGCTGGGCCGGGCCGCTCGATTCGATGATTCGGCAGGTGCTCGAGGCGGATTTGCGCGCCGCGCTGCCGCCCGTGATGGTGCTGGTCGACGACAACCCGTCGACCCCGGCCAATGTGACGATCGCGGTCGACATCTCCCGCTTCGACGCCGA
>DASYNW010000094.1:0-26553 GCA_036008325.1 Allostellaceae bacterium
GTGCGCAACATCGCCGAGGTGGCGACCGCGATCGCCAGCGGCGATTTGTCGAAAAAGATCACGGTCAACGTCTCGGGCGAGATCCTGCAGCTGAAGGACACCATCAACACGATGGTCGATCAGCTGAACGCCTTTGCCGGCGAGGTGACGCGCGTCGCGCGCGAGGTCGGCACCGAGGGCAAGCTCGGCGGTCAGGCTCAGGTCCGCGGCGTTGCCGGCACCTGGAAGGATCTGACGGACAGCGTCAACTACATGGCCGGCAACCTGACCGGCCAGGTGCGCAACATCGCCGAGGTCGCCACTGCCGTCGCCCGCGGCGATCTGTCGAAAAAAATCACGGTCACGGTCTCGGGCGAGATCCTGCAGCTGAAGGAGACCATCAACACGATGGTCGATCAGCTCAACGCCTTTGCCGGCGAGGTCACGCGGGTGGCGCGCGAGGTCGGCACCGAAGGCCGGCTCGGCGGCCAGGCGGTGGTGCCCGGCGTCGCCGGCACCTGGAAGGACCTGACCGACAACGTCAACTCGATGGCCGGCAATTTGACCGGCCAGGTGCGCAACATCGCCGAGGTCGCCACCGCGATCGCCAATGGCGATCTGTCGCGCAAGATCACCGTCGACGTGCGCGGCGAGATCCTTCAGCTGAAGGAAACCCTCAACACGATGGTCGATCAGCTCAACCGCTTCGCCGGCGAAGTGACTCGCGTCGCCCGCGAGGTCGGCACCGAGGGCCGGCTCGGCGGCCAGGCGCAGGTGCCGGGCGTCGCCGGCACCTGGAAGGATCTGACCGACAGCGTCAACTCGATGGCCGGGAACCTCACCGCCCAGGTGCGCAACATCGCCGAGGTCACGACCGCGGTCGCCCGCGGCGATCTCTCGCGTAAGATCACGGTCGACGTCAAAGGCGAGATCCTCGAGCTCAAGAACACGATCAACACGATGGTCGATCAGCTGAACGCCTTTGCCTCCGAGGTGACGCGGGTGGCGCGCGAGGTCGGCACCGAGGGCAAGCTCGGCGGCCAGGCCGCGGTGCCGGGGGTGGCCGGCACCTGGAAGGATCTGACCGACAACGTCAATTTCATGGCCTCGAACCTCACCGGCCAGGTGCGCAACATCGCCGAGGTCGCCACCGCGATCGCCAATGGCGATTTGTCGAAAAAAATCACGGTCGACGTGCGCGGCGAGATCCTGCTGCTCAAGGAGACCCTCAACACGATGGTCGAGCAGCTGCGCTCATTTGCCGCCGAGGTGACGCGCGTCGCCCGCGAGGTCGGCACCGAAGGGAAGCTCGGCGGCCAGGCGGTGGTGCCGGGTGTGGCCGGCACCTGGAAGGATCTGACCGACAATGTGAACCTGCTCGCCGCCAATCTGACGACCCAGGTGCGCAACATCGCCGAAGTCACGACCGCGGTGGCGCGCGGCGATCTCTCGCGCAAGATCACCGTCGACGTCAAAGGCGAGATCCTCGAGCTCAAGAACACAATCAACACGATGGTCGACCAGCTCAACGCCTTCGCCTCGGAGGTCACCCGCGTCGCCCGCGAGGTCGGCACCGAAGGCAAGCTCGGCGGTCAGGCGCAGGTCCGCGAAGTCAGCGGCACCTGGAAGGACCTGACCGACACGGTCAACGTCATGGCCGCCAACCTGACCGAGCAGGTGCGTGGCATTGTCAAGGTCGTGACCGCCGTCGCCAATGGCGACCTCAAGCAGAACCTGACCGTCAAGTCGATGGGCGAGGTGGCGGCGCTGGCCGAGACCATCAACAACATGACCGACACGCTCGCCACCTTCGCCGATCAGGTGACCTCGGTCGCCCGCGAAGTCGGCGTCGAGGGCCGGCTCGGCGGCCAGGCCAATGTGCCGGGCGCGGCCGGCACCTGGAAGGATCTGACCGGCAACGTCAACCTGTTGGCCGCCAATCTGACGACCCAGGTGCGCGCCATCGCCGAGGTCGCCACGGCGGTGACCAAGGGGGACCTCACCCGCTCGATCCAGGTCGAGGCGCGCGGCGAGGTCGCCGAGCTCAAAGACAACATCAACACGATGATCGACAATCTGCGGCTCACCACCGACCGCAATACCGAGCAGGATTGGCTCAAGACCAACCTTGCCCGCTTCACCAACATGCTGCAGGGCCAGCGCGACCTGTCGACGGTCGGGCGCACGCTGCTGTCCGAGCTGGCGCCGCTGGTCAATTCCCAGAATGGCGTGATCTATCTGGCCGAGGGGGATGCCGGGCTGAGGCTGCTCTCGGCTTTTGCCGACGATGTGGCGCCGCAGGGCCATCCCGAGCGGCTGCGCGCCGGCCAGGGGCTGGTCGGTCAGTGCGCCGCCGATTCGCGGCGTATGCTGATCACCCATGTCCCCGACGAGGTCGTGCCGATCACCTCCGGACTGTTCAAGACGAAACCGAACAATGTCATCGTGCTGCCGGTGCTGTTCGAGGGCCAGGTCAAGGCGGTCATCGAGCTGGCCGCACTCGGCGCCTTCACCGACCTGCAGACCTCGTTTCTCGATCAGCTGACCGCCAGCATCGGCATCGTCTTGAACAGCATCGAGGCGACGATGCAGACCGAGGGCCTCCTGACCCAGTCGCAGCAGCTGGCCACCGAACTGCAGACGCAGCAGCGCGAATTGCAGCAGACCAACGAGCAGCTGGAGCAAAAGGCTCAGCAGCTCGAAGAGCGCAACGTCGAAGTCGAGCGAAAAAATCAGGAGATCGAGCAGGCGCGTCGGGCGCTCGAAGAAAAAGCGACCGAGCTCGCCCTGGCGTCGAAATACAAATCCGACTTCCTCGCCAACATGTCGCACGAGCTGCGCACGCCGCTCAACAGCATCCTGATCCTGGGGCAGCAGCTCAGCGACAACCCGGAAGGCAATCTGGCGCCGAAGCAGGTCGAGTTCGCCCGCACCATCCACAGCGCCGGCACCGATCTGATGAACCTGATCAGCGACATCCTCGACCTGTCGAAGATCGAATCCGGCACCGTCACCGTCGATGCCGAGGAGGTCTTTTTCGTCACCTTGCGGGACATGGTGGTCCGTCCGTTCCGGCACGAGGCCGAGAACCGGCGCCTGGCGTTCGATGTGCAGGTCGACCCGAAGCTCGGCCGCAGCATCATCACCGATTCGAAGCGCCTGCAGCAGGTGCTGAAAAATCTGCTCTCGAACGCCTTCAAGTTCACCGAGCAAGGCGGGGTCAAGCTCAGCGTGCACTCGGCGGTCAGCGGCTGGAGCCCCGACCATCCGGTCTTGACCAGCGCCCCGCAGGTCGTGGCTTTTGAGGTGTCCGACACCGGCATCGGCATTATGCCGGAGAAGCAGAAGATCATCTTCGAAGCCTTCCAGCAGGCCGACGCCAGCACCAACCGCCGGTTTGGCGGCACCGGTCTCGGCCTGGCGATCAGCCGCGAGCTGTCCAATCTGCTCGGCGGCGAGATCCAGCTGCGCAGCGCGCCCGGGGTCGGCAGCACGTTCACCCTATACCTGCCGCTGCGGTACATCGGCCCGGCGGCCGTGACCGCATCGGCATCGGGCGTGCCGACGCCGCCGCCAAGTGCCGCCACGCTCGCCGCGGTCCTGCTGGCCGAAATGCCGGTCGAGCAGGTGCCCGACGACCGCGCCATCCTGCAGCCTGGCGAGGCGACGTTGCTGATCGTCGAGGACGACCCGCATTACGCCCGCATCCTGGCCGACGCGGCGCATGATTCCGGGTTCAAGGTGCTGGTGGCGGCGCGCGGCGCCGACGCCTTGGCCCTGGCTCGCGAATACCCGCCGACCGCGGTCTCGCTCGACGTATTCCTGCCCGACATGCTCGGCTGGACCGTGCTGAGCCAGCTCAAGCAGGATCCGCTGACGCGGCACATTCCGGTGCAGGTCGTCACCCTCGACGAGGACCGCCAGCATGGCCTGGCGCGCGGCGCCTTCTCGTTTTTAACCAAGCCGTCGAACACCCAGGATCTCGAGGCGGCGTTCGGCCGGATCAAGGATTTCGTCGAGCCGCGGCGCAAGCGCCTGCTGGTCGTCGAAGACAATCCGGCCGAACAGTTTGGGATCTCTCAGCTGCTCGGCCATGACGACATCGACATCGTCGCCGCCGGCACCGGCGCCGAGGCGCTCGCGACCCTGCGCGGGCAGCAGATCGATTGCGTCGTGCTCGATTTGCGGCTGCCCGACATGACCGGCTTCGAGCTGCTCGAAGTGATCCGCGACGACCCGGCGCTGGCCGACCTGCCGGTGGTGGTGTTCACCGGCCGCGAATTGTCGCACGAGGAGGATGCCCAGCTGCACACGATCGCCCGCAGCGTCCTGGTCAAGGGCGTCGAATCGCCAGAGCGTCTGCTCGACGAAACCGCGCTGTTCCTGCACCGGGTCATCACCGACCTGCCCGCGGACAAGCAGAAGCTGCTCCAGCGGCTGCACAGTTCCGACGAGGATTTGGTCGGCAAAACCGTGCTGCTGGTCGATGACGACGCGCGGAATATCTTTGCGCTGAGCAGCGTTCTGGAACGCCGCGGCATGAACGTCCTCACTGCAACTACCGGAAACGAGGCGGTGGCGCTCGTCGAGTCGACTGCCGATCTGGCGATCGTGCTGATGGACATCATGATGCCGGAAATGGACGGATACCAGACAATGCAGGTGATCCGCGGCAACCCAGCGTTCCGCCGCTTGCCGATCATCGCGCTGACCGCCAAGGCGATGAAAGGCGACCGGGAAAAGTGCCTCGACGCCGGCGCTTCCGATTATCTGGCAAAGCCGGTCAACACCGAACAGCTGCTATCCGCGCTGCGCATGTGGCTGCATCGCTAGCCGAGGGCCAGCGCCGTGAGTGTCGAAGACGCCGTGAGCAACCGGGAAGCCGTGGCCAACCAGGAAAGGGTCGACATCCTCCTGGTCGACGATCAGCCGGCAAAGCTGTTGAGCTACGAGGCGATCCTCGGGCAGCTCGGGGAGAACCTGATCAAGGCCGCCTCGGCGGCAGAGGCGCTGGAGCAGCTGCTGAAGCGCAAGATCGCGATCATCCTGATCGACGTGTGCATGCCCGACCTCGACGGGTTTCAGCTCGCCTCGATGATCCGCGATCATCCGCGCTTCCAGACGACTGCGATCATCTTTGTCTCGGCGATCCAGGTCACCGACCTCGATCTGCTGCGCGGCTACGCGCTCGGCGCGGTGGATTACGTTCCGGTCCCGGTGGTGCCGGAACTGCTGCGCGCCAAGGTCAAGGTGTTCGCCGAGCTCTATCGCAAGACCCGTCAGCTCGAGAGCTTGAACGCCGAGCTGGAAAACCGCGTGGCCGAGCGGACGGCCGAGCTCGCGCGGGCCAATGCTGAGCTTGAGGAACGGGTCGAGGAGCGCACCCGCGAGCGCGAAGCGGCCCTCGCTCAGGTGCACGAAATGCAGAAGCTCGAAAGCCTCGGGCAGCTGACCGGCGGGGTGGCCCACGATTTCAACAATCTCTTGATGGCGATATTGGGCAATCTCGAGCTGGTCCGCAAACGCGTCGACGACGAGCGGGCGGTGCGGCTGGTCGATGGCGCGATCCAGGGCGCCGAGCGCGGAGCAACCCTGACCAAACGCATGCTGGCCTTCGCCCGGCGCCAGGAGCTCAAGCCGGAAGCCGTCGACATCGCCAAGCTCGTCGACAGCATGATCGAGATGCTGCGCCGCTCGGTCGGGCCGACCATCGAGATCACCACCGAATTCGAGCCCGGCCTCGCCCCGACCCGGGTCGATCCGAACCAGCTCGAACTGGCGCTCTTGAACCTTTCGGTCAATGCGCGCGATGCGATGCCCAACGGCGGACATCTCAACATTACCGCCCGCGCCGACCGGGTCGCGGCGGGGCAAATGCCGGGGCTCATGCCCGGCGATTATGTGTTTATCGGGATCACCGACACCGGCTGCGGGATGGACGAGGCGACGCTCAGGCGTGCGGCCGAACCGTTCTTCACGACCAAGGACCGGGGCCGCGGCACCGGGCTCGGCTTGTCGATGGTGGACGGCCTCGTCGGCCAGTCGGGCGGCGCCATGCGGATCGGCAGCCGGCCGGGTTTCGGCACCACGGTCGAGCTGTGGCTGCCGGCATCGCCGGCCGGGGAAGCCGATCGCGAACACCCGGCTGCGCCGTCGATTGCCGGCGAGACCCGCACGTTGCGGGTGCTCGTCGTCGACGACGATCCGATCGTGCGGGCGAGCACCGTTGCGATGATCGAGGACCTCGGCCACAGGGCGCTCGAGGCGGCCTCGGCCGCCGACGCGCTCGAAGTGCTGCGCGCCGCGCCGCAGGTCGATGCGGTCATCACCGATTACGCGATGCCCGGTGTCACCGGCACCGCGCTGGCGGCAAAGCTCGGCCAGATTCGGCCCGGCTTGCCGGTCATTATCGCCACCGGCTATGCCGACATGGTGCCACAGGCCTCGACACTGCCGCGCCTCGATAAGCCGTATCGGCAAAAGGAGTTGGCGGCTTTGCTCGAAACTCTGCTGGAGCGGCATGTGCCGGCGAAGGTCGTCTCGCAAGGGGGCGACTGCTACGGTGCTGCAGCCGGCGGACCGGGGCGATAGCAGGAAGCGGTAAATGCCCCACTACCCGAAATACACGACCACGGTGATCGGCGCGCACAGCGTGCCGCGCTGGTACGAGGCGCTCGACCGGCTGGTGACCCTGGGCCAGCTGCTGCCGGCGGACCTTGCCGACGCGCAGTATCGCGGGATGCAAGCCGCGATACTGGAGCAGGAAGCCGCCGGCATCGATGTGATCAGCGGCGGTGAAATGCACCGGCGAACCCATAACCGGCATTCGCCGCCAAACGCCATGCTCAACCATTTCTGGCAGATGATCCCGGCCTTCCAGGGGGTTACCCGACCGAAGCCGATCACCCCGCATGATCCAAACGTCACCCACCCGGCCGCCATCTGCAAGGGACCGATTGGCGAAACCACCGATCTCGGCCTGGCCGACGAGTTCAGGACGGTCTCAACCTTTGCGCGCAAGCCGGTCAAGGTGACGATGACCGGACCGCACCTGCTCGCCGCCGTCGCCTACGATGAGCATTACGGCAGCCTCGCCCAGATGATGACCGATCTGGGCAAGCTGCTGCATCATAATCTGCGCCGGCTGGCCGAAGCCGGATGCAAGCACATCCAGATCGACGAGCCTTACTTCACCGCCGCCAGCGACGACGAAGTGCGCGCCGGGGTCGATGCGATCAATCTGGCGCTCGACGGCCTGCCCGAGGATATTCATGTCGCGGTGCATGTCTGCCAGGGCAATTACGCGGTCGGCCCCGATTACGACGGGCAGATCGGCCATCGCTACTTCGACACCGGCCGATACAAGGCCGACCTAGTCTGTCGGATCGACTGCGACTCCTACCTGATCGAGCATGACATGACCCACCACTATGAGGGGCTGCTCGGCAACAACCAGCTGGGCGTCGGCGCCGTCGACGTGCAGGCGCCCAATATCGAGACCGGGCAGCAGATCGCCGATCGCATCCGGGCTTATCGGTGGCTCGCCCCCGAGCAGACCATCATCACCAGCTCGTGCGGCTTCAACCACCTCCCGAGGCACATCGCTTGGGGCAAGATGCGGGCGATGAGCGAGGCGAAATCGATATTGCTCGGTTTGGAATAAGCGGCGCGGCATGGACGAGGCCGAGTCCCGCCGGGACCATATCGAGAGGCGTCTGCGCGCGACCGAGGAGCGGTTCCGCCTGGCGCAGATCGCCAGCGGCGTCGGCTGGTTCGAGTGGGATCTGTCGACCAACGAGTGGGAATGGACGCCGCATATCGCGGTCCTGTTCGGGTTCGATCCCGAGGCTCCGAGCACGAAATTTTCCGATTGGGAGCGCGCGATCTTTGTCGACGATGCCCCCAAGCTGCATGCGGCGGTCGAGACCGCGAAAGAGACCGGAGTCTACTATACCGAATTCCGGGTCAGGCACGGCGATGGCAGCCTGCACTGGATCGCCGGAAGAGGCGAGGCGACAAACGACGAGAGCGGCGGTGTGCGCTGGCTGTGCGGCGTCTATTACGAGATCAGCGAACGCAAAGCGCTCGAAGCCCGCCTGCTCGCCCTCAACGAGACCTTGGAGGCGCGCGTCGTCGAAGTGCGCGAGGAAGCGCGCACCCTCGAAATCCTCAATCGCACCGGCGCCGCGCTGGCGGCCGAGCTCAGCCTTGAGCGGCTGGTCCAGACGGTGACCGACGCCGCCGCAGAACTGACCGGGGCCGAGTACGGCGCGTTCTTTTACAATACGATCGACGACCGGCCCGAGGCATATGCGCTGTCAACGGCATTGGGGTCGACCGGCGACGGATCGGCAAAATTCCCGATTGCTGCGGATGCCGCGATCCTGCAGCACACGTTCCGCGGCCAGGGCCCGGTCCGTTCCGACGACATCCTGGCCGACCCTCGATACGGACGCAGCCAAAGAGATGACGCGTCGCCCGAGGTTTTATCACCGGTGCGCAGCTATCTGGCGATCCCGGTGGTCTCGCGCTCGGGAGAGGTGTTGGGGGGCCTGTTTTTCGGCCACTCGCAGCCGGGCGTTTTTACCGAGCGGGCCGAGCGGATCGTGACCGGGATTGCCGCGCACGCCGCGATCGGGATCGACAATGCGCGGCTCTACGAGGCGAGCCAGCGCGAGCTTGCCGCCCGGCGCAAGGCCGAGCACGAG
Source organism: Allostellaceae bacterium (assembly GCA_036008325.1). Lineage (GTDB taxonomy): Bacteria > Pseudomonadota > Alphaproteobacteria > ATCC43930 > CGMCC-115725 > AP-15. Next base: position 8,688 of record DASYNW010000094.1, read on the forward strand.
CTCCAGCAGATCAATGAGACGCTCGAAGAACGGGTGAGCGAGGAGATTGCTCGGCGCCGGCAGATGGAGGAAACCCTGCGCCAGGCGCAGAAGATGGAGGCGATCGGCCAGCTCACCGGCGGCGTTGCCCACGACTTCAATAATCTGCTGACCGTGATCATGGGCAATCTGGAGAATTTACAGCGGCGGCTCGCAGCCGGCCACGAGCTGCAGCGCATGGTCGGGGCGGCGTTGGGCGGCGCCTCGCGCGCTGCTCAGCTGACCCAGAGGCTCCTGGTGTTCTCGCGGCGTCAACCGCTGGCGCCGGAGATCGCCTCGCCCAACAAGCTGGTGGCCGGCATGTCCGATCTGCTGCGGCGGACATTGGGAGAGCTGGTGGCGATCGAGATCGTCCTGGCTGGCGGGCTTTGGAACACGTTTATCGACATCAACCAGCTCGAAAACGCGCTGATCAATCTCGCCGTCAATTCGCGCGATGCGATGCCCGACGGCGGCAAGCTGACCATCGAGACCGCCAATTGCTACCTCGATGAAGCCTATTGCGCGATGCACGACGAGCTCCGCCCCGGCCAGTATGTCGGGATCTTCGTGACCGACACCGGCTCGGGCATGCCCGAGCCGATCGTCGAACGGGCCTTTGAACCGTTTTTTACGACCAAAGGGATCGGCCAGGGCACCGGGTTGGGGCTGTCGCAGGTGTACGGGTTTCTGAAGGAATCCGGCGGACATGTGAAGATCTATAGCGAGATCAGCCAGGGCACCAGCGTCAAGCTTTATTTCCCCCGCCACCGCGGCGCGGCCGAAGCGACCGGGGCGCTGCCAGAAGCGCTGGCGCCGGCCCGCGCCCGGTACGGCGAAACCGTGCTGATCGTCGAGGACGATCCTGATGTGCGCAGCTATACCGTCGAGATGGTCGGCGAGCTCGGCTACCAGGTGCTGAGCGCCGCGGACGGCATGACCGCGCTGCGCTTGCTGGGAGCGCATCCCGAGCTTCGCCTGCTGTTCACCGACGTCGGACTTCCGGGCGGCATGAATGGGCGCCAACTGGCCGATCAGGCCCGGAAGCGGCGCCCAGGCCTGAAGGTCCTGTTCACGACGGGCTATGCCCGCAACGCCATTGTCCATCACGGGCGGCTCGATCCGGGGGTCGAGGTGATCTTCAAGCCGTTCACCTATTCCGACCTGGCCGCAAAAATCCGGCGGGTTTTTGACGATTGATGCACGGGGCAGAAGGGTCGGCAGTCCATACCCGGCTAACCATCTTCTGATCGTCGAAGCGCGCATTGCTCCCCCTGCGCTTCGCCCGGAGCGAGGGCGGCGAGCACCGTCTCGACCGCAAGATCGGCCAGATCGGGTTCGGCCAGCACGCGGACCTGCGCGCCGCGCGGCGCGCACAAATCCGGGTTCGAGGCGCCGGAGAACAGGACGACGACCGGATTGCCGCCGGCGGCTGCCACATGCGTCGCTCCGGTGTCGTTGCCGACAGTCAGAGCCGCGGCCCGCGCCAGCGCGGCCAGCGCGGCAACATCGGTTTGACCGACCAGGTCGACGCTCGTCGGGCAGGCGGCGCAAATCGCCCGGCCGAGCTCGCGCTCGCCGACCGCGCCCACCACCGCCGGCAGATAGCCATGCTGCGACAGAAGCCGCGCCAGCTCGCCATAGCGGTGAACCGGCCAGCGTTTTTCCGGACGGCCCGGCGAAGAGCCGGGAACCAACAAGGCGAAACGCCGGCCGATTAGCGCCGCCGGCAGCGCGCCGGCAGCCGGCAGCCAGGGCGTCAGCGGGACCGGGTAAATCCCGGCCATCAGCAGCTGCTCGGCCTGGCGGTCCATCGTGTGCTGCCGGTCCCGCCCGCGGTTGGCATGCGGGTGCGAGCAGCGCCATGCGGTCCCGGACCATTGCGGGGTCTTTCCCGGACGCAGCAGCCAGGGATAGAAATTGGACCGGTCCGAAGTCTGAAAATCATAGACCCGGTCGAAATGCTGGCGGCGCAGCATGTGGCGCAGCGCCAGCCAGCCGCGGACATCGAGCGGTCGGGGGCGGGGGTCGACCATAATGTCGTCGAACAATCCGGTCTGCGCGGCGAGCTCGGCATAGCGGCCCCTGGTCAGCAGGATCAGGCGGTCCCCGGCATGATGGCTGCGGATCGCCGGCACCGGGCCCAGCGCCTGAATAAAATCGCCGAGCGCGCCGAGCTTGATGACCAGGATGCGGCGCCGGCCGGACACCGGGGGCGACCGGTTCCGCTGGGCTCGCAGACGGGCCAGGTCGTTGAGGTCGACATGCTCGGCCAGCTCCTCGAAGGCCCGGAAAACCGCTGCATGCGCGGCTGGATCCGAGGCTCCGACGGCGGCTCGCAGCGCATCTATCGCCGGTTGCGCCGCGCTCACCGCCGCAGAGCCGGCAAAGGCCGCGACAAATTCTCGCGCGCGCCCGATTGCTGTCGAAGAAGCCAGAATGCGCCGGCCCGACCGCCGCAGGCCAAGCGGCGCGCCTGCCAGGTGCGCGGCGCAGAGATCGTAGTCGAAGCCGTGCAGCAGCCGTGCGACATCGCAGGCGACGATGTAGCGGCGATCCTTTGCGCGCCGCGCCTCGTTCCAGGCAAAGAATGCGTGGAGCGGCGTCGCATCCGGAAAGGCGCCCGCATCGAGCGGCGCCGGGATCGCGACGGCCATCGGTCGAACGGTCACGCGATGATATGACCGTGCGATCCCGGACCCGCGGCTTGCCGCCGCCGCCAGTCGCTCTTTCGCGACGCTGCGGGATTGGGCATGGTGCGATCTTCGGGAGCCTCTACGAGACCGCGATGTTCGAAGCCGAAGCCCGCTGGCTTTGCCGCGCTCTCGATGGGTTTGCGCCCGAGCGGCTGTCGCCGCTGCTCAATCTGGGGAGCAGCTCGGCGGCGTTCCGCGAGCAGGTCCAGCCCTGGACCGAGGAGCGGCTGTTTCGCCCGCTGCGCGCCCGCGGCGTCGATATCATAAACGTCGACCAGCGCGACGGCGCCGGGATCGATGTCCGGGCCGACCTGAGCGATCCCGCCGATCTGCCGAGGCTGCAGGCCTTGGGCGCCCGGGCCTTGCTGTGCTGCAACCTGTTGGAGCATGTCGTTCTGCCTGACCGGCTGGCGCGGCATTGTCTCGACCTGCTGCCGAGCGGCGGGCTCGCCTTTGTCACGGTGCCGTTCAGCTATCCCTATCACCGCGACCCGATCGACACCATGTACCGGCCGAGCCCGTCCGAATTGGGCGCCCTGTTCGCCGGCGCGCGCCTGCTCGACGCCACCATTCTCGCCGCCGGCATGTCCTATCGCGACGAAATCCGCCGCCGGCCGTGGATCTTGTTGCGGCATGTGGCGCGGTTTCCGGCGCCGTTTGTTTCGCTCGAAAAATGGAAGCGCTCGATGGCCAAGCTCTATTGGCTGGTGGCCGAATACCGCATCACCTGCGCCGTGTTCGAGAAATTGTGACCCGGGCGGCGCCAGGTCCGGCCGGTTCGGGGCCGCGCCGGGGCCGGTCTTCCCGGCGCCATGACGATCAAGCATTGTTCGCGCACGGTGCCGCTCGTTACAATCGGGCATGCGCGTTCTCTATCACCTTTTGCTCTCCCCCGCGGCCCGCAAAGTGCGGGTGGTGCTCAAGGAGAAGGACCTCGATTTCATCCTGAAGGCCGAGAAGATCTGGGAGCGGCGGCCGGAGTTCCTAGCGCTGAACCCGGCCGGCGAGGTGCCGGTGCTGATCGAGCCCGACGGCACCGTGCTCGCCGATCCGGCCGCGATCGTCGAATACCTCGACGAAGTCTATCGCGAAAAGCTGCTGATCGGGATCAACCCGATCGACCGCGCCGAGGTCCGCCGGCTGACCGCCTGGTTCGACATCAAGATGAACCAGGAAGTCACCGAGAACCTGCTCGGCGAAAAGATGATGAAGCGATATCGCGGGCAGGGCCAGCCAAACTCGCAGGCGATTCGGGCCGGCCACGCCAATCTGCCGCACCATCTCGACTACATCGGCTATCTGGTCGAGCGCCGGCGCTGGCTCGCCGGCGACCATTTCTCGATCGCCGACATCACCGCTGCGACGCAGCTGTCGAGCCTCGATTATTTAGGCGACGTGCCGTGGGACGCGCACGAGCCGGCCAAGGAATGGTATGCGCGCATCAAATCGCGTCCGAGCTTTCGGCCGATCCTGGCCGACCACCTGCCGGGAGCGCCGCCGCCGACCCACTACGCCGATCTCGATTTCTGACCGCCGGACGACAGCCGTGGCGTCAGGCGGTGATGCGGGTCAGGCGGTGATGCGGGTCAGGCGGTGATGCGCGTCGGGTGGTGATGCTTTGACCCGCTCACAAACTCCGAACGCCGCGAGCGTCGCCGCCAGGCCGTCGGTCAGCACCGTATTCGCGCGGAACCCGAGCTCCTCGGCGGCGCGACGCGGATTGCCGATCGAAACCTCGACCTCGCCGCCGCGCGGCGGCCGGCGATAGACGACGAGCTCGGTTTGGCACAGCGCGGCGATGGTCTCGGCCAGCCGGCGCACTGTCGTACCCTTTCCGGTGCACACGTTGAACACCGGCGCGCGCGTGCTCGCCGCCGGCAGCGCCCGGCGCAGCGCCGCCACGGCGTCGTCGATAAAGGTGAAATCGCGAACCTGGCCGCCACCGCCGAAGAACTCGACCGGCTCGCCGCGGCGCAGTCGATCGAGGAAGATCGCAATAACCCCGGAATACGGCGAACGGGGATCCTGCCGCGGACCGTAAAGATTGAAAAAGCGCAGCCCGGTCGTGCGCAACCCGTGGGTCACCCCGGCGGCGCGGGCGTGCAGCTCGCAAGCCCGCTTGTCGGCGCCGTAGGCGCTCAGCGGCACCGCGCAGCCATCTTCGGCGGCCGGGGCGCAATGGCCATCGCCATAAACCGCGGCCGACGAGGCGTAGACGACCGGGATCTCGCGGTCGCGCGACCGCCTTGCCTCATTGAAAATATTGATCGTGCCGGTGAGGTTGACTTGGTGGGTGCGCAACCATTCGCGGTTACACTGTTCCACCGAGGCGATCGCCGCCAGATGGAAACACCCGTCGATGCCGTCGAAGGCGCGTCCGACGGTTGCCGGGTCGGCCACGTCGGCCCGGAGGAATTCGACCGGGTGAGGCAGGTTGTCGCGGCTGCCGCTCGACAGGTCGTCGAGAACCCTGACTGCGTGGCCGCTGTCGAGCAGGGACTCGACGAGATGCGAGCCGATAAACCCAGCGCCGCCAGTCACAAGATAACGAGCCATCCGAAAGCCTTGATTCTGTTGCGGATCGGTTTCGGTCTAATCGGGCGGTCGGCGCTCCTCGGCGAGCGAATGAAGCCGGACCACCCCCTCAATGTCCTCCGCCGGTCGGTCGGGCGTGCGGCTGAGAACGCCGCTGAACCCGGCACGTTCCACCGACGCCGCGCGGTGCCTTGGACCGAGGCACCGAGGTAGACAAACCGGTCCGGCCACTCAACGGTTTTTCAAACGATACAGTTGAACCTAGCGCTGTTCCAGTACCATGTGAAGCAGAATCAGGGTTAATTTTTTGAAAAGCCCGGCTTGGGTGGCAGACCGTAATATATCGTTAATGAGCCGACTTGGCGTCGACCGATCGGGTGGCCGCAGAGTTGGCCGAGCCGGCATCTGCGAGGCAATCGGGGCGGCCCATGCAACGACATCGCCCGATCCGGCGCAACTCGCCATTCCGTTGCCCCTTGACCATGCGGCCGGGCCGGTCAGGATCGAACCGATTGCCGATAGCGGGGTCGATGGTGCCCAGGGTGAGCTTGCCGGCCTGCTTCGGCGGGGCGGATCGGTTTGGGCGGTTCTGGCAGAGCGGCCGTGCCCGGGCGCACCGGATGCGGCGGCCATATCGCCCGGCGGTTGTCCTGGCGATCGCCGTTGCGGCGCTGTTGCGGGCGGCGGACCCCGCCTCGGCGACGCTCAAATTCCAGGCCGACGAATGGATCACCGAATGCGGCGGCAGCCCCGGCGGGCGCGCCGGCGACTGCTCGATCACGGTCCCGTTCTGGCAGGCCGGGTATGCCGGCAAGGGCTCGTTCGCCCTCGTCGTCATGCTCGACACCGGCAATATCGGGATTGTCGGCCAGCCTCTGCCGGTCAAAGCCGTGCTGCGGGTCGACGGCAACCCGGCGATCGAGTGCCGGGCGACGCAATATTGCATCTTTCCGAGCAGCCAATCACGCGCCATCGTCCGAGAACTCGGGGCCGGCGCCCTGATCCTGATCGACGTCTTCACCAGGAAGTCGCATTTTGCCTTCAGCCTGACGCCGAAGGGATACCAGGCCGGCATCGCGCAGATTCGGGCCTGGGGGTACCCGCTTCCGGGCGATTGAGGCGGCGAGAGCGATCGGTCGGGCACGCCGGCGCCAGCGGCCGAGCGCGCTCGATGCCCCGCGCCGCGGCCGCCCGCTGCTCAGCCGCGCAACAGCAGCATCAGGAGCGGCAGCAGCAGCGGCATCCAGAACAGCAGCGACAGGGCAAGGAGGGCGAAGGCCGCGCCGCCCAGCGAAAGCCGATCTTCCCTGGCCGACCACCTCTGCCGAGAAAGTCCATTTATTTCGGAAGAATAAATATCGGCCATAACAATCCACCTAGCGCTGATCGGTGACAAGCTCGGGCAATAGATATGTCCAGGCAGGTGATCTGGCAACATAAAATGCCAAGTATTTTACTATAGTTTGCGATGTATCGATGATGACTGGTAAAGTGCCAGCGACGTGTAAAATCTGGACGGACGAGTTTTTGACGGTGGGCGGACCCTGGACTGCCGCGCCGTCCACTAGCCTGCCAAGTTCGGCGGCGCAGGATGATGCGGACCGCATCGGCCGCCGCGCCGGTTCGATCGCAACGGGAGGGGATTGGTGAACAGCAGTGCAGCTTCCGAATATCTCGCCCCCACCGGAGAGGCGGGCCAGTGGCCGAGTTCGCCCATTGCCGAGAACATCGCGGACGAAGCCGACTCGCGGGTCAGCCCGCTCACCTCGCTGATCGTGCTGGTCCTGTTGTCGCTCGGAACCTGGGCGGCGATCTGGGCCGCGTTCGCCTCGCTCAGCCAGAGGTGAGCGGGAAATCCGGGCAGAGGCGGCGTTTGCCGCCCGCCCGCTGACCCTGCTCACGGCGCGGCCGGCGGGTCCCCCGGCGCACCGGCGCCCTGGGCTTGCGCGCCCCGGACTTGGGCGCCGAGGTCGGGGGCGCCGAGGTCGGGGGCGCCGAGGTCGGGGGCGGCGAGCCGGTCGGCGATGCGCCGGCTGGCCTGGCCGTCGCCATAGGGGTTGGCGACCCGGCTCATGCGCCGGTAGGCGACCGGGTCGTCGAGAAGCTCGCCCAGCGCCTCGACCAGCAGCTCTTCGTCGGTGCCGACGAGCCTCGCCAGCCCCTGCTCCATGGCTTCCGGCCGCTCGGTCGTCGCGCGGGTCACCAGCACCGGCTTGCCGAACGAGGGCGCCTCTTCCTGAATGCCGCCTGAATCGGTGACGACGCAATGGCACCGCTTCAAGAGATAGACAAGTTCGGGATAATCGACCGGCTCGATCAGCCGGATGTTGTCGTGCCGGCGCAGGGTCTCGATTGCGCGCCGCACATTGGGGTTGGGATGCACCGGAAAGACGATCGCGACGTCGGGCCGCCGGGCGATCCGCGCCATCGCCCGCGCGATCCGCTCGAGGCCGCCGTCAAAGCTTTCGCGGCGATGGCCGGTCATCAGGATGAGCCGCCTGCCGGCCAAGCTCTCTGCACCGCCCGGACCGAGCGCCGAAGCGGCCCGCGCGCCGAGGTCGGGCCGGGTTTCGAGCCGCTCCGAGACCCATAGAAGGGCGTCGATCCCGGTATTGCCGGTGACCGCGATGCGCGCCTCGGCCACTCCTTCGCGCAGCAGATTGTCGCGCGCCCGCGCGGTCGGGGCGAAATGCAGATCGGCGAGCCGGGCGACCAGCAGGCGGTTGGCCTCCTCCGGCCACGGCGCATAGAGGTCGCCGGTGCGCAGCCCGGCTTCGACATGCGCCACCGGGACCTGGTGATAAAAGGCGGCGAGCGCCCCGGCAAAGCTCGAGGTCGTGTCGCCCTGAACGATGACCCGCTCTGGGCGCCAGCCCTCGATTACCCCGCTGACCCCCGAGAGCACAGCACCGGTCAGATAAGCCAGGCCTTGATCCGGGCGCATGACGTCGAGGTTCCAATCCGGCCGCAGCTCGAACAGTTCGAGAAACCGCCCCAGCAGCTCGCGATGCTGTCCGGTGACGCAGATCTTGCAGTCGAATTCGGGCCGCGCCGACAATTCCCGGATCACCGGCGCGAGCTTGATTGCTTCGGGCCGCGTGCCGAAAACAAAGAGCAGGCGCATCGCGGCTCGGTCCTGTCGTTGCCGAGGCTTATTCGCGGCTCAGCCCGAGACGTGAGTGAGCCCGGTCGCATCGATGACGACGCGGCGCATCAGCTCCTCGCGCGGGATCCGGCGGAACGGCGAATGGGCGACCAGGACCGCGACGATGTCGGCCTGGCGAACCGCTTCGAGCGTGTCGCACAGCGCGACGTTGGTCAGTTCCGCCAGCTCCGCCGGCAGCGCGCGCAAATTCGGATCGGCGACCAGGATGCGGTCGTGCCCGCCGCGCGCCAGCTCGGCCACGATGGCGATCGCCGGGCTCTCGCGCACATCGTCGACATCGGGCTTGTAGGTCAGCCCGAGGCAGGCGACGACTGGGTGCTTGAACCGCTCGGCCCGCTCGCGGATCTGCGACACGACGAAGCCGGGCTTGGCGTCGTTGACCTCGCGCGCGGTGCGGATCAGCCTTGTGCGCTCGGGCGCGGACGAGACGATGAACCACGGATCGACGGCGATGCAGTGGCCGCCGACCCCGGCTCCGGGCTGCAAGATCGCCACCCGCGGATGGCGATTGGCGAGCTCGATGACCCGCCACACATTGAGCCCCAGCTGGTCGCAGACCAGCGACAATTCGTTGGCGAAGGCGATGTTGACGTCGCGATAGGCGTTTTCGACGAGCTTGACCAGTTCGGCGGTGGCCGCGTCGGTGCGATAGGGCTTGCCCTGGAGGAACACCCGGTACACCGCCTCGGCGTGCTCGGCGCAGGCCTCGGTCATGCCGCCGATGATCCGGTCGTTCTCGATCAGTTCGCGGACCATGCGCCCCGGCAATACCCGCTCCGGGCAATGGGCGACATGCACGTCGAGCGGCTCGGCATGGCGCTCCGGCGGAAAGCGCAGATCGGGGCGCAGCCGGGCGAGGCGCAGGGCCAGCCGCGCGGTGGTGCCGACCGGCGAGGTCGATTCGAGGATCACCACGTTGCCGCAGGCGAGCACCGGCGCGATCGCATCCGCCGCCGCCTCGATATAGCCGAGATTGGGCGAGCGGTCGTCGTTGAACGGGGTCGGAACCGCGATGATGAAGGCATCGGCCGGCTCCGGCCGGGCGGTGGCGCGCAGCTTGCCGAGGGTGGTGGCGGCGCGCAGCAGCATGTCGAGATCGGGCTCGGGGAAATAGGGCTGGCCGGCATTGACGGTGGCGACCACGCGCGGGTTGACGTCGACCCCGATCACCTCGACCCCGCGGCTGGCCAGGGTTGCCGCTGTCGGCAGGCCGATATAGCCCAAGCCGACAACGCAAACGGTCTTGACCGGGTACTCCATGGCTGAGCGCGCGCCTGACTGTCTATGCGGCGGTTTGGGCGGCGGGTTTGGGCCACGCTTCGGCCCGCACCATCGCACCCGGCGATTTGCGGCAACCTCATGATTACCCGACTGGCTCCCGCATGGCAAGTGCATTGCTCTGACAAACATCGTTAACAGCGCCGACAACACCAGTCCACTTATTAACTCGGCGTTGTGCAACCTTGCGCAAATGTAAATGCGTCGCGCCGGCGACTTGAGGCTGCGGGATCGTCATTCGGCGTGGCTGGCGATTTTCACTTGGCCGGGCTTTGCCCGCGGGCCTATCCTCTCCCCGACCCGCCCGCGAAAGGCACCAGCCGATGGCCGCCGCAAAACCCGCTCCTCCGCCAGTCCCCGCTTCGCCAGTCCCCACTCCTCCAGTGGAGGAGCATCTGTTTGCCGATGATGGCCGGGTTCCCAACAACCCCATCCTGCCGCTGCTCGTCTATCGCGGCGCGCTCGCCACCGGGCCGGGCGCCGCCGCCGCCTGCGAGGCGCGGTTCGCCGCCAATGACTGGAGCGGGGGGTGGCGTGCCGGGATCTATGCCTACCATCACTATCACAGCACGGCGCACGAGGCGCTCGGCATCGTCTCCGGCTCGGCCCGGGTTCGGCTCGGCGGCGAGGACGGCGAAATTGTCGAGGTGCGCGCCGGCGATGTCGTCGTGATCCCGGCCGGGGTTGCGCACAAGAGCGAGGGGGCGAGCCCGGACCTGCTCGTCGTCGGCGCCTATCCGGGCGGCCACGGTCCCGACATGCGCGTCCCCGGGGCCGGGGAGCGCGAGCGGGCGCTCGCCAATATCGCCGCGGTGCCGCTGCCCGCCGCCGATCCGGTGCACGGCAGGTCGGGGCCGCTGCTCGAGCGCTGGAGCGCCGCCGCGCGGCGGTAATGCGGCGACGCCGCGCTGCCGGCGGATCGGCAGGCTCCTACAGGCAGCTCCCGGCATAGACCACGTCGCCGCCATTGCCGAAATAAGTAGGCGGGGCCGGCGAAATGCCGGAATTGATCAGGCCCGGGGTCGCTGGCAAGGCGATCTGCTGCGGCGGGATCACCAGCCGGCGCTGGTAGACGACATAGCCGGCGCGGCACATCCCTCGCGCCTCCAGGGTTTGGGCCAGCCAGTCGCGGCGGATCTGTTCGGCGGCGCCGTCGTCGTTCTCGGTCATGACCGTATCGGTGTGAGCGCTGTAGGTGAAGCTGCCGTTTGGGCCGGCGACGAAGTTCTGCGCGCGCACCCTCTCGTGGTCGATGCAGCCGCCCAACGAGGCGAGTGCTATGCCACAGACAAGACCGGTGAAAGCGAGTGCGCGCATCGGGGGACCCTCGATCAGCTCTGGCCCGTCTATTCCCTCATTCCGGACGCGAAGGCAAGCCGCCGCGGGATGCCAGCGCCGGCTGGGATCGCGTTGCCGCAGCGTCTCTTAGCGTGCCGGGCGATCATGGCTCATAATCCGGCGCCGGACCGCAGCACGAGGAGATCGATTGATGAGCTACAAGGATTTGCTGGTGGTGCTCGACACCGCCGCCGACGCCTCGGGGCGGCTGGCGCTGGCCACGGCGCTGGCCGAGCGTTTTGCGGCACACCTCGTGGCGCTTTATCCGATCCCCGGCGCCGAATTGCCGAGCCGCGGCGGCTACGCCGATCTGGCGATCCTCGAACCGGTCTACCGGGAGTGGCGGCAGCGCGCGCTGGACCAGGCCGAGGAAGCGCGCCAGGGGTTCGAGAACATGGCCCGGCTGCGTGGGTTGTCCTGCGAATGGCGCCCGGTCGTCGAGGGCTGGGAAGCCGATCCCGCGCTGCACGCGCGCTACGCCGATTTGACGATCCTCGGTCAGCTCGATCCCGACAATGAGGAAATGGCGATGCTCCGCCCGCGCCCGGAGCGGGTGGCGCTCGCCTCGGGCCGGCCGATCCTGGTCGTGCCCTATGCCGGCGATTTCACGGCGTTGCCCAAATGCGTGCTGATCGGCTGGGATGCGAGCCGCGAGGCGGCCCGTGCCGTCGCCGATGCGATGCCGCTGCTGGCGGCGGCCGATGCGGCGACCGTGCTGACGATCGACCCGCAACCGGGGCCCGACGGGGAGGGCGATGTCCCCGGCGCCGACCTCGCGCTCCATCTCGCCCGCCACCAGGTCACGGCTCGGATCGAGCGCACCCCATCGGCCGGGGTTCCGGTCGGCGAGGTGCTGCTGTCGCGCGCCGCCGATCTCGGCGCAGACCTCCTGGTGATGGGCGCCTACGGCCATTCGCGCGCCCGCGAGCTGCTGCTCGGCGGCGCCACCCGCACGATCCTCGCCAGCATGACGATCCCGGTGCTGATGTCGCATTGAGCGCGGTGCGCCCGGCATCCGGGCAGCCTCGCTGCGCTATGAGGCCGCGGGGACCGGGCCAGGCCGCGCGACAGGCGGGATTCGCAGGCATCGCGCCGGATCGTCGGAAATTCTTACAGCGAGGTCGCGCCTCGCCCAGCGCCGGCGATCAGCTCGAAACATCACGTGTTTTGTCGGAAATTAAGCAATTAAAAAGAGCAATTACGGTAGGATACCGATCCACCTAAACCTTTTCGTGGTAAATTGCGTGGGTGAATGCCCCGCGCCGCCGCCCCCCCCCCGGAGCTTCGGGAAGTTTTACAACCGGCGCGGAAGGTGTTAAGCCAAAACTATCAATTCTTTGTTTTAGAAAGTTATTTTGCGACGGCACGCAAATTGCCTCAGCGAATGCAAGCGCTCGAAGCGCGACACCACGGCTTGAAGGCAGAATGATCATGCGGCTTACCAACAAATTACTGACCGGCGCGGTGATGGCCGGTGCGATAATGGCGATGGCGGCTTCGGCGCGGGCCAACACCATCTTCGGCTCGATCTGGGAGAACGATTCGACTGGCGCCATGGACGCGACGCCGGCGAACGTGCCTACAACCACGCCCGACGTGACGTTCACCGCGCCCGATCCGCTCAACTTCAGCAGCGGTTCGCTGTACACGATCGGCGAATTTCTGGCGAGCGGCAACGGCTCGACCGTCCTGACCGGCGCCGGCGAGCTCGGCAACACACTCGACAACACCATCTTCTACTTCACCGGCACCGTCTCGGTGACCAACGGCGAGACCTTCACCGCCGGGCATGACGACGGACTTACCCTGGTGATCGGCGGGGTCACCGTGCTCGATGCGGCTGGACCGACCTCGTTCGACGTTACCACCGACACCTACACCGGGCCGACCGGCAACGAGCCGTTCCAGCTGGTCTACGGCGAATGCTGCGGCGCGCCGGCCGATCTTTCGATCTCGCTGCCGTTCGTGTCGCCGACGGTCCCCGAGCCTGCCTCGCTCGCGCTTCTCGGCAGTGCGCTGTTCGGGTTCGGCGCGATCCGCCGTCGGCGCAACCGCACGTAAAAAGCTCCGACACTCCCGAATACCGGCGGCGCCCTCGGGCGCCGTCTTCGTTTGCGGCGCGCCTGGGGGCGGCATCATTGTCGCGATGGCCTGCTGCTCGCTGTTCTCGCCCCGCCGGCCACGCCGATCAGCGCATCGAGCCGCTTTGGCGCGGCGAGCAGCTCGCGGCTGGCGCCGGCAAAGACGATCGTCCCGCGATCCAGCACGATCGCCTGCTCGGTCAATTCCAGCGCAAGGCGGGCGTGCTGCTCGACCAGCAGCAGCGCCAGATCGTCTTCGCGTTTGAGCCGGTCGAGGCCGGCGAGCAGGGCGTCGACGATGATCGGGGCGAGGCCTTCGAGCGGCTCGTCCATCAGTAGGAGCGACGGGTTGCCGATCAGCGCCCGGCCGATCGCCAGCATCTGCTGCTCGCCGCCGGAAAGCTGGTTGCCGCGGTGGCGGCGCCGTTCGGCCAGGCGCGGGAAGAACTCGTAGACCCGGGCCACTGACCAGCGCCGGTCGTTGAGCGCGCCGGGCCGCGCCGCCACCAGCAGATTTTCGGCGACGGTCAGCGAGGCGAATATCTCGCGCTCCTGCGGCACATAGCCGATCCCGAGCCGCGCCCGGCGAAACGGCGGAAAGGCGGTGATGTCGCCCCCGGCAAAGCGGATTCGGCCGGCGCGCAGCCGGGTATGGCCCATGATCGTCGCCAGCAAGGTCGTCTTCCCGACCCCGTTGCGGCCGAGCACCGCCATGGCGCCGCCCGGCGCCAGGCCGAGCGAGATCCCCTCGATCACGATCGTCTCGCCGTAGCCGGCCGATACCGCTTCGAGGGCCAGGCCTAGAGACCCGGTCACGCCGGCACGCGCTCGCCGAGATAAACCCGGCGCACTCGCGGGTCGGCGGCGATGTCCGCGGGCGGCCCCTCGGCCAGCACGCTCCCTTGCACCAGCACCGTGATCCGCTGCGCCAGGCGGAAGACCAGATCCATGTCGTGATCAATGATCAGCACCGCGATGTCGGGCGGCAGGGTTTCGATCGCCTCGACGATCCGTATGCTCTCGCCGGCCGGGACCCCGGCCGCCGGCTCGTCGAGCAGCAGCACCCGCGGCGCCAGGCCGAGGGCGACGGCGAGTTCGAGCAACCGTTGCCGGCCATAGGCGAGGGTGGCGACCGGCCGCTGCGCCTCCTCGGCCAAACCCATGCGCTCAATGAGGGCAAAAGCTTCCTCGATCGCGGCCCGGTGATGCCCGGCCGGGCGCCACGGACGGCCGCCGACACCGCGGCGCTCGCACACCGCGAGAGTCACGTTTTCGAGCACACTGAGGCCGCGAAACAGCTGGGTGATCTGAAACGTGCGGACGAGGCCGCGCTTGACCCGCGCCGATTGCGACAGTGCGGTGATTTCGGCGCCATCGAGCAGGATATTCCCGGCGCTCGGCTGCAATGCCCCGGTCACCAGGTTGACAAAGCTCGTCTTGCCGGCCCCGTTGGGGCCGATCAGCGCGTGCCTGGCGCCGCGTTCGAGGCGGAAATCGATCGCGTTCGCCACCGCGAGCGCGCCAAAGCTCTTCGCCAAGCCGCGCGTCTCCAGCGCCGGCGGTCGGGCCGTATCGGCTCGGATTTCTAAGACTTCATTCAAAGGCCGGCATCAGCTGCGGCTTCGACGCGCTCTCGGCCAAGCGCTGCCGCGCATCGTGCAAATCGACCGCGTTCTGCAAGTTCAGCCAGAATTGCGCCGTCGTGCCGAGGACCACGGCCATTTTGGTGGCGGTGTCCGCGGTGATCGCCGCGCGGCCATTGACGATGGCACTCATATGCTTGCGCGAGACGCCCACGGCTTGCGCGAACTTGGCGATCGAAATTTCGTGCGGCGCCAGATAAAGCTCGGCCAGTATCTCGCCGGGCAAGCTCGGCCGCCGCTTTCGAGCCTCTGTCATGGCCGGTAGCAAGGATTAGGACGCAACCGAAATGGTTACGCAACCAGATAGGTGACAGGATCAAACCCCCTGTCAAGCGCCGGTGCGCGTATTTTGGCTAGCCTCGTCGCCATAGCTGGTCGATCAGCCCCAATACCCCGCCGCGGGCGAAGCTGGCGAGCAGCACCATCAGGAGCCCGACCCAGAAATACCAATAGACCGGCTCGACCGTCGAAAACCGGTCCTGCGCGATCATGTAGAGCGGGACCCCGATAAAGCCGCCGTAGAGCCGCCCGACACCGCCGATGATCAGCATGATCAAAACCGTGCCGGAGCGTTCGAGCCCCAGCGAATCGAGCGCCACGAGCCCAGTCGTCTGTGCCACCAGCGCCCCAGAAACGCCGGCGAGTGCCGCCGAGATCGTGTAGACCGCGAGCCTGCGGCCCATGACCGGGGCGCCGATCGCACGCATCCGCGCGCCGTTCTCGCGAATCCCGGTCAGCGAGCGGCCAAAGGCCGAATGGACCAGGCGGCGGACCGCGAGCCAGCACAAAAACAGCACGACGAGGCAATAGAAGAACGCGGTGCGGCCGTAGAGGCCAAAGGCGAAATGACCGAATATCGGCCACACCTCCATCCCTTGCAGCCCGTCGTCGCCGCCGGTGACGGCGCTCGCCTGGTTCGCGGCCGCGGCCAGCATCGCCGCCACCACCAGGGTCTGCATCAAGAGGGTGAGGCCGCTGCTGCGCAAAATGAGCAGACCGCTGAGGAAGCCGACCAATGCTGCGGCCGCGGCGGCGGCCACGAGGCCGGTGATCGGCTCGCCCCAGCCATGGGCGGCAACAATCCCGGCGGTATAGGCGCCGGCGCCGAAGAATGCCGCCTGACCGAGGGTGACGATCCCGGCGTAGCCCAGCACCAGATCGGCCGACAGCGCGAACAGGATCGTCGCCAGAATTTGGGCGGCGAGCGGCAGATAGCCGGGAAACAGAAAATAGCCGGCGAGCGCCGCGAGCCAGGGCAGCGCCTCGGCCGGGCGATAGCGGTGACGCCGGGCAAAGGCCTCGATCGCCGCCGACCGGCCATCGGGTCCTGTGCCGCCGGTCACGCCCGGCCGAACAGACCGCGGGGTCGCCACAGCAGCAGCGCCATGGTCATCGCATAAATGAAGAAGGCGCCGAATTGCGGCACGAGATAATCGCAGGCGCTGTCGGCGACGCCGATCAGCATTGCCGCGACAAACGGCCCGCGAATGCTGCCGAGCCCGCCGATGGCGACGACGATCAGGAAATAGACGAGGTTGTCGAGGGCGTAGCCGGGGGCGATCGTGATCAGGTTCGAGCCCAACCCGCCGCCGAGCCCGGCGAGCCCGCTGCCGAGCGCGAAGGTCAGGCTGAACAGGCGCGAGGTGTCGATGCCGACCGATTGGGCCATGCGCAGATTGTCGACCGCGGCCCGGATCTGCGCGCCAAACCGGCTGCGCTCGAGGCCCAGCCACAGGGCCGTCGCCAACAGCGCGCCGCAGACGATCAACAGGCTGTCATAGAGCGAAAACTCGCCAAAGCCGAGCTCGACGCCGCCACTCAGGCTATGCGGCAGGCGCAGCGGCTGCTGCACCGGCCCGCGCAAATAATGCGCCGCGGCCCCCGACATAAAGACGAGCCCCATCGTCAGCAGCACCTGGTCGAGCTCGTCGCCGCCGTAGAGC
Organism: Allostellaceae bacterium; assembly: GCA_036008325.1. Lineage (GTDB taxonomy): Bacteria > Pseudomonadota > Alphaproteobacteria > ATCC43930 > CGMCC-115725 > AP-15. The sequence goes on from DASYNW010000094.1 coordinate 25,386, forward strand.
CGGCGATAAAGCAGCCGCTCGAGCGGGATGCTGGCCAATGCCACCGCCACCGCCGCGGCGGCGGCCGCCACCGCGAACGGCGCCCCGTGATCGTTGATCAGCCCGGTCATGACATAGCCGCCGGCCATCGCAAAGACGCCGTGCGCCAGGTTGATGAACCCCATCATCCCCATCGTCACCGACAGCCCGACCGAGATCAGGTACAGCACCATGGCAAAGGCCAGGCCGTGAAAACCGACGCTGAGCGCGGCGGAAAGGGCGCTGTTCATGGGGTTGCGCGACGAGGAAGAGTGAGGCCGACGGGTTGCGGGTTATTTCGCCGGGTGGAGCGCCTTCCACGGGTCCTTGACCATCGGGATCGTCGCGATCTCGACATTGGCGAGGTTGCCGTCGACCTTTTCGACCTTGCGGATATAGATGTTCTGGACGATGTCGCGGGTCTCGGGGTCGATCATGATCGGGCCGCGCGGGCTGTCCGGGTCTTTCCAGTGCTTGAAGAACGCCATCGCCTGGTCGGCGGTGAACTTGCCCTTGGTCGCCTTGATCATGTCAAAGATCATCGCCATCCCGTCATAGCCGTCGACCGAGGCGAAATCCGGGATCGCCTTGGCGCCGTAGGCGGCGTTCCAGGCCCCGAGAAAGGCCAGGTTCGCCGGCCGCTTGGCCGCGACCGAGTAGGTGCCGGAGGTGACGAGGCCCAGCGCCGCATCGCCGATATTGGGCAATTCCTCGTCGGGCAGCAGATCCTGGGTCGAGGTGATGCGGATGCCGGCCTTGCGCAGCCCGAGCTCCTGGGCCGCCTTCATGATCGCGGTCGCCTGCGGGCCGGCCGGGACCCACAGAAAGGCGACATCTGGCCTGGCGTCGCGAACCCGCTGGATAAATGGAGTGAAGTCGGGGTTGTCCGGCGGAAACCGGACGCTGCCGATGATCTTGCCGCCGCCATCGGTGAAGCCCTTGATAAAGGCCGCTTCAGAATCATGGCCGGGGATGAAGTCGCTGACCGCGGTATATGCGGTCTTCCATCCCTGCTGCGCCGCCCATTTGCCGATCGGATCGGATTCCTGCCACAGCGTGAACGAGACGCGCACGACATAGGGCGACAGCCGCGGGATCGCGACCCCGGCGGCATTGGTGATGACGAACGGGATCTTCGCCTCGGCGGTCA
>DASYNW010000095.1:0-6279 GCA_036008325.1 Allostellaceae bacterium
CGATACGATCGCATCGAAGCCGCGCGAGCCGGTCGCGAACTTGCCCGCGGGCGGGGTGCAGGTCAGGCGCGACGCGGTCGGCATCGACTACGTCGTGGTCAACGGCAGCGTGCTGCTCGACAACGGCGAACTGACCGACGCGTTGCCCGGCCAGATCATCCGCGGCCCACTCTACCAGGGGGCGCGCGCGTAAAGCTCGCACTACACTGCCGACTATGCCCGGAGCCCGCTCCGGGCATGCCGGCTACCGCAGATTTAGATTCACCAACAGACGCCGTGGCCGGACTTGTCCGGCCACGGGCGCTTTATGCATCTATCAATAGGAGGATCGCCATGGCCGAAGGGGCGAAGCGGATCGAGCAATTGGCGCCGGAGCTGGAGCGGATCGTCGCAACCGGGCAATCGATCGAGGAGCTGGCCGACGGCTTTGGCGGCCCGAACGGCCCGGCCGAGGGGCCATTATGGTGGCATGAGGGCGGTCATCTCGTGTTCAGCGACATCCACAACAACCGGCGTATGAAATACGAGCCCGGCAAGGGCGCGTCAGTGCTGCTGGAGCCGACCAACCGCGCCAATGGACTGACCCGCGACCTGCAAGGCCGGCTCATCGCCTGCGAGCACGATTCGCGCCGGGTCACCCGGCAGGAGCCCGACGGCAGCATCACAGTCGTCGCCAACAGCTTTCAGGGCCGCCAATTGAACCGGCCCAACGATGTCGTCGTCAAATCCGACGGCTGCATCTATTTCACCGACCCGTGGACCAGCCCCAATGCGCCGAACCAGTGGGACCTGACTTTTTCGGGGGTCTATCGGGTGACCCCCGACCTCGGCACCCTGAGCCTCTTGATCGATGATTTCGTATTGCCAAACGGCCTCGCCTTTTCCCCCGACGAGAGCGTGCTCTACATCAACGACACACGCCGCGGCCACATTCGCGCCTTCGACCTGTTGCCCAACGGCGCCTTGGCCAGGCACACCGACCGCGTCTTTGCCGATCTGCGCGGGCCCGAATCGGGCGTCCCCGACGGCATGAAAGTCGATGTCGAGGGCAACGTCTATTGCGGCGGCGCAGGAGGGTTGTGGATCATGGATCAGAAGGGCAAAAAGCTCGGCCGCATCGTCCACGGCGCTTCGGCCACGACCAACCTCGCCTTCGGCGGCGCGGACTGGAAAACGCTCTATTTCACCAGCCGCAACCATCTGGGCGCGGTCAACGTCAAGATTGCCGGCATTCCGGTGCCGGTCGGCAAGAACTGATGGCCACGGTCAGACGGATAGTCCCTACGCAAGCCCTCACCCACCCAGCCCGCGCGGGCTGGGTGGGTGAGGGTGCGCCGGCACCAAGTGTCAGGTTCGCACCGCTAGCGTCCACCGGCAGCCCCGCGGCCTCCTATGCCATGCCGGCGAGCCCGCGCTGAGCCAACAATGCCGCGACCTGCGGCTCGCGGCCGCGAAAGGCGCGATAGAGCGCCATCGGGTCGCGGGTGTCGCCGGCGCTGTAGATGTCCTTGAGCCGCCCGGCCAAGGCCGGGTCGAACAAATCGTCCGCCTCGGTAAAGGCGGCAAAGCCGTCGGCGTCCAGAACCTCGGCCCATAGATAAGCGTAATACCCGGCCGCATAGCCGCCGCCGGCGAACAGGTGCTGGAAATGCGCCGGGCGATGGCGCAGGCCGATCTCGCGCGGCACCTCGTATCGCTGCAGAAATTCGCGCTCGAACCGGTCCGCGTCGAGGCTTTCGGGCTGCGGATCGCGATGGAGCTCGAGGTCGAGCAGCGCCGAGGCGGTGTATTCGACCGTGGCGAAGCCCTCGTTGAAGGTGCGGGCGGCGAGCAGCCGGCGCAGCAAGGGTTCGGGCATCGGCTCGCCGGTTTGGCAATGGCGCGCGTATCGACGCAGATTCTCCGGCGCCGACATCCAATGCTCGAAGATCTGCGACGGAAACTCCACGAAATCCCGGCGCACGGCGGTGCCGGATTGCGAGGGATAGCGGACCCGGCTCAACAGCGCGTGCAACCCGTGGCCGAATTCGTGAAACAGGGTCCGGGCGTCATCGAAGCTGAGCAGGGTGGGTGCACCGCCGGCGGCGTCCGATTTGGCGAAATTGTTGTTGTTGACGACGATCGGCGCCACCGGGCCATCGAAGCTCTGCTGATCTCGGTAGCGGCTCGACCACGCCCCCGAGCGCTTGCCCGGCCGGGCGAAATTGTCGTGCAGGAAGAGACCGACATGAGAGGCCTCCCGGTCGCGCACCTCCCAGACCCGAACATCGGGGTGGTAGGCCGGCAGGTCCGGGCGGGCGGTGAAGGAGAGGCCGAACAGCCGCTCCGCCGTGTCGAACGCGGCCTCGACCATGTTGTCGAGCGCGAAATAGGGCTTCACCTCGGCCTCGTCGAGATCGTAGCGGGCGCGGCGGACCTGCTCGGCGTAGTAGCGCCAGTCCCACGGCTCGATCGATTCGTTGAGCCCCTCGGCGCGGGCGATCTCCTCGAGCGCCGCGCGTTCGGCGCGCGCCTTCTTCTTGGCCGGCTCCCACACTTGCAGCAGCAGGCGCTCGACCGCGGCGTCGGTCTTGGCCATCGAATCGTCGAGCCGGTAGGCGGCGAAATTATCATAGCCGAGAAGCCGGGCCTGCTCGGCGCGCAACGCCATGATTTCGCGAATGAGCGGCGTGTTGTCGGCCGCGCCCGCATGGGTCCCGCGCGCCGTCCAGGCCTGGTGTGCCGCGCGGCGCAGATCGCGGCGCGCGGAGAAGGTCAGAAACGGCTCGATCGAGGAGCGCGCCAGGGTCACGACATACCGACCCCCCAGCCCCCGCTCCTCGGCGGCTTGCGCGGCGGCGGCGCGGGCAAAGCCGGGAAGCCCGTCGAGGTCGGCCTCCTCCAGCACCAGCCGCCATTCGCACTCGTCGTGCAGCACGTTCTGGCTGAACAAGGTATGCAATGTCGCCAGACGCGCGCTCAGCGCCGCCATGCGGGCCTTCTCTTCGGGTCCGAGCAACGCCCCGGCGCGCACCAGGCGCAGATGGTGGCGGTCGAGCAGGCGCAGCTGATCCTCGGCCAGCGCGAGCTCGCCGCGCCGCGCATGGAGATCGGCCACCCGCGCGTAGAGGCCCGGGTCGAGCGCCACGCCCATCTGGTGTTGGGCGAGCTTTGGCGCGTAATCGCGGGCGATCTCCTCCAATGCCGGGCTGGTGTCGCTGGCATCGAGGTTGAAAAAGACCCGGCTCGCCCGATCGAGCAGCCGCCCGCTGCGTTCGAGCGCTTCGATCGTATCGGCGAAGCCGGCCGGGACCGGGGCGGCGACGATCGCGGCGATTTCGGCGCGCTGCTCGTCCATGCCGCGGTCGAAGGCCGCCGGGAAGTGCTCGGGGCGGATACGGTCGAACGGCGGCATGCCGAACGGCGTGTCCCAGACCAGGAAAAACGGGTTGTCCATCATCGCTCCTTTGTCGGGTGGTGCCGATCACGCCCGCGCCGTAGCGCCTCTGCCCGATTGCCAGCAGATACTACACAATTCTGTCGAAATATAGATGATGTCAAACAACGAAACCGCAATCCACAGTCCTGGTGTGACCTGCTTCACAGCATGGTCGGACAAGCCGCCGTATCTTCGGGACTTCACGGGGCTGCCGACTTCCCCGGACTCCACGGACCGCGAGCGCCGCTCCCGGTCCCGCCCCGAACAGGAGTGAAGCATGACCATCGCCGACACGATCCTCGAACGGCCGACGACCACCGCCGCCACAGCCATCGTCTCGACCCAGCCGGAAAGCCCGTTCGCCCCCGAAGCGCGCATCGCCGACGTGCTGCCGCCCGAACATACCTATGGTGCGGCCAGCATGCAGGTCTATGCCGATGGGCAGGTGGCCTACAACACCCACGCCAGCGCCGACGGCTTTCTCGCCTACGTCAACCAGTTCGAGCAGACCTCGTTCCGGGTCAAGGATCAGCAGGTCCAGTGGTGGCAGTACGATCCGCCGTTCGACGACTGGCAAAACAATTACGGCTGCGACTCGGTCGAAGTTTTCTACCATGCCGGCCATGGCGGCACCGACGCATCGAGCGGCGACTACAGCGCCCCGCTCGGCGGCACCTGGGACAATGTAATCTTTCTCAATTCGTCGCAGATGTCGATCGGCGACCAACGCCTGCGCTATCTGTTCCTCGCCACCTGCGAGGGCTGCATGGTGTTTGCCCCGAACAACCCGATCCGCACCTGGAACGTGTGCAACCGCGGCTTCCGGATGCTGTTCGGCGCGACCGGGCTGATCAACGACGACCCCAATTACGGCAGCAATTTCTGGAACCATTGGAACAGCGGCGACAGCTTCAGCCAGGCCTGGCAGGACAGCCTGCTCGACGTTTCGTCCACCCAGCAACCGGCCTCGACCGCGGTCGGCTCGTCGGCGGCCGACGCCCAGAGCCGGCTGTTCAACGAACGGTTCTTCACCAACGCCACCGCCGCCCGCGACTGGTACTGGTGGCGCTGGGTCGGCAACCCGCCGGCCGCGGCCCAGGTGCAATCGGTGCAGCGTTTTCCAGCCAAGGTCAAATTCGCCCGCATCATCCCCCGCCTGGTGTCAAGGATTGGGGTGCTCGCGGCGATGCGGCGGCTGGGCTTCGCCGCCCCGGCGGCGCTGCCCGAGGGTCCGCTCGACCGCTTGCGGGCCAGCGCCGGCGATGCGCGCTTTGCGGTTGTGCCGGGCGGCTACATGGTCGAATACGCGCCGGCGACACCGGTCCGCTCCAACCTCTCCGAACGCCAAATCCTCGCCGCGGCCGAAGCCGCTCTCGGCGGCGCCTCCGGTCTCGGCCTCGTCGCGATCCTGCCGGCCCAGCACGCCGGCGGCCCGGCCGATGGCGGTCGCGGCATGGCCGAGCCCGAGACCTTCGAGCACATCGTCGTCTATCGCCAACTGGTCGCCGACCGGCCGATCCTGACCCCCGGCGCCGGCGAGGCGCGGGTCACCGTCGCCGCTTCCGGAAAGGTCCGCCGCATCATCGACACTCGTCTCGAGATCGGCGAATTGCGCGACAGCGGCCCATCGCCGGCGACGATGCCGATGCCCTCGGGCGGCGCCACGCCGACCTCGCGGCTGACGACGTTCGGCGAGGTGCTGGCAGCGCTCCGCCGCGCCGCGCGGGCGTTCAGCGGCGGCGACGGCGGGTCGAGCCGGCTGGTCCCGGAGAGCCTCGCCTTTGGCTACGCGCTGCGTGGCACCGATCTGGTGCCGGTCGCCCGCGCCCGAGTCGAGATCGCCAAGGGGCCATACCGGATGTTCGAGGCGGTCGAAGTCGACCTCGTCGGCTAGTAGCGAAAGCGGCGGCGCGCTGCCGGTGCGCGCCGCTGCAACTGCCGGCTGATCCCGGCAGCATCGAATACGAGCACATCCCTCGACTTCGACAATATCTGGGCCGACAGGGCGGCCATAGCGCCACTCGAGGCATCGTGGGGCTGGGCCGCGGGCGCACAGCTTTGGTTGCGACGGCATGCGGTACGCGCTCGCCGCCGAGGGTCGCGCCATGTACGGTGCGCTGGTCAGCGCATACCGGGAAGACGTACCGCGAAGACGATACCCTCGGTTTTGCGGGGAAATGGCGCCCGTACCCCAAGTGCGGGAACGGTAACCAGGGGGAATGCTGATCGCGCGTAAGCGCGAGTTCCCAAACATCAGTGTCGAGCTGGTGCTGGTGGTCACGCAGCAGAACCTGATCGGCGCCGAGATATTCGGCCATCGCAATGAAGGCCGGGATCTCGGCGAGGAAGCGTGGAATTCGCCGGCGATGGTCGCGGTCCGCCGCGGCCTCAGCGAAGGGCCGCTGATGCCGGATTGCCTGAAATGCCCGTTTCATTGCGCATAGAGACGGCGTTGTTGATCTTGATCAAGGTTTAAGGGCCGCGAGTAGGGTGCTGAAAAACTCGATTTTCCGGCCCGAGCGCCCTTCGAGTACGCCTCCCGACAGCGCAGCAGATGTCGGCGCGCGATGAACAGGTTGGCCAGCGCGCAGGTCACCAGCAGGCGATGCGCGTTCTTCACCAATCCGCGATAACGCACCCCTGTTCAAGCCAGGGGCGGGCTCTTGGCAAAGCCGAACACCCGCTTGATGATCCCGATGGAATGCTCGACCCCCGCTCGTGAGGGCAGGCTCTTGGCCCGCACCTTCGACTTGGTGCGGTTTTTCGCCCGCTCGGCCTCGTCCACCACGCCGCGGAAACGGGAGCGGCGATTGATGAAGTCTCTCGCCTTTGGGGCGCGCCGGCGGATCACCGCCCGCTGG
>DASYNW010000096.1:0-2126 GCA_036008325.1 Allostellaceae bacterium
GCCCGTTCCCCACCCGATCGCGTTGCGCAGCAGGGTGGTGAACGCTTCGGTCTCCCATGGGCGGCGGAAAGTGGGCGGCGTCGTGTCGGCGGGATCGGCCGGCCGGGCGGCGCGGATCGCCGGGTTGTGGCAATGGCCGAGGGCAAAATAGGTCACGCCGCCGTCGCCGACCGCTCGGGTATAGCCGAGGACGCGGGTCCGCCCGTCGGCCTGCAACGAGGTGTCCGACGGGTAGAGCGTGCCGATCGCCGGCGATCCGGCGCCGGGGCCGTAATCGGCGGTCAGCAGGACCGTCGTGGCGCCCGGGTCTTGCAGCTCGATGAAATAGGGCTCGTCCTCGACCTCGAACGAGGCGCCGAGGCCGCGGGTCAGCGGGTGATCCGGGTCGCGCACTTCGACCCGAATCTCGCGGATCGGCGGATGGGTCAGGAAACGACACCCGAGAAGGTCATGATGCGCGCTCTTGACGGTGCGGCGTTGGCGAGTGCCTTCCACCCGCTCGGCGCGACCGCCGCTCGTGCCGTGCAGGCCCAGCCAATGGCCGCCGGCTTCGAGCCAGCCCTGCAGCGCCCGGCATTGCCCGGCGTCGGGATAGGGGCCGGCGACGTAGCTGATCAGCAGCCGGCTCGACGGCAGCCATTTTTCGACATCGGCAAAGTCGTTGGCGACCGTGGCCGGAACGTCGCGCTCGGCCAGCAGCCCCAACAGCCGCAGGCGGGCGTAATCGTGATCGTGGCCGGCGAGCGAACCCGGTGGAAAGCCGCCGGCAATCAGATGCGCCCGGCCGGACTTCGTCTCGCTCATCGGATCGCCTCGCTCGCCGTTTCGCGCCAGTGAAAATCTGCGTCCAGTCTCTCACCTTCCCCCGGTTTGCGCCATGTGCGAGATTTGACGCATCGCCCGACCCGAGTTGCGTGCCTGACAAATACCCAGGAGAACCCGCCATGCCGCGTCTGAATTTCGGCGCCTTCCTCGCCCCCCACCATCCGGTCGGCGAGCATCCGATGTTGCAGTTCCGCCGCGATCTCGACCTGGTCGAGCATCTGGACCGGCTCGGCTATGACGAGTTCTGGTGCGGCGAGCACCATTCGAGCGGCTGGGAGATGATCGGCTCGCCGGAGATGTTCCTGGCCGCGGCCGGCGAGCGCTCAAAGCGCATCCGGCTCGGCACCGGGGTCGTCTCGCTGCCCTACCACCACCCGTTCAATGTCGCCCAGCGCATGGTCCAGCTCGACTGGATGACCGGGGGCCGGGCAATTTTCGGGTCGGGCCCGGGGGCGCTCGCCTCCGACGCGCACACCTTGGGCATCGACCCGATGGTGCAGCGCGACCGCCAGGACGAGGCGATCGCCGTGATCCGGCGGCTGTTCAACGGCGAGCGGGTCACCGCCCAGAGCGACTGGTTCACGCTGCAGGACGCCTCGTTGCAGCTGTTGCCGCTGCAAGAGGAGATGCCGTTCGCGGTCGCCTCGCAGATCAGCCCGTCGGGCATGACCTTGGCCGGCAAGCACGGCATCGGCGTCATTTCGATCGGCTCGATGTCGAACGAGGGCCTCAACGCGCTGCCGACGCAATGGGGCTTCGCCGAGGCCGCCGCCAGGAAATACGGCAAGAATATCGACCGCAAGGACTGGCGGGTGCTGCTCTCCTGGCACATCGCCGAGACCCGCGACAAGGCCATCGCCGAGGCCCGCGAGGGGCTGTTGCGCCATCACAACCAATATGTCGTCGGCACCTTGCAGCGGCCCGGCGCCAGGCCGTTCGGCGACCCGGACGAGGCGGTCGAGAAGACCGCTTATGCGGAGGGCGCCGCGGCCACGATCGGCACCCCGGACGACCTCGTCACCCGGATCAAATCGGTGCTCGAAGTTAGCGGCGGCTTTGGCACAATCGTCGGTTTTGTCCATGACTGGGCCAACCCGGAGAACACGATGCGCAGCTGGGATTTGGTGGCGCGCTACGTAGTGCCCGAGATCAACGGCTATCTCGCCGGGCTGCGCCGCTCGCAGGACTTCGTCGCCACCAACCGCGGCGTCTTCGACCGCGCCAAGGAGGCGATCATGGCCAAAATCAGCGAAAACGACGCCGCGCTCGCCGCCCTCGCGGTGACCAGGGGCTCGCGGCTC
>DASYNW010000097.1:0-1936 GCA_036008325.1 Allostellaceae bacterium
AAACCAGCCGCTGCCGGAATACCAGCTGACCGGAATTTCGCGGCGCATCAATTCGTGCAGGACCGGCGCGGTTACATCGACCGCGCCGACCACGACGAGATGCGAGGTGTCGATCAATCGCGCCGTCGTCTCGGCGCCGTCTTCGGTCTGGATCAGCAAGGTCTCGCCGCGCTTGCGCACCCGCGCCGGCGAGGCCTGCACGTAAACCGGCAAGGACAGGTCGCGGCTCGCGGCGAGCGGTCGTGGCGCGACGCCGCGGCGGAGGAAGTTGACCTCCTCCGGCATGCAGATCGCAACCAGCGAGCAGCGCGGGCATTTCGGGCTGTCTTCGAGCGGCGGCGGGATGCGGCCGCCGGCCGCCACCAGGCGCAGCCCGCTGACCGCGGCGAGCGCCTGTGAGCGCAGCTCGGCATCAAAAGCGATGCGGACGCGCTCGCGGCTTTCCCTGAAATAGAGCGCCCCTTCGCTGCAGCGATAGCCGTTGTCCTCGAGGATCAGGCCCTGAACGCAGAGCTGCACCCGCTCGGGGTCATAGGCGCCCGCTGTGACGTGCGGGCGGCGCCCGCGCTTGTAGTCGACGGGCACCACCGCGCCGTCCTCGACTTCGATCAGATCGAGCTTGGCGATCAGCCCGAGGCGGTCGGACGACAACGTCACCGAGCGGGCATGAACGCGCTCGTCCTCGCCGATTGCCTCCGCCTGCGGCAATTCGCCGGAGCCGCGATCGACCCGGCGATGCACGCCGCGCCCCTCAACCGTATCGGCCGACTCGGCCCATTCGCCTTGCACCCATTCGAGATAGGCCAGCCGCGGGCAGTACTGGAACTCGTTGACCATCCGCGCCGGCACATAGGGCTGGTCGTCGCGCAGCGGCGGCGGCGGCAGCGGCAATTCGGGCTGGAGGTCCATCGGCGTGTCCGAGTATCGCGCGCCGGCCTCAAGCGGCCGTCGGCAGTGGCGCCACCGTCATGCCCGCCCGCCCGGCAGCGACTCGCTGCGCCGCGCGCTGATGCGCTTCGCCGGCCGCCGCGGCGCGATAACGCAATTGATACCGACCGACATCGGTGCGGGCGCGCCGGAAATCGGCTGATCGGGCGTGCCCATCACCCAGAGCAGGCCTTTGACCTTGTCATAAACGTAATTGTCAGCTTCTCGCCATGCTTTATCGCCAGGCGCCGTGATATACTTATTCAAACCGTTTGTCGATCGGCAAAAAGTAAAGAAAGCTCCAATAGTCGATGCGGATTTAGGACAAAAATTTGACGCTGTGGTGCGATGTTTTTCCCGCTATTCCGGCTGTCCCGGCCGAGAGTAGAACACGCGTCACCGGGCGGTCCTGTACCGACCTCGAAGAGCCTAATTCCACAATAAAGCCAAGGGAGGCTGGTTTGGATTACAAAGAATTGGCAAGTGCCGTGACCGGGGATGCGGCGCTGCGGCGGCGGCAGCGGATGCAGCCGGTCGGCGGCAAGGGCGACAAGATCTTCCCGCCGACCTACCCCGGCGAAGGAGGACGCAATCCACCGCCGCGGCACGTTTACGAGCGCCGGCGCGTCGACGGCGCCGATGTGTGGTGCGTGCTGGTCGACAGCGTACAGAGCCAGGCCAACCGGCTCGAAGAGGCGCTGCTCTCGGCGGTGCGTGACCGCGCCATCGAGCTTCCTTACGTCACGGTGGACTTCGCCGGAAGGGAACTGGCTGGCATTGGCGAGATCACCTCGCTCGACGCGCCGCACCGCGTCTATGACGCGATCCTGCGGGACAGCCTGCTCGACGGCGAGCCCTTCATGAAAAGCGCGCTCGGCCTGCGCCTGGCCGAGGCCAAGCCGAACGACGCGACGGCGCTGCTCGAAGCCTCGCCCACGGCGCTGCTGTTCGGCGCCTGGCATTCGACCGGCGAGGGCGGCGGGCTCGGCGCCAAATTCCCGCGCTGCCT
>DASYNW010000098.1:0-28560 GCA_036008325.1 Allostellaceae bacterium
TAGCATTCGAACTCGAACCGGGTGCCGCAGCCTTCGCCCAGGTCTTTCAGGATGCGCTCGATATCGGCGAAGGTGTTGCGGAAGATGAAGTCGCGGGTCATTTCGAGATGCTGCGTCTCCCACGGATGTTGCCAATCCTTGTAGCGCGACAGCATCGGGTAGAGCCCGAAATTCATCGAGCCCATGTTGAGCGAGCACATCTCGGGCTGGGCGCGCAGCGGGGCGGCGAGCCGCTCGTCCAATGACATGCCGTGGCCGCCGCCGGTGGTGATGTTGACGACCGCGTTGGTCGCCTGCTTGATCCGCGGCAAGAATTGCATGAAGACGCCCGGATCGGGGGTCGGCCGCCCGTCTTTCGGGTCGCGGGCGTGCAGATGCAGGATCGCCGCCCCGGCCTCGGCCGCGGCGATCGCGTCGCGGGCGATCTCGTCCGGGGTCAGCGGCAGATAGGGGCTCATCGTCGGGGTGTGGATCGACCCGGTGACGGCGCAGGTGATCACGACCTTGCCGGCGATCGTCATATTCTTCCTCCCTTGCGCTTCCCCGCACTCCGCCGGCGCGTCCGCGGCCGCGCGGGATGCCATAATGACCGAGTTTGAGCCGAATTGGCTGCACCTTTTTCCGGCGGATTTTGCCGGGGCCTTTGTCACAACACAGAATTGAGCCCGCTGCTTTTGCTGGCTGCTTCTGCAGCAGGTCTGCAGCGAAATATCTACTTTTGATTGTAGAGCGACCAGTCGTGGGCAGCTTCATCTACCGATTATGCGCCGCGAACAAGGCCAATTTTGGATCATCGCGATCTACGTAGTAGAAGGGCCGAGCCCGGAACCTGGGAACAACAGCATTTCCAATATGTCTGCCGTCCGCTGTTGATGGGCTCCGGGTTCGCGGGCGGCGCCCGCACCCCGGAAAGAGGGGGTTTTCGTGCATTCTTTATTGTGGGTGCCGTACTGTGTGGTTCGCACCGCTAGCCCTGCGCCCGGATGAACGACTTGACCTTGGGATAGGTCTCGGTCTGCCAGCGGCGGCCATGGAACACCCCGTAATGGCCGACCTTGAGCTGCAAGTGGTGGGTCTTTTTCGCCGGCGGGAGGCCGGTGCACAGGTCCTGGGCGGCGACGGTCTGGCCGGGGCCGCAAACGTCGTCGCGCTCGCCCTCGACGGTCATCAGCGCGGTGCGCTCGATCGCCGCCGGCGCGACCAGGTCGCCACGCACGGCAAAGCGGCCGCGCGGCAGGTCGTGGCGATGAAACACCCGGTCCATGGTCTGTAGATAGAAATCGGCCGGCAGGTCCATGACCGTGCTGTATTCGTCGTAAAAGGCGCGGGTTGCCGCGGCGCTGTCGTCGTCGCCGCGGACGAGATCGCGAAACATCGTCCAATGGGCCGAGACGTGACGGTCGAAATTCATGCTGAGAAAACCCGCGAGCTGCAGAAACCCCGGATAGACCCGGCGGAACCGGCCCGGATAGCGCGCCGGCACGGTGGTGATGACCCGCTGCTCGAACCAGTCGAGGGGGTGCGCCTCGGCAAAGCGGTTGACCGCGGTCGGATTAACCCTGGTGTCGATCGGGCCGCCCATCAGGATCATCGAGGCGGGCTGGCACGGGTCGCCCCCGGCCGCCATCAACGACGCCGCGGCGAGCACCGGAACCGAGGGCTGGCACACCGCGATCAGATGAATGCGCGGCCCGAGCAGCCGGGTGAAGCGGATCACCAGCTCGACGAAATCGTCGAGATCGAACCGGCCGTAGAGCAGCGGCACGTCGCGCGCGTTCTTCCAGTCGGTCAGGTAGACGTTGTGATCGGCCAGCAAGGTTTCGACGGTGCCGCGCAGCAGGGTCGAAAAATGCCCGGAGAGCGGCGCCACCACCAGCACGGTCGGCTCCTCGCGGGTCCAATCCTTGCGGAAATGGACGAGGTTGCAGAACGGATGCGAGGCGACGGTCTCCTCCTTGACGGCGATTTCCCGGCCCCCGATCGTGACCCGGCCGATGCCGAAATCCGGCCGCTGATGCGACAGGTGGGCATGGGAGAGCAGCTCCATCGCCGCCGCGGCGCTGCGCACGCACGGCAAGTCGCCGATCGGCAGCCACGGATGGCGCAGCCAATCATGGGCGGTCCCGGCCATCAGCCGGACCGGCCCGAAAAGGTCCTGTTGTGCCTGGTAGGCGTCGTAAAGCATATGTCCTCATAAATGCCGGAAGCTGCCGAGCGTGGCAGTGTCCGAAGTCGCGAAGCGGCTGGCCGCTTCGATCGATTATCAGGCGAAAGCATCCCATCTCAAAAAACCTTTTATTTCAATCCAATATTTGTATTGACAAGCGTTTAGGCAAGAGGCAGCGGGTCACCCTGCAAGTGACTCGCCGAGCCGCCAGGCGCTCCTTGATGGTTTCTTGGCAGGGATCAAAACGGCCGCTTTTGCCAGCAGTGCTCGGGCGCCTGCCGATTTTGTATCCAGACCGCCCGGTTCAGCGCGGTGGTGCGACGACCCCGTCGCGAACCTCATGGACGACCACCCCGGAAAGCCGGGGCGGCGGCGCCAGCCAGCGCGGATGGGCAAGGCTCGTCGCCACGTCGCGTTCGCCCGCCCGCCACCGCCGGGCCACCGCATCGGGCGAGAAATCGGCCATCTTTGCCGCGAGATCGGCAATGTCGCCTTCGTGAACCAGGTGCAGGATCGTCATCGTTGCATCGCTGGCCTCGGCCAGACAGCGGCGGATGTCGATCTCGCCGCGCGCCGCCGGCGGCAGCCGCTCGCCGAGCAACCCGATCATGCGGCGCAGGTCGTGGGTGCGGCGCAGCGCCGCGATTTCGCGAGTGGTGCGGCTGATCCCGCCGCGACTGCCGGGCACCGGATCGTAGCCGTCGACGGCAAAGCACAGGGTATCGGCCGGGCGGGCATCGTCGAGCGCCGACACCGGGACGGCGCTGCCGGCGAATAGCTGCCGGTCGATCGCGACCGGCGGCAGCCCCGGCAGCGGCGTGCCGGCCAGCACGTGATCGGGACCGAGCACATGCCGGTCATTGTCGAAAAACGTCTCCGCCCCGCTCGCCAGGTTGACCGCGCCCAAAACGACGCGCACGGCGCCGGAATTGACCCGCTCGAAATCGACGGCGCCCGCGATCAGCTCGCTGAATTCGAGTGCTGAGATCACCGGCGCGGCCACCGGCGGCACGAATTCGGCGCCGGCGCGCAGCATGGACAGGCAGCGGCCCGCGGTTCGCTGCGCCCATCGGCCGAGCTGGCGCGACGGGCGCTGCCCCGCCCGCCGGCTGATCTCGTGCCAGAACCGGCGCAAGCGTGCCACGCGCTCATGCGGCAGATTGCCGGCGATGATCGCGGCGTTGACGGCGCCCATCGCGGTTCCAGCGATCCAGTTCGGCCGCACCCCGCTCTGTTCGAGCGCGGCATAAGCGCCGGCCTGATAGGCGCCGAGCGCGTCCCCGCCCGACAGAACCAGCGCGATCCGTTCGAAGCGGGCCAAGCTTTTATCCGGTCGCCCTCGCGCCACCACCCGCTCCTACCGCCGCTGCCGACCAAACGCCGAGGACCGGCCGCGCCGGGCTTGTTCCCCGCTGCTTTCGGCAGGAACACCCGCCATCATAAGGGGTCACGACCGAGCGTCCAGTGGCGAAAGAGAGCGCCGCTCAGTCTTTCTTTGAGGAACGCGCCTTCTGTGGCGAACCGGTCGCCGAGGAGCCGATCGGGGGCAGCGATTTCAGATAGATGGCGATCGCCCGGCGGTCGGCGTCGTCGAGGCCAACGGTGCTCTTGACGACTTCGCCCATGGCCCCGCCGACGAAATCGAAATCGGGCTTCTGCCCGTCCTCGAGCAGGGTGACGATGTCGCCGAGGCTCCACCGCCCAATCCCGGCGGCCGCATCGGGCGTGATGTCGGGCGCGGCATGGCCCTCGCCGTCGATGCCGCCGGCAAGGACGCGATCGGGATCGAGAGCGCCGAGCCAATTGCGCGGCGTGTGGCAATCGCCGCAACGGCCGATCGTGGCGACGAGATAGGCGCCCCGGTTCCACACCGCGCCCTTGCCCGGATCCGGCCGCCAGGGACCGGGAAGATCCATGGCGAGGACCGCAACGGCGCCGCGGGCCGCGGCGAAGGGCTGGGGAGCGACCGCCCGGTTGACCCGCGACACCGCCGGCAGGCGGTCGAGAAACGCCTTCAGATCGGCGAGGTCGCGCGGCTCAAGGCGGTTGTAGAACGGGAACGGAAAGGCCGGCAGGTAGCGCGAATCATCGGGGGCGATGCCCCAACGCATCGCCTGGGCGAAGTCGGCGGCACTCCACCCTCCAATCCCGGTGCGACGATCGGGGGTGATGTTGGGGGTGACGACGGCGCCGAATCGGGTTTCGAGCACGCGCCCGCCGGCATAGGGTGCACCCCGCTCGGCGGTGTGGCACTGGCTGCACCCCGCCGTGGCGGCGAGATAGGCGCCGCGCGCCGCCGCATCATCCGCGCCCGCGGCTGCGGGCGGCAATCGCGCCCCGGTCAGGGCGGGCAGCAGCGCGAGCGCCGCCGCCCTCAGGGTTTGAGTTTTTCTCGAAAACCGGTATGGCAGCTGCCGCAACCGTTCTTGCCGAGGTCGATGAACGCGGTCCGGACTGCGGTCTTGTCGCCGCCCTTGACCGCCGCGAGCAGCGCCTCGGCCTTGGCCGCCGCGGCTTTCTGCACGTCGAGAAACTTGGTGCGCTCGCTCCACACCGCGGGTTTTGGCTGGTACTTGCCGTCCGGACTTGGCCCGGTCGTGCCTGGTGGAAAGAGGTCCGGGATTTTGCCGGTCGTCCGGGTCAGATCGGTTGCCGCGGCGACGGCCGCAGACTGATCGGCGGTGCCGTCGAGATAGCCCTTGATCCGACCAAGGTCGCGGCCCTGCTGCTTCATCGTCGTCTGCCGCTCCTTGAGGACGGCTTGCTTGTCCTGCGCCGGCGCCGGTGCCGGCGCCGCGACGGCAGCGAAGATGCCGATCGTCCAGACCGCGCCGAGCAGCCGGCGCTTCGCCGATGGTGTCATCAGTTTGCTCTGTTCATCCCCAGGCGCGCAAACGATCACGTGATCGGAATTTCGATGTGGGTTTTGAAAGCGGCCCGGGGGCGCATGCGCTCGTACCATGATTTGAGGTTCTTCAGTGGCGGCCGCTCGAGCGGAAAGGCGTGCCAGCGATAGACCAGGGTTCCCATCACGATCTCGGCCAAGCTCAATTCGGAGCCGGCGAGAAAGGACCGGCCGTCGAGCGCCTCCTCGACGATGGTCCAGGCGATGAGCGCCTTGCGCCGCGCCGCTTCGATCGCAGCCTGGTCGCGCGCTTCCGGCTTGGTGCGGATCAGCCCGTAGAGCAGCGCCCCCATCGGCGGCCCGAGGGTGGAAAGCTGCCAATCCATCCAGCGCTCGACGAGCGCACGCCCGGCCGGCGCGGCCGGATAGAGCCGCTCGCCTTGATGGGTCGTGGCGAGATAGCGGCAGATCGTGTTCGATTCCCACAGCACCAGATCGCCGTCCTGCACCGTCGGCACCAGCCCGTTCGGGTTGAGCGCCAGATATTCGGTATCCTGGTTGCCACCGAACGGCCCTCCGAGATCGACCCGCTCGAACGGGATGCCAAGCTCGCCGCAGCACCACAGCACTTTCTGCACATTTGACGAGGTCGCCCTGCCCCAGATCTTCAGCATCGCCACTTCCCCGCTCGATCGGTCCAGCCCGGCGCTATGGAGCCCAAGTTTGCCGTGCGCCGCAACGGCCTTGCAAAATCGTGTATAGTCGCGCCACCGGGAGCCGACGCCCCGGACCCACGCTGGCAATGAGGCAAGGCATGAAGTGGTTGGTTTTTTCGTTGGTTACGGCGATGCTGTCGTTCGCGGGCACGGCCGAGGCCACCCAGGCCGGCAATTCGGCGATCATCAAATGGAAGAGCGCGGACACCTGCGCCCGGCAGGCCCAGGCCGCCTTTCCCGACTTCACCCCGGCCTCGAACGCGAAGCGCGACGCCAAGCTCAACGACTGCCTGAACGCGAACAACCTGCCGCCGCGCGCACCGTCCGCGCAACCCGCCGCCGGGCAATAGCGCCGGCACACGCGATTGACGGGCGCGGTCAGCCGGAGCGGTCGCCGGGCGCGGTCAGCCGGCATGGCCCTCGCCCCAGCCGTCGGCCATCGGCGGCAGCGGCGATGCCCAGGCCGACGAGCCAGCGCCGGTCTCGGGGCCGAGCCGCTCGACCAGAGCGAGCTGGGCGTCGAGCTCGATATCGAGGCTCGAGGTGATTTCGAGCCGGGTATCCTCGAATACATTGGTGCGCCGACGCCGGCGCCAGGCCATCACGGTTTCGTCGCGGCGGCGCAGCAGCGCCGCGATCTGCGGGTGAAACAGCGCGATCATCGCGACGATCCAGCGGTTGAGGATGGTCGAGGGCCCGACCGCGCCGATGGCAAAGCTGTCGAGCATGCCGATCACGTCGTCGGCGCGGTACCAGGTCTCGCCGGTGACCCAACGATTGGTGGTGAACAGCCGAATGGGCTCGCCCGACGGATCGAGCGTGATCGCCACCAGATGGCAGACCTCGTCGCTCCCGCCGTGCTTCTGCGGCGGCGCCTGCGGCGGCGAGGGCGGCATCGCCGCGACCGCGGTCTCGGGCAACACCAACGGCGCCATCCGCGACGGCATGCCGTCAGCGCGCAAAAAGGTGTGAAAATGGCCGTGCTCGCCAGCCGACCGGCCCGCTTCCGGGTGGATGTGATAGAAATACTGTCCGTGGCTGTGCGGATCGTAGACTTCCCCGGCGGGATAGTGCCGCCAGTCGGCGAGCGGCGCCTCGCCGGCGAGCATCGCGCCGAGGATGCCGGTCCCGCTCGCCGCGAACGAGCGCCGGCACTCGGCGACGACTGCCGCCGCCCGGTGCATGCGCGCGAGTTCAGCCGATCCGACCGGCGAATCGATCATTCTGTCCGAGCCCGCCACCCTGCCCCTCATGCGAACGAAACAGGTCCACAATAGCTAGCGCCGCGCCGAGGTCAAAGCGAGTTCGCTCACCGTCCACAGCACGATGTCGGTGATCACCGCGCCCGCCGCCGCGTTGAAGGCGGCGACCACGTCGGGGACCTTGTTGGCGGCGCTCGGCTGGCGCCGCTCGAACGCGGTCTGGGCGATGATCTTGCGCTGGGGTGCGGCGACCAGCCGGGCGATGATCGCCGCCCGAACCTGAGGCGGGGCATCGCCGGCTTGGTAATCCGCTTCGAAATGGCGAATCTCGCTCTGCAGGGTGAAATCCGCCTTGAGCTCCATCGCATCGCGATCGATCGCGGTGATCGCCCCGCTGTTCTCAAAGGACGCCAGCATGGCGCCCTGCACCAGGGCCGGCACCCGGTCGGTCCATTCCGCGTCGGCGTAGTAGTCGAGCGAGACCGGCGAGCGGCTCAGCGCGATCCGGGCGGTGTCGATGCCGGCCGAAGCCTGCGGGGTATCGACCAGAAGCACCCCGCGAAGACGCGGCAGATCCGCGGGATAGCCGCGCCCGGCCGTCAGGCGGTAGAGATGTCCCGGCGGGGTGGCGACAAAGAGGCTGGCGCAGCCGGCCAAGGTCAGCACGGCGACGCCGGCGAGCGAGCGGCGGGCGATGCGGCCTGTCGAAATGCGGTCCGGCGACCCGGTCATCGCGGCTGATACCCGCGGCGCCGGTCGCCGAACAGCAATCGCGTCGGGTCGCGCTCGAGCTGGTCCACCAGTCGGTTCACATTGGCCACCAGCCGCTGCGCGTCGCTGACGAGGTCGTTCACGCCGGGCAGGGTCTCTTGGCTGAAACGGCGGATCCCCGGCCGGTTCTCGCCAAGGACCAGCTGCAGCTGATGGCTGGCGCCGATCAGGTTCGTCGCCACCCGGTCATAGTCCTTGAGCGTCTGCGAGGCCTGATCCTTCAATCCGCCGCGCCGGGAATAGCTCTGATCGACATTGTGCAACAGCGATCTGAGCGCCACCAACGCGGTGTTGGCGTTGCCGAGGATGGCGCCGAGATCCTGGCTGTGTTCGGCCAAGGCCGCGGTCACGGTACGGATGCTCTCCAGGCTGTCGGTAACCGCCTGGCGGTTTCGCGCGCTGAGCAGCGCGTTCAGATTGCCGGCTACCGATTTGAGCTCGCCGGTCAGCTCGGGAAGCGAGGCCTTGACCTGTTCGAGCTCGGAGCGCGCCGGCTCGATGATCGCGTAGCGATGTCCGGGTTTTGGCTCGAGAACCGGCGCCTCCTGCGTGCCGCCGCGGATCTGCACCGTCGAGACGCCGCTCAAGATGTTGGTGTCGAGAAGTGCTCGGGCGTCCGACTTGATCGACACCAGCCCGGTATCGATCCCGACCGTCACCTGGATTTGCGCGATATTGTCCGGATCGACGCGGACGTCGATCACCCGGCCGACCGGGATGCCGTTGTACTGGACCGACGACCCTTTGCCCAGACCGGCGACCGATCCTCGGAAAAAGATGTAGTAGCGCTCGACCACCTGTGAGAATTCGACCCGGCCGAGCCACAGCACGGCGCCAAACGCCAGCGAGACGATCGCCAATACGAACACGCCGACCGCGACGTAATGTGCTCGCGTCTCCATTCACCTGTCTCCGTCGCTCGGAACGGCTCAGGCCGGAGCGGCGGCGGCGGCCGCCGTTTGCGGTTGCGCGGCCATTTCGGCGTGCTGCGCCGCTCGCCCGCGCGGACCGTGGAAATAGGAATGGATCCAAGGGTGATCGTCCTGCAGCAATTGATCGAGCGTGCCGACCCGAATCTTTTTGTCGACCAGCACCGCCACCCGATCGCAGATCGCGAACAGGCTGTCGAGATCATGGGTCACCATGAACACGGTCAGCCCGAGACTGCCGCGCAGATCGCGGATCAGATGATCGAACTCGCCGGCGGCGATCGGATCGAGCCCGGCGGTGGGCTCGTCGAGAAAGACGATCTCCGGATCGAGCGCCAGAGCGCGGGCGAGCCCGGCGCGCTTGCGCATGCCGCCCGACAGCTGCGCCGGATATTTGCCGCCGGCGTCCTCGGGAAGGCCGACCATGCCGACTTTGATCGCAGCGATCTCGTCCATAAGGGGCAACGGCATATCGTAAAATTCACTGAGCGGCACCTCGATATTCTGGGCCACGGTCAGCGAGCTGAAGAGCGCGCCGTCCTGAAACAAAACCCCCCAGCGCCGCTCGATCTTGCGCCTCTCGAGTTCGTTCATCCGCGGAATGTCGGCGCCGAATACCTCGACCCGACCCTGGACCGGCCGGTTGAGCCCGACGACGGTTCGCAACAGCACTGATTTGCCGCTGCCCGACCCGCCGACGACGCCAAGGACCTCGCCGCGCAGCACATCGAGGTCAAGGCCGTCATGCACGGTCTCGGTTCCGAACCGGTTGACCAGACCGCGAATTTGGATAATCGCCTCGCCTGGAGCCTCGGCCACCCTCAAATCCTCAAGATCGAAAAGAACACCGAAAAGGCGGCATCGGCGACGATCACCAGAAAGATCGATTCGACGACCGAGAGGGTGGTCAGGCGGCCGACGCTTTCGGCGCTGCGCGAGACCTGAAAGCCTTCATAGCTGCCGATCGTGGCAATGATCGCGGCAAAGAACGGCGCCTTGACCACGCCGATCCAAAAGGTTCTCGGGCTCAATGAGAGCCGCAACTCGTGCACGAATTGCGGGATCGTGATCCCGAGCACCCCCCAGGCCATCAAGGCGCCGCCGAGCAGCCCCATCAAATTGGCGAAAATGGTCAACATCGGCAAGGTCAGCAGCAATCCGAACAGGCGCGGGATCACCAGCACCTCGATCGGGTCGAGACCGATCGTGCGCAGCGCGTCGACCTCTTCGTTGACCTGCATCGTGCCGATCTGGGCGGTAAAGGCGCTGCCCGAGCGGCCGGCGATTATGATCGCGGTCATCAGCACCCCCAATTCGCGCAGGATGCCTACCCCCAACAGGTCGACGGTATAGATCTCGGCGCCGAATCGGCGCAGCTGGTCGGCGCCCTGGTAGGCGATGACGACCCCGACCAGGAACGAGAGCATGCCGACGATGGCGAGCGCATTGACCCCGGTCTGCTCCATCTGGGCGACCATCGCCGTCAGCCTGAGCCGGCCCGGATGCCGCAAGAGGCGCAGCGCGGTCTCGCACACCAGGCCGACAAAGCCGAGCAGACGGTAGATCCGGGCGACGAGACCGAGCGAAATCTCGCCGATCCGGGCGACGAACCCTACCAGGCTGTGATGCGCCGGCCGCGGGTGAGCAGCCGGGGCGTGAAACCCGCCGGCGCGGACCTGATCGAACAGCGGCGCGAAGCTCGGCCGCAGATTGCGCATCTCGACGGCGTTGCCGCGCACCGCCAGATCGTGCTCGGTGCGCAGCAGCAGCCAGGCCCCGGCGCTGTCGACCCGCTCGATCCCGCCGAGATCGATGGCCACCCGCCGGTTCTGCGGCAGCTTCAAGGCTTGGAGCCTTCGGTCGAGCTCGGCGGCGCTCGCCACCAGCCATTCCCCGGCGGGCAACAGGATCAGCGATCCGGCAGCTTCGGTCTCGACGAGGGTGGCAGCGATCGACGCCATGATGCTTTGTGAAATCCGCGTGCGCCGGGCGAGGCCTTTTCAACTATGGCAAAAGCCGCTATGCCGCAACGCCCGCTGTCGATCTGCGCGAGGGCTGGCAGCCGACTGACGTCGATCATCGGAGACGATGCTCATGGACCTGAAGCAGCACATTCGCTCGGTACCCGATTTCCCCAAGCCCGGCATCCTGTTCTATGACATCTCGACCCTGCTCGCCCATCCGGCCGCATGGCGGGCCACGGTCGCCGGGCTTGCCGAGGCGTTGCGCCCGCATCAGCCCGATCTGTTGATCGGCATCGAATCGCGCGGGTTTCTGGTTGCCGCACCGGTCGCCTGCGAACTCGGCTGCGGCTTCGTCATGATCCGCAAGCAGGGAAAACTGCCGGGCAAGACCGTGCGCTTTACCTACGATCTCGAATATGGCAGCGATACCATCGAGATCCAGGAGGATGCCGTCGCCGCCGGCCAGCGCGTCGCCGTGCTCGACGATCTCTTGGCGACCGGGGGCACGATGCAGGCCGCGATCGATCTGGTCCGCCAGCGCGGCGGCATCGTCGCCGCGGCCGGGTGCATCATCGAATTGAGCTTTCTGCAGGGCCGCAGCCGCATCGACGTGCCGCTCACCGCAATGGTGGCCTATGATTGCTGATTAGGTTGTCGAGCGGGGCGGCCGTCGCGGCATTCAATCGTCGCTGCCGGGAGGCCACGGGCCAAGGCTGCGCCCGATCACCGCGTAGAGCGGGTCGCCGCCGCCAGGCGGGGTGCGATCGATACAACGGATGTCGCCCCAATTGCCGGCTTCGCCAAAATGATGCGCGATCAGGCACAAATGCCCGGTGTCGTCGAGCAGGCACCAGCAGCCGATGGCGCGGGCCGGGCGGCAGCGTTCCGAAAAGGTTACGACCAACGGCGCCCTCGGCTTCAACACCCGCCCGACCTCGCGGATGACCTCGGCCGGCCGGGTCAGATGCTGGACCGAAACGCACAGCGCGGCGCCGTCGAACTCGGCGGCGGCAAACGGTAGGCGCGGGCTGCGGTTGAGATCCTGGACCCGCCACTCGTCGAGGAACGGGTTTTCGGCCAGCTCGCAGGCGTTCACCCCGACGCCGACGACCCGCGAATAGTGAATTTCAGGAGGCAAATGGCTGACCCAGCCCGACATCAGGTCGAGGATGGCACCACCCGCCGGCAAGATTTCACGATAGAGATCGGCGATCGCAGCCAGCGCCGCATCGTCGATCTGTCTGGCCGGCGCCGGCTCGGGCTGGCCTGACGCACCGAGCAAGTCGCCGAGCCGCGCCGCGGCGGTGATCGGGAGCGTCGGATGCAGCGTCATTCCCCCATCTCTTGCCTGTTTGGTGTGAAATAGGGAGCAATGCCAGGGCAATCCATAGGGAAAGATCGGCGAGAATGAAATAGCGGCCGGCGCGGTTCGCGGCATGGGCCGGTCAACCGGCCAGCGCCTGGTCGGCGGGGAGGAACGGCAGGCCGAGCTCGCGCGCGACCGCCGGGTGGGTCACCTGGCCGCGGCAGACGTTCAGCCCGTGGCGCAGATGCGGGTCCTCGGAGAGCGCACCCCGCCAGCCGCGATCGGCCAGCGCCAGCACGAAAGGCAGGGTGGCATTGTTCAGCGCCACCGTCGAGGTGCGCGCCACCGCGCCCGGCATATTGGTCACGCAATAATGGACGACACCTTCCTCGATATAGGTGGGTGCGGCGTGGGTCGTCGGCCGGCTGGTCTCGAAGCAGCCGCCCTGGTCGATCGATATATCGACCAGCACCGTCCCCGGCCGCATCGCCCGGACCAGCTCGCGGCTGACGAGCTTTGGCGCCACACCGCCCGGGATCAGCACGGCGCCGATCACCAGATCGGCGGCGGCGACTTCGCGCTCGATGTTCTCCATCGTCGAATAGAGCGTGTGCAGCTGAGCCCCGAACTGCAGGTCGAGCGCGTAGAGCCGCGGCAAGGAGCGATCGATCACCGTGACATAGGCCTCCATCCCCATCGCCATGCGCGCCGCGTTGGTGCCGGCGACCCCGCCGCCGAGGATCACGACCTTGGCCGCGGGCACCCCCGGAACCCCGCCGAGCAGCACGCCGATCCCACCCTGCTCCTTTTCGAGACAATGCGCGCCCACCTGCACCGACATCCGCCCGGCGACCTCGCTCATCGGCGCCAGCAACGGCAGCCCACCGCTCGCGTCGGTGACCGTCTCGTAGCCGATCGCCACGACTTCCGAGCGGATCAGGCTCAAGGTCAGCTCCCGGTCCGCGGCCAGGTGCAGATAGGTGAACAGGATCTGGTCGCGGCGCAGCAGCGCCGCCTCCGCGGGCTGCGGCTCCTTGACCTTGACGATCAGCTCGGCCGCGGCAAAGACCCTGGCGGCGCTGGCTAAGATGCGGGCGCCGGCGGCTTCGTAGGCCCGGTCGTCAAAGCCGATCCCGGCTCCGGCCCCGCTCTCGACGACGATTTTGTGGCCGTGATGGGCCAGCTCGCGCACGCTGCCGGGAACCAGCCCAACCCGGTATTCGTGGGTCTTCACCTCTCTGGGAACCCCGATCAGCATCGCCTCACCTCCACTCGGCCGCCAGCTGGCTCCGACTTTGACCCCCGCGCTAATGGTTCCGTTCCGCGACACTAAGCCGCGGGCCGAGTGTGCCAGCCAGAGCGGACGGGCGGAGATTTGGGTAGTCGCCGCCATTATTGTAGGGCCTGCATCGCTGGGCTGGTCCGGCCGAGGCGACTCCGCGGTGCTCTCCTGAACTGGAGCGGGCAGCGATGGGAACCTTCGTCACTTTCGCCATGATCTATCTCGCAGTCGGCGCCGTATTGTTCGCGCATCCGCGCTCGCCGGCCTTGCCGGACGATTTCGACTGGCGCGCCCAGGTCGAGGTTTTCCGCGACAGCCTGCCGGCGGTGCTGGCGTGGCCGCTCGCCCTGTGGGTGTGGTGCAGCGGCCGAAACTGAACCCGGCTAACCTTCGTTCAGCCGTCGGACGATTTCGTCGGCCAGCGGCAACGAAGCGGTCAGCCCCGGCGATTCGATGCCGTAGAGGTTGACCAGACCCGGGACACCATGATCGGCGGCGCCCTGGACGACGAAATCGGCGGCGGGCTCGGCCGGTCCGCTGATCTTGGGCCTGATCCCGGCATAACCCGGCTGTAGCGCGCCATTGCGCAAACCTGGCCAATAGCTGCGCACCGCCGCGTAAAACGCCTCGCCGCGCGCCGGGTCGACGGTGTAGTCGACCGCGGAGATCCATTCGACATCGGGGCCGAAGCGCGCCTGGCCGGCGAGGTCGAGCGTAATGTGCACGCCCAAACCGCCGGGCGGCGGCACCGGATAGACGAGCCGGCGAAACGGCGAGCGCCCACTCAAGGTGAAATAGACACCGCGGCAGAAATAGGCGGCCGGGATCGTTTGCGGCGGCAGCCCGGCGATGGCGCGGGCCAGGGCCGGGGCGTAGAGCCCAGCGGCATTGACCAGATACCGGCAGCCGATCGTGCCTGGCTCGTCGCCGCCGACCGCGAGCGCGAAGCCATTGTTTCGCACTTGCCCGGAAAGGACCGGGGTGCGCAGCACGATCGCGGCGCCGGCCGCCTCGGCCTCGCCCTGATAGGCCAGCATCAGCGCATGGCTGTCGATGATGCCGGTCGACGGCGACAGCAGCGCGGCGACGCAATGGAGCGCCGGTTCGAGACCCCTCGCCTGTGACGCGCTCAGCCATTCGACATCGTCGACGCCGTTGGCTCGGGCCGCGGCGGCGATCCGTTCGAGGGCCGGGATCTCGCCCTCTTCGGCGGCGACGATAAGCTTGCCGAGCTGTGCTACCGGGACCCCGTGCTCGCGGCAATAGGCATAGAGCCGCCGGCGGCCCTCGACGCATGAGGTCGCTTTGAGGCTGCCCTTTGGGTAGTAGATGCCGCTGTGGATGACCTCGCTGTTGCGCGAGGAGGTCTCAAAGCCGATCGTCCAGGCGCGTTCGAGCACCAGCACCTCGCGGCCGGCCAGCGCCAAGGCCCGCGCCGCGGCGAGCCCGATTACCCCGGCGCCGACGACGACGCATTCAACCTCGTCCACATTGCCTCCATTGTCGCTCGCCGGCGTCGTTCGCGGGCCGCCGGGGCGGTGCCGGATGGAGTTCCGCGCGCCGTTGTTTGCCCGCGGATGGCGACAGGTCAAGCCCCGCGATGGCCGGCTCAACGAAGCAAGGCGCTCCGTCTCCGGCGCTAGGCGGCGGCCGAGCGAGGCGGCTGGACGCGATCGGCGAAATCGCCGACACTCGGCGCTGCGGCAACTGGCGAAGGGTGGCGATGAGCCGGAAGACTGGGGTGGTGCTGGCCCTCGGCGATTATCGGGCGCGGCAGCGGACCGTGTATTTCACCCGTGCCGAGTTGAACCAGCTTCTCGGGCTCTACAGCCTCCACGTGATCCGCGGCGTGTGGCGCGATTACGCGATCGACCATGGTCCGGGCCTCGCCCGCTTTTCGGTGTTTCGCCATACCCACGAGGCGGCGGCCTATACGATCCTGAAGACCGCGCCCTCGGCGGCTCGGCCGGGCGAGTTTATCGTGCAGAGCGGACGGCAGCGCCTGCGCGCATCGCGCAACCTCTCCGAAGCGCTGGAGTTTTTCCGCAGCCGTCTCAGCCTGGTCGCCGCCGGCCCGGCCTAGGGGGCCGGGCGCCGCGGCAACATCCGCTCGAGGATACCCTCGCGCCCGACGACGCGGTGAAAAAGCGCCCCGGCGACGTGCAGGCCGACCAGCAGATAGACCAGATATTGGCCGACCAGATGCGCCGCGATCGCCGCCTGGGCCAGGCGCTCGTCGCGCGGCAGCAGCGGCGGAATCGAGACCGCGCCGAACAGGCTGACCTTGTGGCCCGCGGCGGCGGCGTTGACATAGCCGGCAAGCGGCATCGCGATAAAAACGAGATAGAGCGCTAGATGGGTGGCGCGGGTCAGCGCCGCGTCAAACCGGCCGAGAGCGGCCGGCAGCGGCGGCGCCGGGTGGTGCAAGCGCCACAGGATGCGCAGCAGCATCAAGGCGAGGATGGTCAGCCCGAGCGAGCGGTGCAGCAGCAGCAGGCTGGCGCGCGCCGGGGTGTTGCGCGCTGCGGCTTCCGCAGCCCAGCCAAAGGCCACGACCATGACCGCGAGTGCCGCGACCAGCCAGTGCAGCGCGCGGGCAACAGGCCCGTAGCCGCCGGCGGCGCTCGGCGATCGATCGGCCGTTCCTCCCGGGCGTCCCGAAGCGTTGTCACGCTCAGGCTGCGGCACGGCTCGATGCCGCGGCAGTGCCGATCTCCTCGCAGCTCATTTTGTCGCCCCTTGCCGGTGCCGATCGGGCAATAATCGCCCTCTCGTACCAACACATCCTGCTCGAGGGGAAACGGATCTTGACAATCGAAACTTGCTACCGGGCCGCGCTGCGCATCGCCCTGTTGGCGGTCGCACTCGCGCTCTCCGTGCCGGCCATCGCCCAGCAGCCGACCGCGGCACAACGCAACGCCATTCGCCAGGCCTGCCCGGCCGATTATCAGGCGCATTGCGCAAGTGTGCCGACCGGCGGCAGGGCGTCGCTCGTCTGCCTGCAGCAGCACGCTTCGAGCCTGTCGGCGGCGTGCCGGCGCGCGGTCGAATCGGTCGGCGGCGGCGGAGCCGCGGCGCCGCGATCCTCCTCGGGTGCGGCGGCTGCGGCCCCGGCTGCCGCCCCGGCGGCGGTGCTGCCGGCGATGTCGCCGCGGCAGCAGATCATGGTGTTGCGCCAATCCTGCGCCGGCGACTACCGCGCGCTGTGCAGCGGCGTGCCGCTCGGCGACGGCCGGGCGATCGCCTGCCTGCGCGCCAATGCCGCATCCTTGTCGCCGCAATGCGGTGGCGCGCTGAGCGCGGCGCGGGGCGGCCGGTAGGCGGCGGCCGGAGATGACCGGCCGGCTCATCCTCCGGCGCGCCCGGCCGATGATCGCGGGCGCGGCGCGATGATCGACCCCGGGATGGCGATGCTGGCGGCCGTCCGCGACCCGCTGGTCATCGCCCTGTTTATTTTCGCGCTAGCCGGGCTCTTGACGCATCTGTTGTTCCGCCAGCATCCGCTGCGCCGGGCGGGGGTGCGGGTGCTGTTGCTGGTGGCGCTGACGATCCTTCTGCTGCACGCCGGCGTCGTCCCCTATCAGAAGATGACCTCGACCGGGGTCCCGTTCCGCGACGCGGTCCACGGCGCCTTGAAGATCGCCTGGTGGCTGTGGGCGGCCTGGTTCCTGGTCGGCGTCCTGCGCGCCTTCGTCGTCACCGAGCATCGGCCGCGCGAGGGCAAGCTGGTGCAGGACCTGCTCGCCGCGGTGATCTATCTCGCCGCCGCCTTCGCCATCATCTCCTATGTTTTCGATCTGCCGATCCAGGGGCTGCTGGCGACCTCGGGGGCCATCGCCATCATCCTCGGGCTGGCCTTGCAGAGCACGCTGAGCGACGTATTTTCCGGCATCGTCTTGAATTTTAGCCGCCCCTACCGGCCCGGCGACTGGATCAGCATCGATGGTGCCACCGATGGCCGGGTGATCGAGATGAACTGGCGAGCGACCCTGGTGCTGACCGCAAAGCGCGATCTGGCGATCGTGCCGAACAGCGCCATCGCTAAGGCGAAGATCGTCAACTCGAGCTCGCCCTCGGGCATCCACGGGATGACCGTGACGGTTCAGCTCGACGCCAAGGCGCCGCCCGCGGCCGGCGGCGAGATCCTCGAACAGGCGATCCTGAACTCGCGGCTGATCCTGGCCACCCCTGCCCCGCTGATCATCGTCAAGTCGATCACGGCGAGCTACACCGAGTTCGACATTACCTTCTTTGTCGAGGAATTGGCTCAGTCGAGCCGCGCGCAGAACGAGCTGTTCGATCTGATTTCCCGGCACCTGGCGGCGGCCGGCATCGAGCTCGCCTCGACCCAGAGCCTGCCCTCCTGGGCGCCGCCGGCCGACACCACGACGCCGCCGCGGACCGCTGCCGAACGGGCGCTCGGCCTGGTCGAGATCTTTGCCGCGGCGACCCCGGACGAGCGGCGCTCCCTCGCGGCAAGGCTGAAGAGCAAGACTTTCGAGCCCGGCGAGGCCGTGGTCGAGCCCGGGGTGGTGTTGCACTCGCTGTTCATCGTCGGGCCCGGCGTGCTGTCGTTGACCCGGGTGTCGTCGGAAGGCGAGATCGAGCTGCTACGCCTCGGCCCGGGCGATCATTTCGGCGAGATCGGACTGCTGACCGGGGCCGCCGCCGAGGCCAGGATCTCGGCCCTGGCGCCGACCACCCTCTACGAGCTGTCCAAGGACGATCTGGCGCCGGTGCTGGAGGCGCGCCCGGCGGTCGCCCAGGAGCTGTGCCGCGCGCTGGCGCGGCGTCAGGCCTTGGGCCAGCTGATCGCCTCGCCCGAAATCGACAAGACCGTGCCGGCCAATCGGGTCGCCGGCTGGTTCTCCGACCGCCTGCACCGGCTATTCGACCTGACCGCCGCCCAATGAGCGAGCCCCGCCCCCGCCCCGCGCCGCCCGCAGCGGCGGCAGCCGGCGGGCGATCGCGGCGGCCCCTGCGCATCAACCCGCGCGCGGTCATCACCGCGGTCCTGTTCCTGGCCATCATCGGCTTGGCGATCTGGTATCTGGCGCGGCCCGAGCCGTTGCTGGTGCAGGGCGAAGCCGACAGCACCCGCATCGATATCGCCGCCCGCGTCTCCGGCCGCCTCGCCAGAATCGCGGTCGCGCGCGGCCAGAACGTTGCGGCGGGCGCCACCCTGCTGGTGATCGACAACCCGGAGCTGGTTGCCGAGCTGCACGAGGCTGAGGCCGAAAAGCTCGTCGCCGACGCTGAGCTGGCGCGGATCAAGGTCGGGACCCGTCCCGAGATCATCGCGCTGCGCCGAGCGGAGATAGATCGTGCCGCCGCCGACCTCACCCTGGCGCAGCATACTTTCGACCGCACCCGGCTGCTGGCCGCCCGCCAGTTTGCGCCGCAATCCAAGCTCGACCAAGACACCGACGCGCTGACGCTGGCGCAGCGCCGGCTCGACCAGGCGAGGCTGGCCTATCAGGAGGCGGTGCGCGGCTTTACCGCCGAGGAGCATCAGATCGCCGCGGCCAACGTCGCCAAGGCGGCGGCGAAGATCGAGACGATCAGGGCGCTGGTCGATCAGCTGACGATCACCGCGCCGATCGCCGCGCAGGTCTACCAGATCCCGGTCGAAGCGGGCGAGGTCGTTACCCCGGGGGTGACGCTGCTGTCGCTGGTCGATCTCGGCGATACCTGGCTCGGCTTTTCGTTGCGCGAGGACCTGCTCGCCGGACTGAAAAAGGGCGACCGGATCGAGGTTCGCGCGCCGGCGCTCGGCAACCGCGAGATCAGCGCCGAAGTTCGGGTGATCGCCGCCAAAGGCGAATATGCCGGCTGGCGCGCGACCCGGGCGACCGGCGATTTCGATCTGCGCACCTTTGCGATCCGTGCCTATCCGGTCGAGAAGGTCGACGGGCTGCGCCCAGGGATGAGCGTTTACACCGACTGGGCGAGGCGATCGCGGTGAGGGCCCCGCCGCGCCCGGGCCTGTGGCTGGTCGCGACCCGCGAGATCCGGTTCTTTCGCCGCGACCCGGCCGGGTTGTTCCTGATCGTCGCCATCCCGCTGATCGCCTTCGCGGTGCTGGCCTGGACTTTCAGCAGTGCTGTCGTGCGCGGGCTCGACGTCGTGATCGTCGACCTGGACCGCTCCGCCGTCTCGGCCGGGATCGTCCAGGAAATCGCGGCCGCCCCGGGCCTGCGCATCGCCGAGCGCGCCGACAACATGACGGCCGCCACCCGCGCGATCCGCGCCGGGCGGGCCATCGCCGCGATCTATGTCCCGCCGAGCTTCGAAAAGGATCTATTGGCCGGACGCCGGCCGCAAATCATCGCCTTCTACAACGCGCAGTATTTCACCCCCGGAAATATCGCGGCCAAGGGGTTGAGCGACGCGATTTCCGCCGCCGCCGCCCGGCTGTCGCCATTGCACGAGGTTCGCCTGCAGCCGATCGGCAGCGGGCCGCTGACGGTCGAGCAATACGTGCTGACCAATCCCGCGCTCAACTATGCCGGGTTTCTGCTGCGCGCGGTGATGCCGACCACGCTCCACGTGGTGATCGCGATCGCCGCGTGCTATGCGGTCGGGACCGAATTCTCCCGTCGCAGCCGGCGGGCCTGGCTGCGCTGCGCCGCAGGCAGCCCGCTGATCGCGCTGGCCGGCAAGCTATTGCCGCTGTTCGCGGTCTTTTTCATGCTGATCGCGATCGACGCGCTGATCCTCCATGCCGGGTTCGCGCTGCCCTATCGCGGCGACGTTTTGATGCTCGCAGTCGCCGCGGCGCTGTTCATCGCCGCCTATCTGTCTCTGGCCGCCTTGGTGCAATTGCTGGTCCGCGACCTTCCGCTCGGGCTGAGCCTCAATGCGATCATCGCCTCACCGGCCTTCGGCTTTGCCGGGGTAGGATTGCCGGTGCTGGCGATGGGCGCCTTTGCCCGAGGCTGGGGAGCGCTGCTGCCGTTGCGCTGGTATCAGCAGATCCTGTCCGACCAGGCGGCGCGGGGATCGCCGGTGCACGCCTCGGCGCTGCCGTTCGCGATCCTCGCCGGGATGGCGCTCGGCCTGTTCGCGCTTTGCTGGCTGCGGTTGCGGTCTCTGACGCCGGGGCGGCGGGAGGAAGAGGCGGCGCTGCCGCTGGACGGCCGCAGCCGCAGCATCAGCCGGGCCTTTGCCGGCGAGTGGCGGCGGGTGCTGGCCGATCGCGGCGTCTTCAGCCTGCTGATCATCGCCCCGGTGTTTTACGGTGTGTTCTATCCGCAGCCCTATCTCGGCCAGCTGGTCCGCAAGATCCCGATCGCCGTGGTCGACGACGACCGCAGCCAATTGAGCCGGCGCCTGATCCAGACCCTCGACGCCGACGAAGCCATTTCGGTCGCGGTTCGCGCGCCGGCGCTCGACGTGGCGCAGCAGGCGCTGTTCGCGCGCCGGGTCTTCGGCATCGTCGAAATTCCGCGCGGCACCGAGCGCGAAATCCTCAAGGGCGACGCCGCCCGGCTGCCGGCCTATGTCGATTCCGCTTATTTCCTGGTGTTCAACCGGACCTTGCAAGGGGTCCTCGAAGGCGCGGCCGAGACCAACATCGCGGATATTGCCCACGGATTGCGCGAGAACGGCGCCGCCGCCAGGCTGGCGCTGGCGGTGCTGAGCCCGATCGAGCTGCGCATGGAGCCGCTTTACAATCCGACCGGGGGATATGCGAGCTATGTGGTGCCTGCTGCCTTTGTGCTGATCATCCAGCAGACCCTGCTGATGGGGGCGGCGATCATGGCCGCGCTCGGTTTCGCGCAGCGCGGCGCGGCGGCCCGGGCGACCGCGATCGGAGCGGGCGGCGTCCTCGGCCGCGGGCTCGCTCACCTGACCATCTATTTTCCGGCGCTGGCTCTGTTCCTGGTCGTGCTGCCGCGGATCTACGGGTTCTCGACCCTCGGCGGTCTGGGCGACATGGCGCTGTTCGCGACGCCGTTCATTCTCGCCACCAGCTTTATGGGCCAGGCCGCTGGTGCTTTCTTCAAGCGCCGCGAGACCGCCATTCTGGTGTTCGTTGCAACCACCTTGCCGCAATTCTTTCTCGTCGGCGTGTCCTGGCCAAGCGAGATGATCCCGCCGCTGCTCGACCGGATTCGCCGCGTGTTCCCGAGCGAGTCGGCGATCGACGGGCTGGTGCGGATCAATCAGATGGGCGCGCGGCTCGCCGAGGTGCGGGCGGACTGGCTCTATCTGTGGCTGCTGGCGGCGATCTATTTCGCGCTCGCGGTGATCGCGGCGCAGCGGCGC
The DNA here is from genome assembly GCA_036008325.1 of Allostellaceae bacterium. GTDB lineage: Bacteria > Pseudomonadota > Alphaproteobacteria > ATCC43930 > CGMCC-115725 > AP-15. The sequence goes on from DASYNW010000098.1 coordinate 21,454, forward strand.
ATGGCGGTGGAGGCGGCCCGTGCCGGTGCTGGCTAGGCTGGGACCGGCGGGGGCCGGCCACCATCCGCACACGATCGCAGTGGTCGGGGTCCTGGCCGGCGTGGTCGGCATCCTGCTTTTTCTGTTGGTCGGGTCGGGGGCGCCGCCGCAATTCCCGGCGGGGATGGTGCAGGCGACCGAGATCAAGATCGCACCGGAGATCAGCGGCCGGCTGGCGCGCTTTACGGTCGCCGCCGGGCAAAGGGTGCACCAGGGCGAGCCGCTGGCCGAGCTGTCCAACCCCGAGCTCGAGGCGGCGCTGGTGCTGGCCACGGCGCAGCTGGCCGCGGCGCGGGCGGCGCGCGACCGCGTCTCTGCCGGCCCGCGCCAGGAGCAGGTCGACATGGCCGAGCGTTCGACCGCAATGGCCAACGCCGATCTGCTTTACGCCCAGCAGCAATTCGCGCGCACCTCGAAGCTCGCTGCCGACGGGTTCGCCTCGCGCCAGGACCTCGACAAGGCAATCGCCGCGGTCGACACGGCGCGCGCCAATCTGCTGCGGTCGCAGGATAGCTACCAGGCCGCTCGTCTCGGCCCGACCCGCGCGCAGCGCGCCGTGGCCGATGCGACGGTGGCGAGTGCCGCGGCGGCCGCGGCGGCGGTTGCCGCGCGCGTCGCCAAATTGCGGGTTCGCGCGCCCGCGGACGGCACCGTGGCGTTGGTCGTCGCCGAGCCGGGCGAAGCGATCGTGCCGGGCGAGCCGGTGATGACCTTGCAGGCCACCGGACGGCGCTGGGCGAGCTTCAACCGGCGCGAGGACCAGCTCGGCGATTTGCGGATCGGCTCGCCGGTGCGGCTTGATCCGGCCGGGGGTGGCGCGCCGATCGCCGCCCGTGTCTCGGAAATCGTGCCGCGCGGCGAGTTCGCGACATGGCGGGCGGCGCGCGCCGTCGGCGACCACGATCTCAACACCTTCCTGGTCCGCGCCGATCCGGTCGCCGGTAAGAATGGCTTGCAGCCGGGGATGACGGTCCGGCTGGACCGACGATAGCAGATTGCCCGGTCAGAACGAGAAGGCGTAGAGGTGGTCGTCGGCGCCGACATAGAGCCGGCCGCCGGCGGGCAGCAAATCCTGGAAATGGTGGAGGCCGCTCATCCTGTCGCCGGGGCCGCCGCCGTCAAAGACCGGCTCGCCGGTATCGCCGCGAAAGCCGTGCAGCCGGTTGTCGCCTTCGGCGCCGAGCATCCACACGATCGGGTCTGAATGGCCATCGGTGGTGGTGACGACCGGCGAGCCGCGGCCGCTGAGCGCGCCGCACCAGGCGGTGGCGAGCGCGGGCGGCGAGCCGGTGCCAATTTTGAGGACGGTCAGCGCGTCGCCGCGGCCGGGTGCCGGGCAATGCGCGCCCGGTCCCTCGAACGCGACGAAGACGCCATCGGCGACGGGATAGGCCGAAGCGGCGGTGCGGATCGGGCCGGTGGCGACCAATTCGCTCAAGAGGCTGCCGCCGATGCCGCCGAGATTGTCGCGGCCGAGCAGGTAGGCGCGCGCATCCTTGCCGAGCGCCAGGATCAGCGCCTGCGCGCCGTTTGCCGCCGGCATGTCGAGCGGCAATGGATTGGTGCCGCCGAGATCGGCGTCGCTGGCATCGAGCGCGCGCCAGTCGGAGGGCGCGAAATAATCCTGCGGACGGGTGCTGCGGGCGAGGTCGGGCGCCAGGCGAAACACCGCCTCGCCGTCGCTCCAGCCCCGCGCGTCCATGGTATTGCCGGTGGCGACGAACAGCGAGCGCCCATCGCTGGCGATCCCGCCCGGCGCCCAGATCCCGCCGCCCGGCGCGCGCGTGCTCCAGGCGACGACATCGGCGGGGTTGGCGAGGCCGACCCCGACGACCCAACCGTGGTAGTCGCCGCAATCGCCGAAATGCCCGCCATATGGGACATAGACCCGACCGTCGAGGATGGCGAGCGCGCCGCGCTGGTTCTGATCGGGATCGTTGAAGCGCCGGCCCTGCGCCGCCAACGCGGCGGCGACGTCGACCGGCCAACCGGGCAAGATGGCGCCGTCCTTCAGCGACAAGGCGAAGATCTTGTGGCGCGGCCCCGAAGTCTCGGCGACCATCGCGTCGAGATAGACCGCCTGCGTCCCTTGGTCGATGACCGGCGTGCCGGTGATCCCCAACGGGTCGATATTGCCGCACGGCAGCGCCGACAGCGCAACCGGCCGCCCCAGATTGCGGCTCCACGCGATCTTTCCCGAGCGCGCGTCGATCGCCTCGACCGTGTCGCTTTCGGTGGCGACGATCAGCATCCCCGAAACCGATCCCGGGGGCTGCCAGTAGAGCGGCTGGGCATAGACGTGCCCGGAAAAGCTCGGCTGAAAACCCGGATCGAGATGGACCCGGCGGGCCTGTTCCCAGTTCAGCCCCGGCATCGTGAAATTGCCGCTGCGCCCGGGATTGCCGTGGTAGCTCAGCACCGATTGCGCGTGGCCGCTGCCGGCGACCGCCAATACCGCCAGCGCCGCGCCGAGCCAGGCGATCAGCCGTGATTTGAGAATGTGAGCGATGCCGCGCGCCTTCATCCAGATCCCTCTCGGCAATATCATCCCGCCCACCAAACACCTCGACAGCGCCGTCAATCCGCCAAGCGGCGAAGCCTGGACGGGGCGCCGGATGCTCATCTATCGTAACCGATCGAGAGCGCCATAGCGGGCGCCGGGCCGCGACAATTGCGGCAGGGTTTCGGAGGGAGGGTGAAAATGGCGGATTACAAGCTTATCTCCGCGGATTCGCATGTCAGCGAGCCGCCCGATTTGTGGGTCTCGCGCGTCGACAAGAAGTATCGCGACCGCGCGCCGCGGCTGGTGGTCGACCCACCGGGCCTCGAAGGCGCCTATTTCCTTTACGAGGGCTATGCCCCGCACCCGATCGGGATCGGGCTCGCCGCCGGCAAGAGCCCCGAGGAATTGGCCCAGTTCCTGACCAAGGCCACCTATGCCGACGCCCGGCCCGGCGGCTGGGACCCGGCCGAGCGGCAAAAGGACAACGCGCTCGACGGGGTCGAGGCCGACGTCCTCTACACGACCCTGGGCTTCCGCATCTTCTGGCTCAAGGATGCCGGGCTGCAGGCCGATTGCTTCCGCGCCTACAACGACTGGCTGGCCGAATACGTCAGCTACGACAAGAAGCGCATGGCCGGGCTGCCGATGATCTCGCTCTACGACCCCAAGGCCGGCGCCCGCGAACTCGAGCGCTGCGCCAAGCTGGGCCTCAAGGGGGCGATGATCTGGTGCTCGCCGCCCGAGGACCGGCCCTACAGCTCGGACCTCTACGACCCGTTCTGGGGTGCAGCGCAGGAATTGCGCATGCCAGTCAGCCTGCACGCGATCACCGGCATGGGCACGGAGAGCCAATGGAACTGGGGCGAGCGCTATATGCGCGCGACGGTCCTGGCGCATGAGGTCGAGCGCTCGTTCAGCGTCCTGATCTTTTCCGGCGTGCTCGACCGCTTTCCCGAATTGCAGATCGTCTCGGCCGAGAACAATTGCGGCTGGCTGCCCTATTACCTGCAGCGCATGGACCGGCTGTTCGAGCGTTCGCGCGTCGCCTCCGGGTTCAAGCTGCAGCTGAAGCCCAGCGACTATTTCCGGCGGCAGATGTGGTGCACTTATATCGACGATTATGTTGGGGTCGCCAACCGGGGCTTCATCGGCGTCGAGCGGATGATGTGGTCGTCCGACTATCCGCACCAGGCCTCGTCCTGGCCGCATTCGCAAGATGTGGTGGCGCGCGACTTCAAGAACGCCAGCGCCGAGGACCGGTTCAAAATCACCCGCGGCAACGCCGCCCGTCTTTACGGCTTCGCCGCCTGAGCCAAGGATCGGGTCAAATTGCCGCCGCGACAGCCCGGCTGCCGATGGCGGCGGCGATATCGAGCAGCGGCAGAAACATCTCCGGCTCCTGCGCGCCAGCGATGGCGTAGCCGCCCTCGAGCACGAAGCAGGGGACGGCATGGATGCCGAGACGCCGCGCCCGGCCTTCTTCGGCGCGCACCTCCGCGGCGCCGGCCTCGCCAGCGAGATAGGCGCCAGCCGCGTCAGGGTCGCGACCGGTGCGGGCGGCGATCGCGGCCAGGGTTTCGATGTCGCCGATGTCGAGCCCATCGAGGAAGTAGGCGGCGAACACCGCTTCGACCATGGCGTCGCCATTGCCCTCGCTCGTCGCCAGCCGGATCAGCCGATGCGCACGCAGCGTGTTCGGCGTCCGCCGGATGCGCTCAAAGGCAAATTCGATCCCCACGCCGCGGCCGGCGGCGGCGATCGCCGCGTAGCTGCGCACCGCCTGGCGCGGGCTGCCGAATTTCGCCGAGAGATAGAATTCGCGCGGGATCCCCTCGGCCGGCATGTCGGGGTTGAGCTGGAACGCGCGCCATGACCGGGTGGCGACGATGTCGGGGCGCAACGCCAGGGCGCGTTCGAGCCGCCGTTTGCCGATAAAGCACCAGGGACACGCGATATCCGCGACGATGTCGACCTGCATGATCTGCTCCTATCCGCCGCGGCCCCGGCCGCCACGGCGCCGCCGCCGGCCGTGATCCCGCCCATCGCCCCGGAAGCCGGTCGGTCCTACAGCCTACTGCCCGATTGCGCAGAGAGAAATAAAAGAGGGGAATTGACGCCCCCTGCTTTCGACTGGTACTTAGTTCAACTAGAGCATGCCGGTTGGGCAGTGGTTCGCGGAACGAGCGTACCGCCGAGACCGGCACGCCCTCGGCCGACAATGCGGTTGCGCCGCCGGCATCAAAACGGCCGGCATCAAAACGGAAGGGACCACACAGATGCGCCTCACGCCACTGCTCGCTGCCGCTGCAGCCTTGGTGCTGATGCAAGCCGGCCCGCCGGCGCAGGCGGGCCTGATCGGCAACGGGACCAACACCGTCTCCGCGTTGTTTTTCCTCGGGACGAACGTTCCCAGCCCGCCCTATACAAATCCGCCTCCCACGGAAGTTGAAGGTAGCGGACCGATGCTGATCCCGGCCCATTTTCCGGTGGGCGTGGATGACGAGGCGACGATCGACGTCGGCGACACGACGATCACGATCACCAACGAGGCGGCGTTGCCGTTTTGCAGCGTTTCAACGCTGCCTTGTCCCGACGTCTTCACCGGCTTCGCGTTCACCTTTTCCTCAGGCGTCGACATTCACGACATCAGCGTCGACCCGGCCAGCGCCGCGGACTTTCGCCCAGCCGGCGTCAGCCCGCTCGAGTTGTTGACGCCGACCGACATCATCGTCAACCTCGTCGGCGAAAGCCCCGCCGTCGGCGACCAGCTGATCCTGGATCTGTCCTTTCCCACTTCCCCTGTTCCGGAGCCGGCGAGCTTTGCCTTGCTCGGGGTGGGTCTTGCCGGGATGTGGGCGGTGGGAGCCCGCACCAGGCGCAGTCGCCGGGTGAGTGTCTGCTGACCTAGATCCAGTGACCTAGATCCGGCACCGACTGAGATAGAGGGAATTCATGAGCAACCCCTTCCTGGGCACGATCCGGCTCGTCGGGTTCAATTTTGCCCCGGTCGGGTGGGCGCTGTGTCAGGGTCAGACCCTGTCGATCTCGCAGAATACGGCGCTGTTTTCGCTGCTCGGCACCTATTTCGGCGGCAACGGGCAGACCACCTTCAACCTGCCGGATCTGCGCGGCCGGGTCGCCGTCGGTCAGGGCCAAGGCCCGGGTCTGGCGAATTACGACCAGGGGCAGGCCGGGGGCTCCGAGACGGTGACCCTGACCGGCAGCCAGGCCCCCAGCCATACCCACACGATGATGGCGGCGGCCAATGTGACGGCGCCCAGCCCGGGGCCGGGCCTGGTCCTCGGCACCCCGGCGGTGGCAGTCAAGCTCTACGGCTCGAGCGGGCCGACGCCGTTGGCGCCGGGATCGGTCGCTCCGTTCGGGTCGGGTGGTCCGCACGAGAACCGCCAGCCCTCTTTGGCCTTGAATTACATCATCGCTCTCGCCGGAATTTTTCCCTCGCGCAGCTAGCCGTCAAGGCAATCGGGAGCCAACCGACATGGACCCCTTTCTCGGACAGATCACCCTGCTCGGCTGCAATTTCGCGCCGCAGGGCTGGGCATTCTGCCAGGGCCAGATTTTGTCGATCGCGCAGTATTCGGCGCTGTTTTCGCTGCTGGGAACCACTTATGGTGGAAACGGCGTAAACAACTTCGCTCTTCCGGATTTGCGCAGCCGCGCGCCGATCGGTTTCGGCCAAGGCCCGGGCTTGTCCAATTATGCGCTCGGCGATGCCGGCGGCGTGGAGACGGTCGTGATCGGCCCGTCGACCTACCCGTCCCATTCGCACACGCTGTCGGCCGCCGCCAGCACCGCCACCGGGAATGCCCCGGGCGGTCTGATCGAGGCCGAAGGGCAGACCGGCGGCAGAGGCGGCGCGGTCAATCTCGCCCTGTACAGCTCATCCGGCAGCGCCACGACCTTGGCGCCGGGCGCGGTGACCGCCGCGCCGGGCGGCAGCCAGCCGCACACCAACCTTCAGCCCTATCTCGGGCTGAACTTTTGCATCGCCTTGCAGGGTATTTTCCCGTCGAGGAACTGAGTCGAGGAACTGAGACGAGAACGCGGCGTCGGCACTCGCGCCCTCTCGGCCCTTGCCAAAGGAGCGGTAAGCGATGTCTGAACCTTTTCTCTCGATGATCGAGGCGTTCGGCTTCAACTTTGCCCCGCAGGGCTGGGCCTTGTGCGCCGGCCAGACCCTGTCGATCGCCCAGAACCAGGCGCTGTTCGCGCTGCTCGGCACCATTTACGGCGGCAACGGCACGACCACCTTCAACCTGCCCGATTTGCGCGGCCGGATCGCCGTCGGTTTCGGCCAAGGTCCCGGCCTGTCGCCCTATGATCAGGGCGCGGTCGGCGGTCAGGAAACGCATCTGCTGCTGGGGAGCGAGGTTCCAAGCCATACGCATACCCTGAACGCCATCAATAACGGCCAGTCGAACGGGACCAACCTGCCGAGCGGCACGGTGCTGATGGGCAGCGGCTACGGGATCGAGGCCAACAATCCGGTCGAAAACATCTACAGCAGCGCGGCGCCCACTTTGGCGATGGGGGCGAACGCGATC
>DASYNW010000099.1:0-48468 GCA_036008325.1 Allostellaceae bacterium
CGGGCGCGGCCAGGTGTTGACATAGCGCTGCTGGTTGAAGCGGCCGTTGAAGGCGAAGGTGTCGGGCTCGGTCCAGGCGCGCAATACGAGATCATGGGCTTCGTGATAGCGCTCGCGCAGGAGGCTCGGATTCTGGCCGTAGGCGTAGCAAGTGTCCATCGGCGAGCCGACCGGGAAGCCGGCGATCAGCCGCCCGCCCGAGATCACATCGATCATCGCGAATTCTTCGGCGACCCGCGTCGGCGGGTTGTAGAGGGCGAGAGAGTTGCCGAGCACGCAGAGGGCGGCGTCCGAGGTGCGGCGAGCCAGGGACGACGCGATCAAATTGGGCGACGGCATCAGCCCGTAGCCGTTCGAATGGTGCTCGTTGACGCAGATCGCGTCGAACCCGCATTCTGCGGCGAATTCGAGCTCGTCCATGAAGTCGTTGTACATGTGATGGGCGCGCCGCGGGTCGAACAGCGAGGAATGAATGTCGACCCAGACCGAGGGATGCTTGTCGCGGAAATCGTCCGGCAGCTCGGTGTAGGGCATCAGGTGAAACCATAAGAGCTTCATCGCACTCGCTCCCGCCGGCTTTGCGCGACGGTCAGCCTGAGCGCCGGCCGGAGCGGCGTCAAGCCGCGCGGGGGCAGGCCGGACCGGCGCCCGCTGTCGCGCGCCGCCGCGATTTGCGATATGCTGGCCGATCCAACCAGATCAGAGGCGAAACGTGTCCAGCTGCCGAGGCCGACGGCATTTCCCTGGCGACATCTCGATGCTGGTCGCGCTGGCCCTAGCCGGCTGCGCGGGTCCCCCTGCGCCGCCGCCAAACCCGCTCGTCGGGACCTGGGCCAACACCGACAACCAGACCATCACCATCCGCCCGGACACGGTGGTGCTCAATCAGCCGAACGGCCAGAGTGTGGCACTCGGCGGCGATGTATGCGGCGGCAATTTCAGCTTTGCCTATGCGAGCGAAAGCAGCCGGGCGCTGGGCCAACTTTTGCCGCGCCAGCCGGACCTCAGCCGGAATTTATCGGCGCTGCTGGTGGCGCCGACCTATCCCGTGGCCCGCCTCCACTGCGATCGCGGCGACCAGACCTACGTCCTGCTGAATGACCGTCAGATGGTCGCGATCTACCGGGATGGCGACATCGGCGCGATCGAGAGGCTGGCGCGGCAATGACCTGTGTTATATTTAGGGCGCAAAATGAGCGGGTGCAGGCTGGATCGTGGCAGGGGCGAGGTGGACTGAGCGGCGGCATTGGCTGTTCTATCCGGCTCTGACGAGCCTGGGGATGGTCATGCTCGGCTCATGCGCTAAAACCTTGCCGCCACCACCGGCGCCGCATCCGGTCGCGGCTCTCCCCGTGCTCCCGTCCTGGCACCCGCCGCCGCCGCACCGGCACTTTCCGGTCCCGGCGCGCAAGCCGGCGCCGCCGGTCAGCGACCAGCCTGCAGCCGATGCCGCCGACCCAACCCTGGCAATGGCCGGACCCGAGGCCGGCATGCACCTGCCCGCCGCCGTCGCCCCGGCGCCACCGGCGCGGCAGCTGATCGGTCTCGACCAGGGGGCGGCGACCCGCCTGTTCGGGGCCGCGAACGCAAAATACGCGGCGCCGCCAGCCACGGTATGGCGCTACCGCAACGCCGCCTGCGAGCTCGACCTGTTTTTTTACCTCGATCTGCGCAGCGGCAAAATGCGCACCCTGCATTACGCGTTCAAGGGCGAGCTTGCCGAACCGGGCCAAAGGCAGGATTGCCTGCGCTCGCTCGTCGTCGCCGGCGGGGGCTAGGTTCGGTCCGACGATGGTGCATCTGCTTCTGGTCGACGACGACGATCTGTTCCGCGAATCGCTCGGCCTCAATCTGGTCGACGAGGGATACGAGGTCACCCCCTTCGACAATGGCCGCGACGTGCTCGCCTATCTCGAACAGGGCGGCGGCGCCGACGCGATGCTGCTCGATTGGCGCATGCCGCAGCTGACCGGCATCGAGGTGCTGCGCCGCATCCGCGGGCGCGGGATCGCGATCCCGGTGATCTTTCTGACCGCGCTGTCCGACGACATCTACGAGGAGGCGGCGCTGGCCGGCGGGGCGGTCGATTTTATCGACAAGTCGCGGCGCCTGACGATCCTGGTCAAGCGCCTGCAGCTGATTACCGAGGGTGCGCGGCCGCCGGGCGACGCCGAGGCGCCGCGACCGGACGCCATGGTGCTCGGCCGGCTGGAGCTGCGGTTCGACACCAATCGGGCGTTGTGGGCCGGAAACACGGTCGAGTTGACCTTGACCGAATTCAAGATCCTGGCGCTTCTTGCCGAGAAGGCGGGGCAGGACGTCGGCTATCGCGAGATCTATGATCTCGTCCACGGCAAGGACTTTGTCGCCGGCCATGGGGCAGAGGGGTACCGCGCCAATGTCCGTACCTTCATCAAGCGTATCCGTAAGAAGTTCCGCGACAGCGACTCCGATTTCGACTTCATCCGGAATTACGCCGGTTTTGGATATCGCTGGACCGGACCCCGCTAGGCCGCGGCGGACGCTGCGCTGGGCGTGGTCGCTGACCACCAAAACCGGGCTCTTGGCGATCATCTTTCTGCTGGTGCCGGTTTTTCTCTATATCGAATTCCGCAATGCCTACGAGGAGAGCCAGCAGCTGCTGCTGCGCAGCGTGCGCGACGAAGGGCGGGTGATCAGCCAGTCCCTGTTGCCGCTGCTGCGAACCGCGGATGTCGACAGTTTGCCCCAGCTCGGCCCCACCCTCGCCCGTTTCGCCGGGGAAGTGACCGCGATCAAGCTGTTGCTGGCGCCGGCCGGCGCCGGCAGCGACGGGTTCTTTTACGTGGCCTCGTGGCCGACGGTCGAGCCCGCCAACCTTCAGGCGGAGCGCAATACGCTCGCCGAACAGGGCGTGCTCGCCAATCTCGCCCAGAATTGTCGCGGCGAGAGGCCGTTTTCGCTGATCTATCGCCGCCCCACCGGCGGCGCCGAGATCGTCACCGCGGTGACCCCGCTGGCGACCGCGGCCGGGTGCTGGGCGGTAGTCTCGTCGTTCTCCCAAGACGCGTTTCCTTCGGCGCATTTCGGCCAGCCCTACTGGGCGACGCCGCCGGTGCGAATCGCGGCGGTGATATATCTGGCGATGGCCGCGATCACCTTTTCAACCCTGCTGGGCGTGCGCGGCGGGTTGCGCCGTTTCGCTCGGCGGGCGCGACGGATCCGCGACCAGGGACCCGACGCCGGCTCATTCGGGGCGCGCGCCGACGTGCCGGAATTGGCCGAGGTTGCCGCCGAGTTCGACCGCATGGTCGAAGCCTTGCACCGCTCCGCCGCCGAAATTCGCCAGACGGCGGAAGACAACGCCCACGCTTTCAAGACCCCGATCGCGATAATCCGGCAGTCGCTCGAGCCGCTGCGCCGCGCGCTCCCCAAGGACAACAGCCGCGTCCGGAGGGCGATCGGGGTGGTCGAGCATGCGCTCGACCGGCTCGACGGGCTGGTCGCATCGGCGCGCGAGCTCGACGAGGCCGCCGCCGATCTGATCGACGAGCCGCTGGTCCCGGTCGATCTGGGACGGGTCATCGGCAAAATGATCCAGACCCGCTCGGCGATCCTCGACAGCCGCGACGTGACGATCGTGCTGGCCAGCCGCGATCTGACCATCACCGCCGATCTGCTGCCCGGCCTCTATGTTCTCGGCAGCGAGGCGATGATCGAGACGGTGCTCGACAATCTGATCGACAACGCCGTCTCGTTCTCGTCGTCGGGCGGCGAGATCCTGGTTCATCTGACCCATGACGGCAGCTTTGCCGACCTGACCGTTTCCGACCGCGGCCCGGGCGTGCGCGAGCAACAGCTCGAGCGCATCTTCGAACGTTATTATTCCGAGCGCCGCGCCGATGGGCAGGACGAGGCGGCGGACGAGGCGGCGCCGACCTATTTCGGCATCGGGCTGTGGATCGCGCGACGCAATGTCGAGGCGATGGGCGGCACGATCTCGGCCGAAAACCGGAGCCCGCAGGGGCTCAGGGTTCATATCCAGCTGCCGTTGGCGCCCGGCCGCGGCTGAGGCGGCGAGGCCAAATCCGGCGATGGAAGCGCGGCTCAAGACCGGGATCTGGATCAAGGCGCTGATCCGGCGCTGCGACCTCGTCGCGGTCGGAGTGGCGGTGGTGGCGCGCGGCGACGGCGATTCGGGTGCGGTGCTGATCAAGCTCAACGGTCGCGACGACGGCTGCATGGTGCTGGCTCAGGCGCGCGGGCCGGATGGCGAGCTCCTATGGATGCGGGCCACCGGCGGCGCCCCGGTCGCCGAGGCCGAGGCCGATGCCTATGTCGCCCGCCAGCGCGGCCGCGACCCGGACCTGTGGGTGGTGGAGATCGAAATCAGCTCGCCCGAAGCCGTGCTCGACGGACGGATCATTTGAACCGCCCCCCGGAGACAAAGGTGCGGCCAGCGGAGAGAAGACCATGTCGTTCAGCATCCTGATCGTCGACGACGAGCCCGACCTGCAGGATCTTTTTCGCCAGCGCTTTCGCCGTGAGGTGCGCGAGGGACGTTATGTGCTGCACTTCGCCGCCTCGGGCGAGGAGGGGTTGTGCCGCTTGGCCGAACTCGGGCCGGAGCTGATCGTAATCCTCTCCGACATCAACATGCCGGGAATGGATGGGCTGGCCCTGTTGCGCGAGGTCAAGCAGCGCCGGCCGGAGCTCCCGGTGGTCATGGTGACGGCGTACGGCGACCCCGCCCGGATGCGCACCGCCGAAGAGCTCGGCGCCGCCGCCTTTCTCGCCAAGCCGATCGATTTCGAGCAGCTGAAAGCGCGCCTGGCCCAGCTGGCGCCGGGTCAGCCGGACGTATGATCGTCGGCCGAGCGTTGCCTTTCGCCAAATTCGTTGCCTCGCCCGCAACCGCGTGCGCACAGTCGGCGACAAAGATGACAAGGCATCCAGGGATGTCGGCGGCGAGCTCGGCGGCAAGTTTACGCAGGCGGCGGTCGGAAACGATCGTCGCGGCGCTGGTGCTGTTGATCGCCGGCGCGGCGCCGGGCCGGGGCGCCGATGTCACGAGCCCGACCGGCAGCGACGCGGCGATCGCGCAAAGCCTGGCCGAGTTGCTGCGCGACGCGCGAACCGTGATCTCCAACAACGAGCCGCTGATCAACAACCCCGATATCGGTGACAAGCACCTGACCGGCGAGGTCGTGCTGGACGACGCGATCGCGATGTACCGCAAGGCGACCGGCGTCGACCCGAGTTCGATCGACCCGGCCTCGCGCGAGGGGCGTTTGCTGCGGGCATTGATGAATGCCATTGTCGCGGTGATGAACGACAATCAAATGACCATCAACGAGAAGGGGATCGGCTTCAAGGGGCTCATTCCGGCGGTGTTCGGCCGCCTCGTCAGCGAAGCCTTCAACGGCCTGGCCAAAGGCGAAGCCCTGATCAAGATCACCGCACCGACCGACCTCGTCCGCAACCGCAAGGCGTTGCCCGACGCCTGGGAGACCAAGGTGATCGAGACCAAGCTGTTGAACCCCGCTTGGCCGCGCGGTCAAGCCTATTCCGCCACCGTGGACAGCGGCGGGCACAGCGCCTATCGGTTCGCAGTGCCGGAATATTACACGCAGTCCTGCCTGGCCTGTCACGGCATGCCGAAGGGTGCCCTCGACATCACCGGCTATCCAAAGGAGGGCCGCAAGCTCGGCGACCTCGGCGGCGTGATGAGCATCACGCTGTTTCGTTGAGGCGGGTTTGATCGAGATGGGCGCCGCGGCGGGAACAAGATGATGGCGGGGCTGACGATCCGGGCGCGGCTGATCGTGCTGTCGAGCGCGCTCCTCCTCGTCCTGATCGGCACCAACGGTTATCTGAACCGCGAGCTGGCGGAGAATTCGGCCGAGATGGTCAAGGCCGCCCAGCTGCTCGAGGTCATCGAGGATGCGAACAGCGCGCAGATCGCCTTTGGCGAGATGCGCTACTGGATGACCGACCTCGCGGTCAGCATGCTGATGCTGTCCCAGCACAATGCCACCGCCGCCCATAACGGCATGGAGGGGGATCTCGATCGGCTGGCCCAGCATCGCCCGCATGCCGTTGCCGCGGTCCGCCGCGAGCTCGCGCAGTACCACCGGCTGGCGCACCAGGCGGTCGACCAGTATACCGCCGACCACCGGGTGATCGGCAACGCGCTCTTGGCCCAGGCGAGCGAGCACAGCGTCGAGGTCGACCGGCTGCTCTCCGCGATCGTCGCCGAAGAGACCCGCCAGGCCATCGCTGCACGCGAGCGGGCGGTGACCGGTGCTGCAGCGGCGACGCGGGTGTCGCGCATCGTGGTCTCGGCCGCGGTGCTGGTCGGCGCCTTTTTGACTTTGATGGTGCTGCGCTCGATCGCACTGCCGCTGCGCCGGCTGGTGGCGGCGATGGACGGCCTCAACGCCGGCGATCTCGCGGTGGCGATCCCGGCGGCCGGGCCGGACGAGATCGGCCAGATGGCGCGCACCCTCGCCGCCTTCCGCGACACGCTCGAAGAGCTGCGCCTGACGTTGGCGCAATTCGAGGCCTTGCGCGCGGTCGGGCGCGCGGTTGGCTCGACCCTCGATCTCGATACGGTGCTGGAGCTGATCGTCGCGCGCGCCATCGAGTTTTCGCAGGCTCGCGCCGGGATGATCTATGAATATGACGAGGCCACCCGCGAATTCCGCTTCAGCATGAGCCACGGCGCCGAAGCCGAATTGGCCGAGCGCCTGCGGGCACAGCCGATCGTCCTCGGTGAAGACGCCGGCGGCCGGCCGACCATCAGCACCACCCCGGTCCAAGTGCCTGATCTGCTCGAGCCGCAGGGCATCGGGGTTCCCGAGCTGGCGACCACCCTGGCAGGTCTGGGCTACCGCGCGATGCTCGCCGCGCCGCTCTTGGACGAGCAGACGATCGTCGGCGGGCTGATTGTGGTTCGCCGCGAGCCGGGCAGTTTTTCGGACGAGATCGTCAGGCTGGTCGAGGCCTTCGCCACGCAGTCCGCGCTCGCCGTGCGCAACGCCAAACTGTTCGACGAGCAGCGCCGGCGCGAGAGCGAGCTGCGCGCCGCCCATGACCAGCTCAAGGCCGCGCAGACCAATCTGGTCCAGGCGGAAAAGATGGCCTCGCTCGGCCAGCTGACCGCCGGCATCGCCCACGAGATCAAGAACCCATTGAACTTCGTGAATAACTTTGCCGAATTGTCGCGCGAGCTGCTCGACGAATTGCACGAAGCGATCGCCATGCCGCCCACGGCCAAAAGTGCCGGCGAGGTCGACGAGCTGATCGTCACCTTGAACGGCAATCTCGCCAAGATCGCCGAGCACGGCCGGCGCGCCGACGGCATCGTCAAGAGCATGCTGCTGCATTCGCGCGGCGACAGTGGCGAGCGCCGGCCGGCCGACCTCAACGCCCTGATCGAGGAGGCGCTAAACCTCGCTTATCACGGCGCGCGCGCTCAGGATCAAGGCTTTAACGTCGCCATCGAACGCGATTTCGACCCGAGCCTCGGCGCTGTCAGCATCGTTCCGCAGGACCTCACCCGGGTGTTTCTGAATCTCTTTGCCAATGCGTTTTACGCGGTCAACAAGCGGCGCCGCGAAGCGGCCGACCCGGCTTTCGCCCCGATGCTGAAGGTCACGACCCGCAATCGTGGCGAACAGATCGAGCTGCGGGTGCGCGACAACGGCACCGGCATGCCGCCCGAGGTGCGCGACAAGGCGTTCACCCCGTTCTTCACCACCAAGCCGACCGGCGAGGGCACCGGCCTCGGCCTGTCGATCAGCTATGACATCGTGGTCCAGGAGCATGGCGGCGCGATCGCCATCGACAGCCGGCCGGGGGAATTCACCGAGTTCACCCTGCGGCTGCCGCGCAATCCCTCGGTCGCCGCGGCGGCCGAGACGCAGGCCTCGGCATGAGCGCGGCCGCCCCGCCCTCTGATCCCCCCGGCCACCCCGACGTCGAGATCATCGAAGCGGCCACCGCGTTCGAACGCTTCTTGCGGATGGATGTGGTCCGCTTCCGGCATCGCCGGTTTTCCGGGGAATGGAGCCAGCCGCTGACGCATGACGTGCTGCGCCGCGGCCAGGCGGTCGCGGCGGCGTTGTACGATCCCGATCGCGACGCGGTCGTCCTGGTCGAGCAGCTTCGCCTGCCGGCACTGCTGGCCGGCGCCTCGCCGTGGCAGATTGAGGTAGTGGCCGGCCTGGTCGATGCCGGCGAGCCGCCTGAGTTGGTCGCGGTCCGCGAGACCCGCGAGGAAGCCGGTCTGGCACTTGGCGGCGAGTTGGTCCCGATCCAGCGCTACCTGCCCTCGCCGGGGGCTTCGGACGAGAGCGTCCTCCTATTCTGCGCCCGCGTCGATGCGACCGCCGCAGCCGGCGTGCACGGCCTGGCGCAAGAGGGCGAGGACATCCGGGTCGTGGTCAAGAGCATGGCCGAGATCGAAGCCCTGCTCGATGCTGGCGCGATCGAGAACGGCCACACCCTGGTCGCCCTCTACTGGCTCGTGCGCCACCGCGACGAGCTGCGCCGCCGGTGGGCATAAGCCGACCGGCCAAGCGCTCCACGTCATTTGCCTCGGCTCGGCCCACAAAACGTCATCACCGGGCCCGGCCCGGTGATCCACGCGTTTTTCTGCGGCGCCGGAAGGCGTGGATGGCCGGAACAAGTCCGGCCAGGACGAACGAGGTAAAAGGGGCGCCCCGCCCTCAGCGCGGCGAAAATTCCTTGAAGTGCTTCGACAGGGCCAGGCCTTGGCTCTGATAGGACGAGCCGATGGCTCGGCCATAGAGCTTGTCGGGGCGGGCGATCAGCCGCTCGTAGACGAGCCGCCCAATGATCTGGCCGTGCTCGATCAGAAACGGCACCTCGTGCGCACGCACCTCGAGGACCGCGCGGCTGTCGCCGCCGCCAGTTTCGGCCATGCCAAAGCCGGGATCGAAAAAACCCGCATAGTGCACCCGAAACTCGCCGACCAGCGTGTCATATGCCAGCATCTCTGCCGCCTGGTCTGTCGGTATGGCCACCGGCTCCCGCGACGCCAGAATGTAAAAATCTTCCGGGTCCAATATTATTCCCTCGCCGTCGCTTTTGAATACCGGGTCCCAAAAGTCCTGGACATCGTAATGGTCGATTCGATCGACGTCGACTACCGGCGTATGCTTCCTCGCCTTATATCCGACGAAGCCATTCTGGAGAGTGCCGCTGATGTCGACGGTGACCGCCAGGCCGCCCTCGATCAGTTCCCGGCCGATAGGGGAACCCGGGGGCACGATGCTGAAGCCGACCTCTTCGTGCAGCCGGCGCAGCGCGGCGTTGCTCGAAGTCGGGCGCCCGCGCCGAACGCGAAGCTGAACCAGCCGAGAGCCGGTGCGAACGCGAATGCTGAATGATCGCGGCGACAGCTCCGCGTAAAGCGGTCCCGAGTAATTTGATCTAATAGCGTCGAACTCTGTACCGTAATCCGTAATCACCCGAGCAAAAACATTGAGACGTCCTGTTGAACTCTTCGGATTGGCGGAGCCCGAGGTACGATACCGCAGCGCCAGATGCTCCAGCAACGGCACGATGTACACGCAATCCTTTTCGAGGACGGCACCCGCACGCAAGTCGAGGGTATGAAGCTTCAACGTGCGCAGTTTCTCGGCAACCGTGCGCTTGGGGCCGGGAAGAAAGCTCGCGCGGACCCGGTGGGCAACGTTGCCGAGACGCAGATCGATACTCGCCGGTTGGATCTGATCGTCGGCGATCGGTTCCAACGACTGGATCTCGCGCGTCCGCTCGATTGCATCGCGCAATAGCTGGTAGGGCAAGATCCCGGTCGCGTGTTCGAGCTCTCTCGGCTCGGGCGGGGGAAACAGCTCCCCCGTCGCCGCCTTGGCTTCGGGCATCGGGAACAGCCCGGCGTCGCGGATTTCGCTCATTTGGCGGAATGTTCGTCCCGCCAGGCGGGCCGATCACACATTGAACCGGAAATGCATGATGTCGCCGTCGCGGACGATGTAATCGGCGCCTTCGAGGCGCATCCGGCCGGCGTCCTTGGCGCCCTGCTCGCCGCCATGGGCGACGAAATCCTCGTAGGAAATGGTCTCGGCGCGAATGAAGCCCTTCTCGAAATCGGTATGGATGCGGCCGGCGGCTTGCGGCGCGCGGGCGCCACGTTCGATGGTCCAGGCGCGCGCCTCCTTGGGCCCGACGGTCAGGAAGGTGATCAGATCGAGCAGCGCATAGCCCTCGCGGATCACCCGGCCGAGCCCGGCCTCGGCGAGCCCGAGCGAACCCAGAAACTCATTCCGCTCGCCGGCATCGGCGAATTGCGCCAACTCGGCTTCGATCGCGGCCGAGATCACCACCGAACGGGCGCGGCGGGCGGCGGCATAATCGGCCAGCCGCCGGCTTTCGGCATTGCCCGAGGCAGCACTGGCCTCGTCGACATTGGCGATGTAGAGCGCGGGCTTGGCGCTCAGCAGGTTCAGCCCGTCGAGGCTCTTTTGCCGGTCGGCGCCGATCACCGCCGAGCGTGGCGGCTCGCCGGCACGCAACGCCGCCAATACCGGCTCGATGATGCCGACCAGCGCTTTTGCCTCGCTGTCGCCGCCGCGGGCGCGCTTGTTGACGGCGACCGCGCGCCGTTCGAGGCTTTCGAGATCGGCCAGCATCAGCTCGGTTTCGACCGTCTCGACATCGCGGATCGAGTCGACCGAGCCCTCGACATGAACGACGTTGCCATCGGCAAAGCAGCGCACGACGTGGGCGATCGCGTCGACCTCGCGGATATGGCCGAGAAACTGGTTGCCAAGGCCCTCGCCGCGGGCCGCACCGCGCACCAGCCCGGCAATGTCGACGAATTCGAGCTGGGTCGGGATGATCTTTGCCGATTTCGCCAGGCGCGCGCAGACCGCGAGCCGTTCGTCGGGCACCGCGACACGCCCGACATTGGGCTCGATCGTGCAGAACGGATAATTTGCCGCCTCGGCCGCTTCGGTCGCGGTCAAGGCGTTGAAGAGCGTGGACTTGCCGACATTGGGCAGGCCGACGATGCCGCAGCTGAAGCCCATCGGCTCAGGGTCGCAGCGGTGTGGCGGCGGGGGCGTCGGGCGCCGGCGGCGCCAAGCGGCGGGCGACCTCGCTCATGAACGCCTCGGGCAGGCCCGAGAGCAGCAATGGCGCGGTCTCGGCCACCGCATCGATCAACGGCGCGACCCAGTCGCCGATCTCCTCGGCCGGAAAGTTCTGCAGCACATAGGGTTGGACCAGCTCCTTGACGCCGGGATGCCCAACCCCGATCCGCACCCGCCAATAATCGGGCCCGATCAGCGCGTCGATCGAACGCAAGCCGTTATGCCCGGCGCTGCCGCCGCCGCGCTTGACCCGCAGCTTGCCCGGCCGCAGGTCGATCTCGTCATGGATCACGACGATGTCCTCGGGCGCGATCTTGTAAAAGCTCATCGCCGCGAGCACCGCTTCGCCCGAATCGTTCATAAAGGTCTGCGGCTTCAGCAGCAGCCGGCGCTCGGCCCCGATCGTGCCCTCGGCGAGCTCGCCCTTGAAGCGGCTGCGAAAGGCGCCGACCGCCCAGCGGCGGGCGATCGCGTCGACCACCAGGAAGCCGATGTTGTGGCGGTTGCGCGCGTATCGCGAGCCCGGGTTGCCGAGGCCGACAACAAGACGCATCGTGGCGTCGCCTGCGCCGCCGCAATCCCGCCCCCGGTCTCAGGGTGCGACCGGCTGCTCGGCGGCGGGCGGCGCCGCGGCGGCAGTAGCCGCCTCCTCGCGCACGGCCTGCGAGGGCGCCACGCTGGCGATCGTGAAATCGCGCCCGGTGATCGTCGGGCGGCAGCCTTCGGGGATCGCCACCGCGCTGATATGGACGCTGTCGCCGATATCGAGCCCCTCGAGGCTGACGGTCAGATGGTCCGGGATGTTGTCGACCGGGCAGATCAGCTCGACGCCGTGGCGGACGATGTTGAGGATGCCGCCGCGGCGAACCCCGACCGAAAGCTCGTGGTTGGTAAAGACAACGGGCACACTCACCGTGACCCGGGTATTGGCGCCGACCCGCATGAAGTCGACATGCAGCGGCGCATCGGTCGCCGGGTGATACTGCACCTCGCGCGGCAGGGTGCGCTGCACCGCGCCGCCGACCGAAAGATCAACCAGCATCGCCAGAAAGCCGCGCTTGGCCAGCGCCCGCGCCAATTCGCGCGGATCGAGGCTGATCGGCATGGGGTCCTGGCCGCCGCCATAGACGATGCCGGGAATGCGCCCCGCCCGCCGGGTCGCCCGGGCGGCGCCTTTGCCGGCGCGGTCGCGCAGCTCGGCGCTCAGGGGGATGATCTCGGGCATCGACTAAGCTCCTATCGAGGCGGAATGATATCGGGCCGTTATAGCCCAACCGATGATGGTTTGGTGCTCTATCGGTCGCTAATTCGTCGCGCGCGGCGGGCCCGCGGCGGCGCCGCCCCCACCACAACCGAACCGCTCAATCGAACAGGCTCGAGACCGAGCGCTCCTCGCTGATCCGGCGGATCGCCTCGGCCATCAGCGGGGCGATCGACACCTGGCGGATGTTGGGGGCCTGCTGCACCGCTTCGGTGGCGACGATGCTGTCGGTCATCACCAGCATTTCGATCGGCGAGCCCGCGACCCGCGCCACCGCCCCGCCCGACAGCACCCCATGAGTGACACAGGAAAATACCGCCGAGGCGCCGGCGTCGATCAAGGCCGCGGCGGCGTTGCACAAGGTGCCGGCGGTGTCGACCATATCGTCGACCAGGATGCAGCGACGTCCGGCGACGTCGCCGATGATGTTCATGACCTCGGACACGCCCGCCCGTTCGCGCCGCTTGTCGACGATCGCGAGGTCGGTGTCGAGCCGGCGGGCAATCTGCCGGGCGCGAAAGACGCCGCCTACATCCGGGGATACGACGATGAGATCGCGGCGGGTGTGATGATCGAGGATGTCCTTCACCAGAACCGGCTCCGCGTACAGATTGTCGGTCGGGATGTCGAAGAAACCCTGGATCTGGCCGGCATGGAGATCGAGGGTCAGCACCCGGTCGGCGCCGGCGGCGGTGATCATGTTGGCGACGAGCTTGGCCGAGATCGGCGTGCGCGGCCCGGATTTGCGGTCCTGCCGGGCGTACCCGTAATAGGGGATCACCGCCGTCACCCGCCGGGCCGAGCCGCGCTTCAGCGCATCGAGACTGACCAACAGCTCCATCAGGTGGTCGTTCGCCGGATACGAAGTCGACTGGATCACGAAGACGTCCTCGCCGCGGACGTTTTCGTGGATCTCGACAAACACCTCCATGTCGGAAAACCGGCGCACGCTGGCTTTGGTCAGCGGCAGGTCGAGATAGGCCGCGATCGCTTCGGCGAGCGGCCGATTGCTGTTGCAGGCGAGGATTTTCATGGGGCAGCAGCCAGCACCGGCGCCGGCGGGCCCAGCCCCGCGGCTTCACATAGTGGTAATGTAACAATTCGCGCTCGGTCTGGCAACCGCGCGGCCGAGGAAGGCCGGGCGATCGGTCGAGCCGCGCCGGGTTCAGGAGCTGCCGGCCGACTGCCGCTCGCCGCGGGCGATGATCTCCATGATCCCGTTTTGCGCCGCCGCCGCGACCGTGTACGCGACATCGCCCCAGGAGCCGTCGAGCAGCCCGGCCGGGACATCGTTTTCCTGGGCGACGGTGCCGATCTCGCTGCCGTCCTTGCGGCGCACATGCCAGACGATCTTGACGTGTTGTTTGCCGGCTTCGGGCTTGCCGACGACGACAGCGGCATCGAGCACGAGATCGGCCTTGGCCGGCGGACCGGAGACGACCGCCACATCCTGCTCCTTCAGCAGCATGCCGATGGCGCCGACCAGAGCCTTGCCGCCGTCGCCGGGCGCGCCCGCGACCCCGCTGATCAGCAGCCGGGTGCGCCCCTGATCGGCCGCCGCCGCCTCGACCGGCGCCTTGCTCAGCAGCATGGCGGCGATCTGCTCGGCGCTGGCCCCGGCGAGACGGGCGACGGCATCGTCGCGCCCCTGCTGCCAATCGCCGGCCGCGGCTTCGACCCGCTCCGCCCGCTCGCCGAGCATTTTGCCGGACGGATCGCGCAATTCCCACAGGACCACCACCGCGGCCTTGCCGCCGGCGGGCGGCATCCCTTCGATCCTGCCGTCGAGCTGATAGCTGGCGATGCTGGCGGTGCGATCGCTGGCGATGATGTCGCGCTTGAGCAGCGCCTTGGCCATCGCCGGCGCCAGCTTTTCGGCGGTCGCGCGCGGGCCGCCCTCGAGCGGGGCGATCGTGACGCTCGCGTTGTCGCGCAGGGTCAGCATCGGCGAGCCCGGCCTCGGCACGTCGTTGGCGAAGGGATGCGGCAGCGGCTGGCAGCTCGCCAGCAACAGCGACAGCAACGCCGCGACCGCGGCGCCCCCGCGGGTCGCTTGCAGCATGGGCCGAAACTCGCGGCGCCCTTTCATTCGACGAGTGCTATGGCCGACAGTTGGCGGCCATAAGCGGTCTCACCGCGCAGAGAGGCCCGGCGATAGCTGAAGAACCGCTCCTCCTCGGCGGCCGTGTCGTGCGGCGCCCACTGCACGAGCTTTACCCCGGCGCGGCCGAGGCGCCGCTCGACATACCCGGCAAGATCGAACAGCAGATGGCCGGGGCGCCGCGCCGGCACGAAAAGAGGCTCGGCGCCGGGATCTTCGGCTATGATCGGCAGCGGAAATTCGGGGCCGACCTCGTAGGAAGCGGGGCCGATGCAGGGGCCGATCCCGGCCCGGATATGCCGCGGCTCGGCGCCGAGCGCCGCCATCTGCGCGACCGTCGCCTCGATCACGCCGGCAAACGCCCCGCGCCAGCCGGCGTGCGCCGCGCCTATCACGCGCGCGACCGGATCGTGGAAGAGGACCGGGGCGCAATCGGCCGCCAGCACGCCCAGCGCCACGCCCGGGACGCGGCTCGCCATGCCATCGGCCGAGGGCGCGGCCGCGCGACGCCACGGCCGATCGACCGCGACCGCCACGGCGCTGTGGACTTGCCGGCAGGTGACCAGCCGCTCGGCCGGCAGATCGAGCCTCTGCATCGCGAGCGCCCGGTTGCGCGCGACATTCTCAGAGGGGTCGCCGGCGCCGAAACCGCAATTGAGCGATGCGAACAGCCCCCGGCTGACCCCGCCTCGCCGGGTGAAAAAAGCGTGCCGAACTGCACCATCCGCATCGAGCAGATCGACAGTGATCACCACGGCGCTCCGGCAGGTTCGAAACCGATCGGGGTGGGCAGCCGCGGCGAGACCAGGGCCACCGCCTTGAACAAATCGCCCATCTGGGCCGGGTCGAGCAAGCGTTCAACGCCGGTCTCGAGCTGCCGGCGCTGCGCCGGGGTCGCCCGCCCGGACAAGGCCGCCAGCCGCGCCGAAATGTCCAACGCGTCGAGAAACCGGCCTTGCGGCACCGGTCCGTAAGCCTCGGCCCCGGCGGCGCGGGCGGCGTCGGCGAAGGCCGCGAAATCGACATGCGCGCTCAGATCGGCGCTGCCGGGAGAGGCCAGCGGGTCGGCCGGATGGTGGTGCGATAGGGCCCGCAGACTCGCCCCCAGCCGGCTCGGCGAATGGCCGTAATCGATCAGCAACACCGCCCCCGGATCGCGCGCAAGGCGAGCGCCGAGAACCGTTCCCAGCGCGAGCGCCGAGGGGCACAGCTCGAAAACGGCGCCGGGCTCCGCCGGATCGCGCAAAGCCTCGGGCGCCAGCAGCGAAAGCGCCGGGTTTTCCGGCCCGTCGGCGAAGACCAGCCGATCGGCGCGGTCGAGCGCCACCATCCTCTCCGCCCAGTGCGAATTTCCGCGCACCAGCTGGCGGATCGGCAGCGCGTCGAGAAATTCGTTGCCGACGATCAAAGCCGGACCCGCCGGCAATTCGGCGACCCGGTTCAGCCAGACCGGTTCGGCGAAGGCCAGCCGGCGCCGCTGCTCCTCGCGCAATACCGGGCTCGCTTCGACCAGATAGAGGCGCATCGCGCGGCGAAATTCGGGCACGGCGGCGGCCGCGCGCAACAGGTCGCCGGCGAGCATGCCGCTTCCCGGCCCGAGCTCGGCCACGATCACCGGATCGGGCCGGCCGATCTGTTCCCAGACGACGACGCACCACAACCCGATCAGCTCGCCGAAGAGCTGGCTGATCTCGGGCGCGGTGACGAAATCGCCGGCGCCGCCGAGCGGCCGGCGGGTCGCGTAATAGCCGAGCTCCGGATCGTGCAACGCGATCGCCATATAGGCCGCCAAGGACAACGGCCCCTCGGCGCGGATGCGGCGGGCGATCTTATTGGCGAGCGCGTCGCGGGTCATGGCGCGGTCGGCGGCGGCCGGCGGCGGGCCCACAGGATGACAACGATGCCGGTGATCAGCACCGGGATCGACAACAGCTGGCCCTCGGTCGTGCCGAGCCACAGATAGCCGATCTGCGGATCGGGCTGGCGGAAACACTCGCCGGCGATCCGGGCCGCCGCATAGAGGGCGAGGAACAACCCGGTCTCGACGCCGGGACGCCGCCGGGCGGCGCGCCGCTCGGCGACGAACAGCAGCAGGAACAGCAGGATCCCTTCGAAAAACGCTTCGTAAAGCTCGCTCGGGTGGCGCGGCACCGGGCCGCCATTGGGAAAGATCATCGCCCAGGGCACGTTGCTCGGCCGCCCGTAGAGCTCGCCGTTGATAAAATTGGCGATGCGGCCAAAGAACAGGCCGATCGGGATCGCCTCGATAATGATGTCGGAAAAGGCGAACACCCCGATCCTGCGCTGGCGGGCGAACAGGATGATGGCGAGGGTCACGCCGATGGCGCCGCCGTGAAACGACATCCCGCCATGCCACACCTCGAACGCCTGCAGCGGATGGGTCGCGTAATAGGGAGCGTTGTAGAAGAGGACATAGCCGATGCGCCCGCCGAGAACGACCCCGATCGTCGCCCAGACCAGGAAATCGTCGATGTCCTGGCGACGCACCAGGTGCGGCGGGCGATCGGCGAGGGCCAGGCAATAACGCCAGCCGATCAGCAGCCCAACGATATAGGCGAGCGCATACCAACGGATCGCAATCGCAAACGGGCCGATCGCATACGGGCCGAGTGCGATCGGATTGATCGCCGGAAACGGGATCACAAACAATGGCGCGGGCCTATCATCGCGGGCGGCGAGCGCGCGCCGGGCGGCACTTGGGCGACGGCAGCGGCTCAGCCCTGGGAAAACAGCAAGATCGCACCATTGGCCTCGCGCGCCGGCACGGCGAGGCTGCCGTCGGGTATCTCGTCGAACGCAACCCCTCGGCCGCTCAGACAATCGATCGTGCCTTGCAACCGTTCGACGCCGAGTTCGAGCGCCACGATGCCCGGCGGCGAAAACCCCGGATCGAGCGCCGACGCCGGGTGCATCGTGCGAAAATCGTCGGGCGTGCTGAACACCAGCCGCTGCCGCCCGACCTGGATCGCGGCGACGGCGTCGGTCGTGGTCACCTGGACGATCCCGAACAGCCGGTCATAGGCCGGCAACAGCTCCGCGGTGTGCTCGACCAGCACATGCACCGCCTTCAGCCCAGTGGCACCGTTCGGGTGCGACAGCCATTCCGGCTGCCGCATCAGCTCGGGCGTCAAATGGCTGCACAAAAAGCTGTCGATCCCCGGGGTCTCGTCCGCCGGCAGCGACACCAAGCTGAAGCGCGCCGTGGCGGTTCCCTCGGGCAGCTCGATGCGGCGGGCGAGCGGGCGCGGCTCGGACGGGTGCAGCTGCCGCCCCAGCAGCGCCGCACGCGCGTCCTCGGCACTGCCGGCCGGGGCGAAGGCCAACCCCATCGGCCCCTCGCGCCGAGCCAGAAACGCGCGGATGCGTTCGACCGAATCGGCTGGATCGACGACCCCGAGCAGCTCGATGTAGTCGGTGGGGAACATGACGCAGTAATTGCCGGTGCCCTGCCCGATATGGCGGCCGCGCGGGGACAGGACGAAGCCGAGCCGGGTCCATACTGTGCGGGCGCGCTCCAGCTCGCGGACCGCGACGATGACATGGTCGAGCCCGGCTATGCCGTCCATCGCCGGTCCCCCATTACGCTGATGCACTCGCGGCTCAGCAGCGATGCTCCGGAAACAGCGCGAGGAGCCCGGAGCGCGAGGCCGGGCAGATGCCGCGCTCGGTGACGAGTGCGGTGACCAGCCGCGCCGGGGTTACGTCGAAGGCATAATTCTCGGCGGGGCTGTCCGCCGGGGTCAACCTGACCGAGACCCGCTCGCCGGCCTCGGTCCAGCCCTCGATATGGGTCACCTCGCGGCTGTCGCGGCACTCGATCGGGATTTCCGCCCCGCTCTCGATCTGCCAGTCGATGGTCGGCGACGGCAGCGCGACATAGAAAGGAATATCGTTGTCGTGCGCCGCCAGCGCCTTCAGGTAGGTGCCGATCTTGTTGGCGACGTCGCCATTGGCGGCGGTGCGGTCGGTGCCGACAAGGCACAGATCGACGAGGCCCAGGCGCATCAGATGCCCGCCGGCATTGTCGACGATGACGGTGTGCGGGACCCCGTGCTGGCCGAGCTCCCAGGCGGTCAGGCTGGCGCCCTGGTTGCGCGGCCGGGTTTCGTCGACCCAGACATGGACCGGGATGCCAGCATTGTGCGCGCGATACACGGGTGCCAGCGCCGTGCCCCAGTCGACGGCGGCGAGCCAGCCGGCATTGCAATGGGTCAGCACCTCGATCGGCCGCGAGGCGCCGCGGCGATGCCAGACGTCCTCGATCAGCCGGGCGCCGTGTTCGCCGATCGCGCGGCTGATCGCGACATCGGCCTCGGCGATCTCGCCGGCGCGGGCCAGGGCGGCGGCGAAGCGCTGCGGCGGGGGCGCTCCGTGCAACGCGCAGCTCATCTCGTCGAGCGCCCAGCGCAGATTGACCGCGGTCGGGCGGGTCGCAGCCAGCCGCGCCGCCGCACATTCGATCGCCGCATCGCAGGGGTCGGCGGCCATTGCCAGGGTCATGCCGTAGGCTGCGGCAGCGCCGATCAGCGGGGCGCCGCGCACCTGCATGGTTTCGATCGCCCGCGCCGTATCGTCGAGCGTTTCCAGGGTCACGATCGCCAATTCATGCGGCAGCCGGGTCTGATCGATGATCTCGACCCGACGCCGATCGGCGGCGAGCCAGATCGTGCGCATCGGCCGGCCGGCGACGTTCATCTCAGCCCCGCTCGCCCAAGGCCCGGAGCCCGAGCACTCGCCCGGCGACCGCGTCGAGCCGCGCGAGCACGGCCGGGTCGCGCCGCTCAGGCTGAGTGGCCACCGCGTGGTCGAGGGCATGGCGGCAGCCCTGCCGGCACGGGCCGACCGCCGCCGCCAAAAGCGGCACGACCTGGCGGACCAACGCCTTGGCCTTTTGCGCATTGGCCAGCAGCACGCCGAGGATCGTGTCGACGCTGACCGCATCGTGGTCGGGGTGCCAGCAATCGTAATCGGTGACCATCGCTACCGTGGCGTAGCAGATTTCGGCCTCGCGGGCGAGCTTGGCCTCGGGCATGTTGGTCATCCCGATCACGTCGCAGCCCCACGAGCGGTAGAGCCGGCTCTCGGCCAGGGTCGAAAATTGCGGCCCCTCCATGACCAGATAAACGCCGCCGCGCTTCAAGGTCACGCCGACCGGCACCGCCGCCGCGGCAAGCGCGTCGCCGACCCGCCCGCACACCGGCTCGGCCATCGAGACATGGGCGACGCAGCCGGCGCCGAAAAAGCTCTTGGGCCGGGCAAAGGTGCGGTCGATGTACTGGTCGACGACGACGAAATCGCCGGGCGCCAGATCCTCGCGCAGGCTGCCGACGGCGGAAAGCGAGACGATGTCAGTGACGCCGCAGCGCTTCAGCGCATCGATGTTGGCGCGGAAATTGATCTCGGACGGCGGCAGCACGTGTCCGCGGCCGTGACGCGGCACGAACACCACACGGTGTCCATCGAGCGTGCCAAAGCAGAATTCGTCCGAGGTCGGGCCGAACGGACTCTCGACCCGCCGCCAGGAGATATCGGCGAGGCCGTCGATCTCGTAGAGGCCGCTGCCGCCGATGATGCCGATGACAGGTGGAGGGACGGGGGCGAAGGCGCTCATCGCCGGCTCAGTGGACCACCGCCCAGATCTTGCGCTTGGCGGCGTAAAACACGCCCACGGCCACGATCAGAAACAGCAGCACCTTGACCCCGGTGCGATGCCGTGTGTCGAGATTGGGCTCCGAGGCCCAGTTGAGGAAGCTCGCGACATCGTGCGCCATCTGCGGCACCGTCGCCTTGGTGCCGTCGGCGTACTTGACCGCGCCGTCGCTGAGCGGCGGCGGCATCGCGATCAGATGGCCCGGGAAATACTCGTTGTAATACCGTCCCGGCGGCACCTTGAACCCGGCTGGCGGCGGCTTGAACCCGTTCAGGAGCGCGTAGACATAATCGGGGCCGCCGTCGCGCGCCTTGACGATCATCGACAGATCGGGCGGCAGCGCCCCGCCCTCCGCCGCCCGCGCCGCCTGGTCGTTCGGAAACGGCCCGGGGATCGGATCCGAGGGGCGGCCCGGCCGTTGAAACATCTGGCCCTGATCGTTGGGTCCGTCGGTGACCTGGTCGCTGGCGGCGATCGCCTTGATCTCGCCGGGCGTGTAGCCGAGCGCGGCAAGGTCGCCGAAATGCAGATGTTTGACTGGGTGGCAGGCCGAGCAGACCTGCTTGTAGACCTGAAAGCCGCGCTGCAGGCTGGCCCGATCGTAGGTGCCGAAGACTCCGTCGAACGACCATTGCTGGTGCGGCAGAGGCGGGGTTTCGTCAGCGGCGCGGGCCGGGGTGAACGCCGCCAGCGCCAAGAGCATCGCGGCCACGCCAATCGACGGCGAAAATCGATAGGCGGCCATCTCAGGCTTTCTCCAGCGGCGATCCGGCGCCCAACGGGGCGCTCCCGAGCACCGCGGCGGCGATGCTGGTCGGCAGCGGACGCGGCCGCTCGAACCAGCCGATCAGCGGAAACAGGATCAGGAAATGGAAGAAATAATAGAAGGTCGCGATCCGGCCGATGGTGACGATCGTGCCCTCGGGCGGGTGCGCCCCGACATAGCCGAGCGCCAAGACGTCGATCACCAGCAGCCAGAAGACCTTGTTGTACACCGGCCGGAACCGGGCGCTGCGCACCGGCGAGGTGTCGAGCCAGGGCAGCACGAACAGCACCAGGATCGACGAGAACAGCATGATGACGCCGAGCAATTTGTCCGGCACCGAGCGCAGGATCGCGTAGAACGGCAGGAAATACCATTCGGGCACGATGTCGGGCGGCGTCTGCAGCGGGTTCGCCGGGATGTAGTTCTGCGGATCGCCGAGGAAATTCGGCGCGTAGAACACGAAGAAGGCATAAATCAGCAAAAATATGCTCAGCCCGAACAAGTCCTTGATCGTGTAGAAGGGATGGAACGGAATCGAATCTTGCGGCCCTTTCATATCGATCCCGAGCGGATTGTTCGAGCCGTGGGTGTGCAGGGCGATCATATGCAGGCCGACGACGGCGACGATGACGAAGGGCAAGAGGTAGTGCAGCGCATAAAAGCGGTGCAGAGTTGGGTCGCCGACGGCAAAGCCGCCCCACAGAAAGGTCACGATGCCATGGCCGACCAGCGGGATCGCCGAGAACAGATTGGTGATCACGGTGGCCGCCCAATAGCTCATCTGACCCCAAGGCAGCACATAGCCCATGAACGCGGTGGCCATCATCAAAAGCAGAATGATGACGCCGAGCATCCACACCAGTTCCCGCGGCCGCTTGTACGAGCCGTAATAGAGCCCGCGGAAGAGGTGGATGTAGACGATGGCAAAGAACATCGAGGCCCCGTTGGCATGGGCATAGCGCATCAGCCAGCCGTAATTGACGTCGCGCATGATCCGCTCGACCGAATCGAACGCCAGGTCCGAGCTCGGCGTATATTGCATGGCGAGAAACACGCCGGTGCCGATCATGACGATCAGCATGAAGCCGGCGAGCGAGCCGAAATTCCACCAGTAGCTGAGGTTGCGCGGGGTCGGATATTCGTAGAGCTCGTGCTCGACGAGGGCCATGAACGGCAGCCGGTAATCGATCCAGCGGAGTATCCGGCGGCCCGCACCGGGACGCGTGTCGGCCATGCTGCTCTCCTAGCCGATCCTGATGACGGTATCGCCGGCCGCGGCGCCCGACCGGCCGCGACGCGCCGCCCTCCGGCCGCGCAGGTCGTGGCGGAGCGCATCATAAGCCCCGGTAATGCGCTGCCGGGCGAGAATATGCTGCTGGGCGAAATCGGCCATTCAAATTTCCTCTGCTGCGCGCTGGTTCGCCGGCCGCGACCGCCGCGCGAAGCTATACTGTTGAAGAAGCCGAACTATGCGACAGACTGCCGCAGAAATGGGCGGGAAAGCGGTGATCGAGGAAACCGGTATAATAGATTTGCGCCAGCCGCAGGATCTGGCGTCCGAGCCGAAGAGCTTGGGCCTCGGGTGGATTCACCGGGGGATTAGATTGCGCCTCGCCCTCTACGAACCGGACATACCGCAGAATACCGGGGCCCTGCTGCGCCTCGCCGCCTGCTTCGGGGTCGCCGTCGACCTGATCGAGCCTTGCGGATTTCTGCTCGAGGACCGTCGCCTGAAGCGCGCCGGGCTCGACTACGCGGCCCTCTGCCGGGTCACGCGCCACCCTTCCTGGGCCGCCTTTCTAGCCGCGCGCGACCCGTCGTCGCGGCTGCTGCTGATGACCACGTCAGGCGATGCTGCGCTGCACCGGTTTGGGTTCCAGCGCGACGACACGATCCTGCTCGGCCGGGAGAGCGCCGGGACGCCGGCGGCGGTGCACGGCGCCGCCGCGGCGCGGATCGCGATCCCGTTGCGCCAGCCCGCACGATCGCTCAACGTCGCGCTGGCCGGGGCGATCGCGCTCGCCGAAGCGCTGCGCCAGACCGATCAGCTGCCGGTGCGATGAGCGAAATGGCCGCCGGCTTCCCGCCGAATCCCGAGCGCGGCAGGCGCGCCGCGGACTGGTTTGCCGCACTGCGCGACCGCATCTGCGCCGCGTTCGAGGCGATCGAGGACGAATATGCCGCCGAACGCCCCGCCGAGGGTTCGGCCGGCCGCTTCGAGCGCACCCCGTGGCAGCGCCCGGGCGGCGGCGGCGGCACCATCGCGGTGATGCGCGGTCGGGTGTTCGAAAAGGTCGGGGTCAACATCTCGACCGTGTCGGGGGAGTTTTCGCCCGAATTCCGCAACGACATCCCGGGTGCCGCCGCCGACCCGCGATTTTGGGCGGCCGGGATCTCGCTGGTCGCCCATATGCGCTCGCCGCTGGTCCCGGCGGTGCATCTGAACACCCGGCACATCGTCACCGGCAAGGGCTGGTTCGGCGGCGGCAGCGACCTGACCCCGATCTATCCCGACGGGCAAGCGGAGCGGGCGTTTCACGCGGCACTCGCCGCCGCCTGCGCCGGCTATGACCCCAACTGCCATCAGCGCTTCAAGAAATGGTGCGACGAGTATTTTTTCCTCGAGCACCGCGGCGAGGCGCGCGGCGCCGGCGGGATCTTTTTCGATTATCTCGACAGCGGCGACTGGGAGCGCGACTTTGCCTTTGTCCGCGCCGTCGGCGAGGCGTTTCTCGAAGTCTATCCGGCGATCGTGCGCCCGCGCATGCGCTTGGCCTGGACCACCGAGGAGCGGCGCCATCAGTTGGTCCGCCGCGGCCGCTACGTCGAGTTCAACCTGCTCTACGACCGCGGCACCCGGTTCGGGCTCAAGACCGGCGGCAATGTCGAGGCGATCCTGATGTCGCTGCCGCCCGAAGCGGCCTGGCCCTGAGGCTCGGAACACCGCCGCCGCCCTAGGCGTTGACGTTTTTGTCATGGCTACCGCAAACATCGCCGATCGCGCCGAGCTCGAGCGGATTTATCCGGCCGAGGCCTTTGCCAGCGACGCCGCACAGAACGACGACCTCGCCACCGGGCTGGAGCGCGGGGTGCGCGTGCTGTCCGCTCCCGATGCGGGTGGCGAGTTCGAGGTAGAGCGGGCGACCCGGCAGGTCGGGGAGGCACAGGCGCCGAGCTTTCTGGTCCCGCGCCGGCGCCGAGCCGCATCGGGCGACCCGGAGCCGCAGGCCGGCTACGCCGAATTTCTGGAGGACATCGTCGCGGCGGCGCGGCAGTTTGGCTTCGAGGCCAAGGACACGCCCGGGCGAGGCGATCCGCGCATCCGCGGTCTGCGGCAGTAGGCTCGGGGTCAGACCTGTTGGATCGCCGAGAGCAGCCAGGCGCCGCCGCGCGGCCGCACGAAGGTCCAGATTTCCTCGGCCTCGACCGGCACCCGCGGATCGCCGCCGACGATCGTGTCGGGCTCGCTGGCGGCTGTACCGAGGCGCACCGCATAGTCGATCGCCCGCCAGCGCAGGAACGCGGTCGCGAATTGCCGGTCACGCTCCTCCCAGCTCTCGGTCAGCTCGGCGGCGACGAGCCGGACATCGGCGACGACGTTGCGCACGCCACGGCCGGTATTGCGCGACAGCTCCTCGGTGAACCAGCTCAGCATTTCCGGCGTCATCAGCGGCCGCAGACGGGCGAGATCGCCGGCGCTCCAGGCCTCCTGGATTGCCGCGTGCAGCCGTTGAAACGATTGCAGATCGGCATCGGCGAGGTTGACGTCGCGCCCGCGATCGCGGCCGGCAGGCGCCCCGCTCGCCCCAACCGCCCCCGCCGAGCGGGCCCCGAACGGCGACCGGCGGGGCCAGCCGGGCCCTCCCGACGCGCCGCGAAGCAGGCGCAGCCCGAACCACACGAGCCCGCCAATAATCGCAATCCATAAGAGGACCCCGAGGGCCGAGCCGGCACCGCCACCCGCACCGAAGCGGCCGAACAACCACGAGCCGAAGAGGCCGCCGGCGAGCCCGGTCATGAACGGATGACGCTGCAGCACGCTTCCGCCGTAGCTCGACCCCGGAGCAAAGCCGGGGCGCCCCGGGGGTGGCGCTTGCGCCGGCAAGCCGCGGCTCAACGGCTGCCCGCCATTGTATTCCCAGCCACGCCCGCCGCGGCTGCCGATGCTCGACGGACGGCCGCCAAACGAGGCGCCGGCGCGCGCCTCGGCGACCGCCGGGGCCAGCGCCAGGAATGCGCTGCAATAGAGCGCCAGGATAACCCGCCAGTTCAGCCCGGGTCTCGCCATGGTCCCCTCCCGCGCGAAAGATGCCGGGGATCGCCCGCGCCACTCGATATGGTGCGGGCCTCGCCCGGCGGAAGCGCCGCCCGGCCGCAAAATCGCCGGCGCCGGCGCCGGCGGGGTCAGCGCCGCGACGGCCTTGGCGTGAGGCTCGGCCTCTGCTTGATCGGGCGATGCTCTCAACCCAGATAATATGCGTGGAAATAATCTGCGCCGCCGGTCGCCGCATGCGGGCCCGATGGCGCTCTCTCGCTCACCCTTGAGGAGAAGAGGGATGTCCAGGCTGTCGCTGTTCAACTCGCCGCTGCTGTTGGGCTTCGACCATTTCGAGCGCGCGCTCGATCGGGTCAGCAAGATCTCGAGCGATGGATATCCGCCCTACAACATCGAGCAGCTCGGCGAGAACGCCCTGCGCATAACGCTCGCGGTTGCGGGCTTTACGATGGACGATCTCGGCATCACGATCGAGGACAACCAGCTCGTGGTCCGCGGCCGGCAAGGCGACGAGGCGGAGCGGGTCTATCTGCACCGCGGCATCGCCGCGCGGCAGTTTCAGCGCTCTTTTGTGCTGGCCGAGGGAATCGAGGTCAGCGGGGCCTGGCTCGACAACGGGCTGCTCCATATCGACCTCGTTCGCCCCGAGGTCGAGGCGAAAGTGCGTACGGTCGAAATCAAAGGCGCTGCCTCCGGCCAAAGCCCGGCGCCGCGCCCGCGCGAATAATTCGGGCTGCGGCGCAGACAGGGTCGGAGGGAAGGGATCAGATGGACAATATCGAACGGATACGGCACATGTCGGCGCGCGATCTGGCGCTCTTTGGCATGCAGGATCTGGCCTACATCAAGACGGTGATGGTCGACGGCACGACCGGGTACGCGGTCCATGCCGCGGACGGCACGCAGATTGCCATGCTGCCCGATCGCGCCGTCGCCTTCGCAACCGTGCGGCAGCACGATCTCGAACCGGTGAGCGTGCACTGAGGGCGGGCGCGGGCTGAAGACCCGGTTGGCGGCGGGTCAGGCGGCGTCGCTGGCGGTGAAGTCGGTCAGCAGCGCGTAAAGCGCGTCGGCGCTGTCGGTGCCGCGCAGCTTGTCGCAAATGGCGCGGTCGCGCAGCAGCCGCGAGACCCGGGCGAGCGCTTTCAGATGATCGGCCCCGGCGGCTTCCGGGGCGAGCAGCAGGAAGATCAGATCGACCGGCTGGTCGTCGATCGCCTCGAACGGGATCGGCCGCTCCAGCCGGGCAAAGATGCCGTAGAGCTTGTCGAGGCCTGGCAGCTTGCCGTGCGGGATGCCGATGCCCATCCCGATCCCGGTGGTGCCGAGCCGCTCGCGCTCGGTCAGCACATCATAGATCGTCCGCTCGTTAACCCCGGTCATCGCCGCCGCGCGCTTGGCGAGCTCCTGCAGGGCTTGCCGCTTGTTTGCCGCGCGCAGCTGGGCCACCACGCTCCGCGGCGTGATCAGGTCGGCGATCTCCATGGCTCGGCCGCGCGATCCCGTCAGTGCTCGTGCGAACCGGGGCCGACAGCCTCGCGGCCGAGCCGCGAATTCGCCGAAACGGTCCGATTCACGACCCCCGTCGGATCGCCCGAGCGAAAAGATTCGGCCATCAGCGAACCGCTGGCGCCAGAGCCTGCTCTCGCCGTGCGCGCCGCGCCGGGTCGAGCTCGGGATCGATCCAACCGATATTGCCGTCGGCGCGACGGTAGACGAGGTTCAGCTCGCCGTGCGAGCGATTGCGGAACAGCAACACCGGCGCATCGGCCAGATCCATGCGCATTGCCGCCTCGCCGACAGTCAGGCGGGGTAGCTCGGTGCTGATTTCGGCGATGACCGCGGGCCCGCCGGCGGGATCCTCCTCATCGGCTTCCTCCGCCTGCGGCGCCAAGACGTAGGTTCGCGCGCGCTCCAGGGCTTCGGCCGGTTCGCCATCGCGGGGGTTGTGGGCCTTGGCATGATGGTCGCGCAAGCGCCGCTTGTAGCGCCGCAGCTGCTTGGCCAGCCGCTCGGCCGCCGCGTCGAATGCGGTGTAGGCTTCGCCGACTGCGGCGCCGGCATTGACGACGATCCCGCGCCCGACATGGAGGGCGATGTCGGCCCGGGTCAGATGGGCCTCCTTCGACAAGACGACGTGGGCTTCGATCGCCGTCTTGAAATAGCGGTCGAGGATCGAACCGAGGCTCGCCTCGACATGCGCGCGCAGCGCACCGCCGATTTCGATGTGCTGGCCGGTGAGGGTCAACTGCATGAATTGATTTGCCCTTCCCGCTCGTAACCGGGAGCCGCCGCCCGCTCCCGCTATTCGAAATTGGGAATGACCTCGGATGCGATCAAGCGCCATACGCTAGGCGCCTGCGCTGCCGGCGTCAACACCGTGGGGACTTGCCCGGCCGGCTATATGCCCGCCCAGCTACAGCGCCAGCAGCTTTTCGCGGCGGCGCGCCACCGAGGACGGGATGCGCATCGCCTCCCGGTATTTGGCGACCGTGCGCCGGGCGATATCGACGCCGTCGCGCTGCAACAGCTCGACGATGCGCTCGTCCGACAGGGTGGCCGCCGCCGGCTCGCGATCGATCAACCCGCGGATCAGATGGCGCACCGCCTCCGCCGAATGCGCCTCGCCGCCGCTCGAAGCGGGGATCGACGAGGTAAAGAAATACTTGAGCTCATAGACCCCCCGCGGCGTCGCCATGTGCTTGTTGCTGGTCACCCGGCTGACCGTGCTTTCGTGCATGCCGATCGCTTCGGCGATGTCGCGCAGGATCAACGGCCGCAACGACTGCACCCCGCGGCGAAAGAACCCGTCCTGCTGGCGGACGATCTCGGCCGAGACCTTGAGGATCGTAGTCGCCCGCTGGTGCAGCGACTTGACCAGCCAGTTCGCCGCCTGCAGCCGGTCGGTCAGGTAATCCTTTTCGGCCTTGTTGCGCGCCACCCGGCTGACTTGGGCATGGTATTTGTTGTTAACCAATACCCGCGGCAGGGTATCGCTATTGAGCTCGACGATCCAGCCGCCCTCGGGATGCGCCCGCATCAGGATGTCCGGCACCACCGGCTGCGCCAGCGGCGGGTCGAAGGCGAGGCCGGGCCGCGGGTCGAGGGATTTGATCTCCGCGATCATCCCGGCCACGTCTTCGGCATCGACCTGGCACACGCGCATCAGCGCGGCGATATTGCGCGTTGCCAGCAGCGGCAAATTGTCGAGCAGGGCCTGCATTGCCGGATCGAGCCGGTTGCGATCGTGCAGCTGGAGCGCCAGGCACTCC
Organism: Allostellaceae bacterium; assembly: GCA_036008325.1. GTDB lineage: Bacteria > Pseudomonadota > Alphaproteobacteria > ATCC43930 > CGMCC-115725 > AP-15. Next base: position 28,471 of record DASYNW010000099.1, read on the forward strand.
GGCAGGTCGCGGGCGAAAACGCCGGCGGGATCGAACTGCTGGAGCCTGGCCAAAACCGCCTCGACCCGGGCGAGATGGCAACCGAGCAGCAGCGCCACGCCGTCGAGCGCGCCGCGCAGATAGCCGGTTTCGTCGAGCAGGTCGAGCAGGTGCAGCGCGATCAGCTGGTCGCCCTGCTCGACCAGGTCGGTCCCGATCTGCTCGATCACGTGCTCGCGCAGGGTGCGCGGCCGAGCCGCGGTCTGCTCGAAGCCGGGGCGGTCCTCGCTGCCCAGTGCGCCGTTGCGGCTGTGCCAGGCCTGCGGCTCACCGCCGAAATCGACCGACCCGTCGCCCTCGGCACCGGATGCGGCATGCCAATGCTCGGCCGCATCGGGAGCAAAATCGTTCTGCAGGGTCTCGGGCAGCGCCGCCGGGACGATTTCTTCGGCGACGGCCGGGGCGGCCGCGGGCGACGCCTCCTCCGTGGTCGGCTCGCGCCGTTCGAGCAACGGGTTCTGCTGGATTTCGGCATCGACGAAATCGGTCAGCTCGAGGTTCGAGAGCTGCAGCATCTTGATCGCCTGCTGCAGCTGCGGCGTCATCACCAACGCCTGCGACTGGCGCAGCTCGAGCCGCTGGGAAAAACCCATCCTGTTCACATCACGCTCCGCTCGGAGCGGCTTATAGGCTAAACCGTTCGCCCAGGAAAACCCGTCTTACGTCGGCGTCGGCGACGATTGCGGCGGGTTCCCCTTCCATCAGCACCTGGCCGGCATGCAGTATATACGCGCGGTCGACGATTTCAAGCGTCTCGCGCACGTTATGGTCGGTAATCAACACGCCGATCCCGCGATCCTTCAAGTGGCCGATCAGATCGCGGATGTCGCCGACCGCGATCGGGTCGATGCCGGCGAGCGGCTCGTCGAGAAGCACGAAATGGGGCTGGGTCGCCAAGGCCCGGGCGATCTCGCAGCGGCGGCGCTCGCCGCCCGACAGCGCCATCGCCGGGGCGCGGCGCAAATGGGTGATCGAAAACTCGGCCAGCAACGAATCGAGCATCGCCTCGCGCCGCTCCGCATCGGGCTCGACCACCTCGAGAATCGCCCGGATGTTCTGCTCGACGGTAAGGCCGCGGAAGATCGAGGCCTCCTGCGGCAGATAGCCGATGCCGCGCCGGGCGCGGCGGTACATCGGCAGATCGGTGATGTCCTGGCCGTCGAGGCTGACCACCCCGGTGTCGGCGGCGATCAGCCCGGTGATGATGTAGAAGCAGGTGGTCTTGCCGGCCCCGTTGGGCCCGAGCAGCCCGACCGCCTCGCCGCGCTGGACCGACACGTTGACGCCGCGCAACACCGGGCGCCGCTTGAAGCTCTTGCCGAGCCCGTGGCCTTGCAGCCCGCGCTCGGCAATGGCGCGCCCGCGCGATGCGCGGTTGTCGGCGACCAGACGCGGCCGCCGGTCGTCGGCAGCGGCGGCGTCGAGGCCGGCGGAGCGCCGCGGCCTTTCAGTCGCGCTCATGGCGGCAAGCGACCCTGAGCGGCCGCAGATTTGCTAGCCGCAGATTTGCTAACCGCAGTTTTGGCGGCGGCAGATTTGGCCGCGGCCGCCCGGCTGCCGGGCGCAGCGGCGGCGTCCTGGCGCACCAGAAGGCCTTCGACCCGGTGGGCCGGCGCCCCAGGCTTGGCGGCGACGGTCATGATCCGGCTGATGTTGGTGTTGAGGTCGACGACGGCATACTGGCCCCTGACGACGTCCTGCCCGCGGGTGATCGTCACATTCCCAAGCAGGGTGACGATGCCGGTATCGGCATTGTAGACCCCGTAATCGCCGCGACCGATATCGGTCGCGTTCCAGACGACGACGTGGCCCTGCGCGTCGACCCGGCTGATCCGCGAGCTCTGGCCGCCGGCGCCGAGCGGATCGACCGAGCCGCCCGGCTTCTGCGGCGCCGGGCGCGGCTTGGCCGGCGAACTGTTCTGGCCGAGCAGGTCGGCGCCGCGCTTGGCCGCACCCGGGCCAGCGGCGGCCGGGCCGGGCGTCTTGGTCATATGCGCGGTCAGCACGTCGGCCCGGATGTGCTTGTCGGCGCGGCTGGCGATCGCGTCGCCGCGGGCGACCGCGATCTGCTGCGCGTCATACCATTCGAGACTGTCGCGCGCGGTCACCAAATCGGTCGGCGTGGTCATCTTCAACGTCTTGCCGGTGATGATCGCAATCTGCCGGTCGACATCGTAGACCGCCTGGTCGCCGACCACCGTCTGGCTCGGCCCCTTGATCACGACATGGCCGTCGGCGTCGAGCCGATAGACCTCGTTGCCGCCTTCGGCGGTCTTGCTTTTGCTCGGGCGGTAATGCGCGGTCAAGGTATCGGCGTGCACCGCGGTGGTGCCGCGCGTGGCCACGGCGTTGCCGCGGGCGATATAGACCTGTGCCTGCTGTTGCCACTCGATGCCCTGATCGGCGGTGATATCGATCGGGCGATTGTCGGTCGAGGGGCCGCCGAAGCTCAGCCCCTGCGCTGCGGCGGAGAGCGAACCGAACACCAGCGCGGCTAGCAGCACGGCGGCGTGCGGCATGATCGCGCGCCCGGGCGCCCGGCGCCGGTGCCGCGTGACCGCGGCGCCTGCTCCGGACTCAGCCGTCATTGCGCTTCTCGACTTTGGCGGGCCGGTGCTCGATCGGCCGTTTCGCCGTATGGCTCTTGGCGGTAGGCCGGCTGGTGGCCCGGTGTGTGTTGGCCGAGTGCTGTCTGGCTGCGAGGCGATGGCTGGCGACCGCTCTGCTGCGGGCAACGGCTGCGGGTCGCCAGGCATCGGGCGCTGCGGCGTGAGCCGGGGTTGCGGCGGCTTCGATCTGCGCCGCGGCGTTCGCGACCCTGGCCGGCAATGCCGCGGGCGCCGCCGCCGCCTGGCCCGGCTTGCTGCCTTTGAGCACAACGTGCGAATGGCCGGTGAAGACGATGGTGTTGCCATTGTCGAGGATGCGGAAACCTTGCCCCCAGACATCGCCCGACGGCCCATGGCCCTGGATCGGCTCGTGGCCTTCGGCGGTATTGTCGGCTAGATCGGCGTGGGCGCGGCCGGTCACAAACCGGGTCCCGTTCTGGTGGGTCAAGGTGACGTCGTTGAATAGATCGAGCAGCTTCGCCTGCGATTGGTAGATCCCGGTCGCGGCGCTCAGCACCACTTTGGCGCCGCCATGCACGATCATGACCGCGCGCGGCCGTTCGAGCGACATCAGGTCGCTGCGGTTCGAGACTTGGCGGCCGACCGCGGCGGTCACGACGTACGGCCGATTCTGCCGATCGATCCCGGCATAGCGCGGGTCGAGCATTTTGAGCTCGCGCGCCTCGCGCAGGTCGATCGCGGGCTGGACCAGGCGCACGCTGTCCACGAGCGGGCCGAGCCGCGGCCACGCCGCCACCAGCAACAGCATGGCGGCCCCGATCGCCGGCAACACCCGCTTGAGCAGGGAGACGCGCCGGCTGTAGCGGTCGGCGGCCAGGTACGGGCCCTGCTGCGGCTGATCCTGCCGGCGCCGCACCGCAGCGACGGCCGGGCCCGGTTCGGCTTGCTGTTCGAGCGACCTCATCGCGCCGCTGTCACGCGATCCCGGCGCGCAGGCAGTCGTGCATGTGCAGGAAGCCGACCGGCCGGCCGTCGTCGTCGACCACGAACAGCGAGGTGATCGCGGTTCGGTTCATCAGCCCCAAGCCCTCGGCGGCGAGTGCCGCGGCGGTGATCGTCCGCGGCGTGCGGTGCATGATCTCCGCCACCGTGCGGGCCAGCAGCGCATCGCCCATGTGCCGGCGCAGATCGCCATCGGTCACGACGCCGATCAGCCGCCCGTCGCCGTCGCAGGCGCCGAGGCAGCCGAAACTCTTCGAGGTCATCACCACGATCGCCTCGGACATCGGCGCCGCGGGCGAGACCAGCGGGATGTCGCCGCCGACGTGCATGATGTCGGCCACCCGCAGCAGGCGCCGGCCGAGCCGGCCGCCCGGATGCAGCACGCGAAAATCGGCGGACGAAAAATTCCGGCGCTCGAGCAGGGCGATGGCGAGCGCATCGCCGAGCGCCATCATCGCCGTCGTCGAGGTGGTTGGCGCGAGGCCCATCGGGCAGGCCTCGGCCGCGGCCGGCAGCAGCAGGACCGCATCGGCCGCCGCGGCGAGCGTCGACCCGCCGCCGCCGGTCACCGCGATCAGCGCAATCCCAAAGCGCCGCGAATAGGCGATGATGTCGGCGAGCTCCGCGGTCTCGCCGGAATTCGACAGGGCGACGATCGCATCCTCGGCCCCGATCATGCCGAGATCGCCGTGGCTCGCCTCGCCGGCATGGACAAACTGCGCCGGGGTTCCGGTCGAGGCCAGGGTGGCGGCGATCTTGCGGCCGACATGGCCGCTCTTGCCGACCCCGGTGACGACGATCCGCCCGCGCACCGCCGCGCACAACCCGACTGCCGCGCCAAACCCATCGTCAAGCCCGTCAGCCAGCCCTTCGAGGCCGCTGATTTCGGCGCGGATCACCCGGCGCGCAACCGCGATGTCGCTCGTAGCGCCATCCGGTCGGCGCGATTCCCGCTGCACCGCTGCCGCTTCGGCGGCGACCAGGGCCTGGCTTATCGCCACCCGGCGGCCCGGCCGACTCTGGGGATCGACCCATCTCTGAGGATTGATAGCGTCGCGAGCCTCTCTTTCCCGATTGAGCGCTCAGTGCGCAAAAATGTCTTGCTCCGCCCAGCCGCCGAGATCAAGCAGCACGCGGTGCGGCAGAAACTCGAAGCTGGCTCGGGCCAAGGCGTCACGGCCTTCGCGGATCAGCATGGCGTCGAGCCGGCGGCGAAGCGCGTGCAGATGGAGGACGTCGGAGGCGGCATAGCGCAGCTGCTCGTCGGTCAGGTTGGCCGCACCCCAGTCCGAGCTCTGCTGCTGCTTGGACAGATCGATGCTCAGCACGTCCTTGCACAGATCGCGCAGGCCGTGCCGGTCGGTGAAGGTGCGCGCCAGGCGCGAGGCGATCTTCGTGCAATAAACCGGCTGCGCCATGACGCCAAGGTAATAATATAGCATGGCCAGATCGAAGCGCGCGAAATGAAACAACTTGGTGACGTCGGGATCGGCGAGCAGCCGGCGCAGCCGCGGCGCCTCGTAGCAGCCGGGAGCGAACTGCACCAGTTGGGCGTCGCCGTCGCCGCCCGAAAGCTGCACCAGGCACAGCCGGTCGCGATAGGGGTTGAGCCCCATCGCCTCGGTGTCGATCGCCACCGCCTCGCCGAATTCGACGCCCTCGGGCAGGTCGCCCTGATAAACCCGGTAAGTCATTCGCCCCCGTCATGGGCGCCACCGTCATGGACGGCGGCGTTGCCGAGTGGTGCCCAGGAGAAGACTCGAACTTCCACGAGCAATCGCCCACTAGAACCTGAATCTAGCGCGTCTACCAATTCCGCCACCTGGGCCTCTCGGAACTTGCGGAGATAAGCCCGGCCCCGGCCGATGTCAACGCGCCAAAGCCAAACCTCTCTGTCGCTTGGTCGATGACCGGCATGATGCTATGCTTTGCCGCTTTTCTGTCAGCTGCTGCGCCGGCAATCCTGCGGCCCGAGATCGGCCGAGGGCTGCTGCCGGCGCCGCTTCGGGGGCGAATCGGAACCTGTGATCATGGCAAAACTTTGCGCCGGCATTTTGCGCGCCGGCTGGCCGCGCTGGCGCCCGCTGGCGATCCTGCTCGCCGGTTGGGCCGGGCTGGTGGCGCCGGGGCTGGCGCAACCGGCGCCGCCGGCGGTGCTGGTCGCCGCTGCGCAGCAGCGCGACACCTCGCCCACCGCCGAGTTCGTCGGCCGGGTCAAGGCGGTCGACAAGGTCGATCTGCGCGCCCGGGTTTCGGGCTATCTGGGGCCCCGCCTGTTCAAGGAAGGCGATCGGGTGCCACAGGGCCAGACCGTCTTCACCCTCGATCCGGCGCCATTCAAGGCGGTGCTGGACCAACGCAAGGCCGAGGTCGCCGCCGCCGCCGCCGCTCTCACCTACGCCGATCTGCAAGCCCGGCGCGGACGCGAGCTGATCAAGACCAAGACCATCCCACAAAAAGAGCTCGACCAGCGCGAATCAGTGCTGCTTAAGGACCGCGCCGCGCTCGACCAGGCCAATGCCGCGGCCGAGGCGGCCGAGGTCGATCTGTCCTACACCCAGATCAAGAGCCCGATCGCCGGCCGCATCGGCCAGGCCACATTCTCGCCCGGCAACCTCGTCGGCCCGGACAGCGGCACCCTGGCGACCGTGGTCAAAGAGGACCCGATCCAAATCGTCTTCAATGTCCCGCAGCGCCAGCTGATCGAGGCGCGCCGCGACACCCCGCAGCATGAGCTCGACACGATCGTCGCCCGCCTGCGCCTCGCCGACGGCTCGACCTATAGCGCGCCCGGCCATATCGACTTCGTCGGCGTGCAGGCCGATCCGCAGACCGATGCGGTGCCGCTGCGCGCGGTCTTCCCCAATCCCAAGGACATGCTGGTCGACGGCATGAGCGTGCGGGTCGTCCTCGTCGCCGGCAAGCCGGTCGAGGCGCTGGTGATCCCGCAAGCGGCGATCGCCGAGGACCAGGCCGGGTCCTACGTTTTGACGGTCGACCCGCAGAACAAGGTCGAGATGCGCCGGGTCGAGGTCGAAATGCAGCGCGACGGGACCGCAATCGTCAAAAAAGGCCTCGCCGCCGGCGACCGCGTCATCGTGCAGGGGCAGGCGCGGGTGCGCCCCGGCATGGTGGTGGTGCCGAGCCCGGCGCCACCGGCCTGATCGCCGGCCTGATCGACGGCACCAAGCGGATAGCGACCAGATGATCTCGGCAATCTTCGTCGACCGGCCGCGGCTGGCGATCGTCATTTCGGTGCTGATCACGCTCGCCGGGCTGATCGCGCTCGCCGCCATCCCGCTGGCGCAGTTCCCCGACATCGTCCCGCCCGAGGTGTCGGTGTCGACGAGCTATCCCGGCGCCAATGCCGAAGTCGTCGAGCAGACCGTCGCCCAGGTCATCGAGCGCGAGGTCAACGGCGTCCCCGGCATGCTCTATATGCGTTCGACCTCGGGGAATGACGGCTCGTACAGCCTGACCGTGTCGTTCGCGGTCGGCTCCGACCCGGAAACCAACACGGTCAACGTGCAGAACCGGGTGCAGCGCGCGCTGTCGCGCCTGCCCTCCGAGGTGCAGCAGAACGGCGTCGTCGTCGAGAAGAAATCCTCGGCGATCCTGCAGGTGCTGGTCGTGCGCTCGCCCAAGGCGACCTACGACAGCCTGTTTTTGTCGAATTACGTGACGATCAACATTCGCGACGCGATCAACCGGGTGCCCGGCGTCGGCGAGGCGAGCCTGTTCGGCCAGCAGGACTATGCGATGCGCATCTGGCTCGACATGGACCGGCTGACGGCACTCGGGCTGACCCCGCAGGACGTGATCGCCGCGGTGCGGGCGCAGAACATCCAGGCCGCGGTCGGCCGCATCGGCGGCGCCCCGGTCATCGACGCGCAGCAGCGGGCGATCCCGCTGACGACCCAAGGCCGGCTCGAAACCCCGGCGGAGTTCGGCGCGATCATCGTGCGCGCCCTGCCCTCGGGCTCGCTGATCCGGGTACGCGACGTGGCCCGGGTCGATCTCGGCGCGCAATCGGCCGATGTGTTCTCCAGCTTCAACGGCGAGCCCGCCGCGGCACTGGCGGTTTATCTGGCGCCGGGCGCGAACGCAGTGACGACGGCGGCCGGGGTGCGCCGGGCGATGACCGAGATGGCCCAGAGATTTCCCGAGGACATGACCTGGGAGGTCTCCTACGACACCACGATCTTCGTCACTAGCACGATCAAGAAGGTCGTCATCACCCTGTTCGAGGCTTTCGCCCTGGTGGCGGCGGTGGTGTTCGTCTTTCTCGGCCGGCTGCGCGCCACCCTGGTGCCGATCGTCGCCGTCCCGGTGGCTCTGGTCGGCACCTTCGCGGTGATGCTGGCGATGGGGTTCTCTGCCAACACGATCTCGCTCTTGGCGCTGGTGCTGGCGATCGGCATCGTTGTCGACGACGCGATCGTCGTGGTCGAGGCGGTCGAACATATCATGGCAGAGCACCCCGAGCTCAGCCCGGCCGAGGCGACCAAATTGGCGATGACCCAGATCACCGGACCGATCATCGCCATCACCCTGGTGCTGCTGTCGGTGTTCGTGCCGGTCGCCTTCATCCCCGGCATCGTCGGCAAGCTCTATCAGCAATTCGCGGTCGCAGTGTCGGTGTCGATGCTGATCTCGGCGTTGAACGCGCTGACCCTGTCGCCGGCCTTGTGCGCCCTGCTGCTGCGCCACGGCCCGCCGCCCGGGCGGGTGGTGCGCGCGATGCAGGGCGGCATCGACCGGATGCAGAAGGGCTATGCCGGGGTCGTCGCCCGGATCGCGCCGCGAATGCTGCTGACCGTGGCGGTTGTCGGGGTCGCGGTCGGACTGACCCTGTGGTTCGGGCGCCTGGTGCCGGCCGGGTTTCTGCCCGAGGAGGACCAGGGTGCCTTTCTGATCGAGGCCCAATTGCCCGAGGGCGCCTCGATCAACCGCACCGCCGCGGTGGCCGGCGACGTTGAGCGCCTCACCAAGGCGGTACCGGGGGTGGCCGGGGTCACCTCGATCGTCGGCTTCAGCATGCTCGACGGCATCGCCCAGGCGAACAAGGCGACGTTCTTCGTCACCTTGAAGCCGTTCGCCGAGCGCGGCGCCAAGGCTGAGAGCGTTTGGGGGATCCTCGACCGTCTGCGCGGGCAGTTCGCCCAGATCCCGGCGGCGATCGTGGTGCCGTTCAACCTGCCGCCGATCATCGGGCTCGGCACCGGCGCCGGGTTCGAGTACCAGCTGCAGTCCTACACCGGGGCGCCGGCCGGCGAGATGGCCGCGGTCGCGCGCGGCCTGGTGCAGGCGGCCAACGCCAACCCGGCGCTGGCCGGGGTGTTCACCACCTACGGCGCCTCGACGCCGCTCATTCGGCTCGATATCGATCGCGAGCGCGCCGCCACCCTGGGCGTCGGCATCAACGACATCTTCACTGCGCTGCAAGCCGCTCTCGGCGGATATTACGTCAACGACTTCAACAAGTTCGGCCGCACCTGGCAGGTCATGCTGCAGGCCGAGACCAAGCAGCGCATGGATGTCGAAGACATCTTCGAGGTGAACGTCCGCGCCGCCAACGGGGCGCTGGTGCCGCTGCGCACACTGGCCACCGTCAAGACCGTGCTCGGCCCCGGCTACATCTACCGCTACGACAATCTGCGCGCGGTGACGATCCAGGGCCGGCCGGCGGCGGGCTATTCCTCGGGCCAGGCCTTGGCGGCGATGGAGCAGGTGTCCAGCGCGACCCTGCCGCCGGGCTTCGGTTTTTCGTGGAGCGGCACCGCATACCAGGAAAAGATCGCCGGCAGCCAGACCGGGATGATCCTCGGGCTCGCCGTGCTGTTCGCCTATCTGGTGCTGGTCGGGCTCTATGAATCCTGGTCGATGCCGGCCGCGGTCATCGTCTCGATCGTGATCGGGCTGGCCGGGGCATTGGGCGGGCTGCTGGCGACCGGGCTGCCAAACGACGTGTTCGCCCAGATCGGCATCGTCGTGCTGATCGCGCTGGCCGCTAAGAACGCGATCCTGATCGTCGAATTCGCGATGCAGGCGCGCCGCGACGGGCGGGCCGTCGCCGATGCCGCCCTTTATGGCGCGCGGGCGCGGTTCCGCGCGGTGATGATGACCTCGTTCGCCTTCATCCTCGGCCTGGTGCCGCTGTTGGTCGCCGGGGGCGCCGGGGCCGCCACCCGCCACGCGGTCGCCACCTCGGTGTTTTTCGGCATGCTCGCCGCCTCGGTCTTCGGGATCTTCCTGATCCCGGGCCTCTACGTCGTCTTTCAGCGCCTGCGCGACGGGGTCAAAGAGCGCCTGTTCGGCATGCCGCCGGCAATCGGTCGAGCCGACGAGCGGACCAAGACCGCGGCGGAGTAGCTGACCGTGTCCGGGAGACTTTTCGAACTCTAATGATCCGCGATGTCGGCGAGGGCCGTGTCGATTTCGGCGTTGCCGGGCATCGATTCGCGCGCACGTCTCAATCCGCGCGCCACACCCTCTTTGAGGACCACATCCTCCGCTTTCGCGCGATGGAGGCGAACGACGAGCGGGTAGTCTCCGTAAGTCGTCGTTTCGAGCCGGAACTTTCCGACGCTTTCCGGCGGCAGCATGCGGACAGGATCCCAGGAAAACGATGGATCGAGCTCGAACGTCGCCGCGTAGGCGTCAAGCGGCGCATTCTCGACCTCGAAAACGATTTTGTAACGGCGCTGCTCGTCCTGGTGGATGACCGTCGGGTTTCCCTGCGCGTCCGTCTCCAAGCGCACGGTCAGCTTGGGGCTGTCATCGGCCATGGTTTAGATCCCTCCCGCCGGCGGGGGCGCCCATCCGGCCATGAAGCTGGCGCGAATTTCGCCGACCTGTCTCGCCAGCTCCACCTCCATTGCGCGGCCGCGAGGTTGCGGCGGGTTCCACGGCCAGACGCTCTTGTCAATTGCATCGCCGACGGCGCGTTGCAAGGCCTCCTGCAGCGGTGTGATCCGAGGGAGCGGGTTTGCGTCGGGCAACGCATGCCAGAGTTCAGCGTACAGTCTCTGCATCGCCTTGTCGCAATCCCGTGCGTAAAGCGCCCGAGCGACCGCGTCCTGTCGCCTGACCACTATCCGAATGACGACCCACAGCGCGAGCGCAACCAGACCCAGCGCAAACCACCACCCGGGCAGGGTCTTGCGCAGCGTGTCGAGCGCGTTCTGCCCCGGCGGCTCCTTTTCTTCGAAGGCGGCAATGATCGGGCCGCCGATGCCGAGACCGGCGAGCGCCGCAGCAAGCTCGCCTCCATAAGCATAGACGCCCGCCAAAACGACGAACCACTGGCGCCTCGCCACCCGTCCGCCGATCATCCACGGCAGCAATTCGCTGCACAATTTGCGCAAGATATAATGATCGCCTGGCCTGAGCGGGTTCGACATTTGTCCGTCGTGCGCAAATTCTGGCGAGGAAATACCGGGCGGACACCAGGATCGCGAATCAGCCGTTCGCCTTGACCACCACCTTGATCGCGTCGTCGATCCGCTCGCGGGCGTATTTCAGCGCGGTCGGCAATTCGTCGAGTGGGAAGGTGTGGGTGTGGATCAGGCGCGCGTCGAACCGCTTCTGCTTCATCAGCGCCATCGCCCGGTGAGTGGCGCTCTGGCCCTCGCCGCGGATCCCGTAGACGTAGATGTTGTTGCGCACCAGATAGGCGAGGTCGACCGGCACCTTCTCGCTCGGGAAGGCGGCGAGACAGATCCGGCCGCCGCGGTCGACCATCTGCGCCGCCTCGTTCAATGCCTCGGGCGCGCCCGAGCATTCGACGACGAACTGGACGCCCTTGCCGCCGGTCAAGCGCTTGACCGCGGCGACGGCATCCTCCTCGCGGGCGTTGACGACGTGGTCGGCGCCGAGCTTTCGGCCGAGCTCGAGCCGCGTGTCGCGGGTGCCGGTCAGGATCACCGGGTCGGCGCCGAGCGCCTTGGCGACCGCGACGCCCAAAAGCCCGATCGGCCCCGGCCCGGTCACCGCCACGCCCTCGCCGGCAATCAGCCCGCCCAATACGTCGAGCCCGTACATCGAGGTGCCGGCCGTGACGACGAGGGTTGCCTCGGCATCGCTCATGTCGTCTGGCACGTGGACCAGGGTGTTGACGTTGTTGACCGCGTATTGGGCGAAGCCGCCATCGGTGGTGAAGCCGTTGGCGCGGTGCCCCTTTGCCAGATCGCCATAGTTCAGGCACGCCGTGTACATGCCCTGGCGGCAGCGGGCGCAGCGGCCGCACCCGGCATGGACTTCGACGGTGACCCGCTCGCCGACTGCATATTCGTCGACCGCCGGCCCGAGCTTGACCACGGTCCCCATGTATTCGTGGCCGATCGTCAAATTCTTGTGGAACGGCAGCCCGCCATCAACCATCGCCGGCAGACCGTGGCGGATGATTTCGAGATCGGTCGCGCACACCGCCACCGCGTCGATCCGCACCAGCACCTCGGCCGCACCCGGAAGCGGCACCGGCTTCTCGACCGGCAGGATCTCATTGGGGCCGCCCAGCACCCAGGCCTTCATCCGCTCCGGCACGCTGTATTCGTTGCTCAACACCGACCGATCCGCCATCGCGCTTTCTCCAAAACAGCTTTGCCCCGCAAGGCCACGGCTCTAAGGCCACGGGTTCTAATGCAACGCGTCGCCGGCGAGAAGGGCGCCGCCTTTCGGCGATGCGCGCGTTGCGTTATAGAAGGCCCGCGCCGGGGCATAGGGCTGGCGGTGCATCGCCGGAGGACCGATGAGAAATCGCCGGAGCGCGGTCTTGGGCGGGTCGGGCTTTATCGGCCGCTACGTGGTGCAGCGGCTGGCCGCGCGCGGCGATGTGATCGCCGTCGGCTGCCGCCGCGCCGAGGGGGCCAGGTTTCTGATGCCGCAGGGCAATGTCGGGCAGATCGCGGCGTTGAACCTGGAGATCGGCGACGAAGAGGTGCTGCCGGCCTTCCTCGCCGGCAACGAGGCGCTGGTCAATTGCGTCGGCATCCTGCGCGAGAGCGGGCCGCAGCGCTTCGATCGGGTGCACCACACCGGACCGGCGCGGCTCGCCCGGCTGGCGCGCGAGGCCGGGATCGAGCGCTTTGTCCATATCTCGGCGATCGGCGCCGATTCGCGCTCGACTTCGGCCTATGCGCGCACCAAGGCGGCGGGCGAAGCCGCGGTGCGCGACGCGTTCCCGACGGTGACGATCCTGCGCCCCTCGGTGGTGTTCGGCCCCGAGGACCAGTTCTTCAACCGCTTCGCGGCGATGGCGATGATCTCGCCGGTGTTGCCGCTGATCGGCGGCGGCGAGACCCGGTTTCAGCCCGTCTATGTCGGCGACGTCGCCGACGCGGTGGTCAAGTGCCTCGACGACCCGGCGACGGCAGGGCGCACCTATGAGCTCGGCGGTCCGAAAATCTATAGCTTCCGCGAGTTGATCGAGCTGCTGCTCGCCGAGATTCGCCGCAAGCGCCTGCTCTTAGACCTGCCGTTTGGCCTCGCCGCGTTCCAGGCGCGGCTGATGGCGATCCTGCCGAACCCGCCCTTGACCCCCGACCAGGTCGAGCTCCTGAAGCGCGACAACGTGGTCTCCTCCGGTGCAATGACCTTGGCCGCGCTCGGCCTGACGCCGACCGCGGTCGAGGGCATCCTGCCGACCTATCTCGACCGCTTTCGCCGCGGCGGCTGGTACGAGCGGCGAAGCTGAGCTGCTTTCGCGCCGGCGGCGCTTCGGCTAAGCTCGCCGCCCTATCCCCGATCCAGGATCAAGTTTGATGGCAGTGTTGGGCCGGCTCGTCATGCTGATCGCCGCGCTCGTTATTGGAGGCAGGGCGATGGCAGCAGACCTCGAAAACACGATCTACCTCGACGTGCCGGCCGGGCGCGTCGTGATCGACATGCGGCCCGATCTGGCGCCGGCGACCTGCGCCCAGATCAAGGCGCTGGTGCGCCGCGGCTTTTACAACGGGCTCGTGTTTCACCGGGTGATCGACGGCTTCATGGCGCAGACCGGCGACCCCAACGGCAACGGCACCGGCGGCTCGGGTCATCCGCTCAAGGCCGAGTTCTCGAAAGAGCCGTTCGTGCGCGGCACGGTGGCGATGGCCCGCACCTCGGACCCGAACAGCGCCGACAGCCAGTTTTTTATCATGTTCGCGCCCGCCCCCTCGCTCGATGGCCAATACACGATCTGGGGCAAGGTCACCTCCGGCATGCAGTACATCGACCAGCTCAAAAAGGGCGACCCGGCCAATAATGGCGCGGTCACCGACCCCGACAAGATCGTCAAGATGCAGGTCGCTGCCGACGCCGAGAAAGCCGCGCCGAAGCCCGGCCCGTAATCGGCTTTCGCCGATCATCGGTCCAGCCTTGGTTTTGCGTGCTTAGCGTGATCGGTCACCTGCACCGGCTGCTGCGAACCCCGCAAAGACGCCCTCTCCGCCCAATGGGGGGAGAGGGCGGGGACCCATCGCGTCAGCGATGGGGAGGGTGAGGTGGGTGCCGCTACAGTCCGAGGCTGACGCTTCCCCCACCTCACCCCAACCCTCTCCGCCGCCAGAGGCGGAGAGGGGGCGCTCGGCGGATCTGCTAGGCACTTCTAGAACGCCCGCGGCCGGCTGGTTTTCCTCGCTCAGGGTCTACCGCGAGCCGCGGCTGATCGCGGTCCTGCTGATGGGATTTTCGAGCGGGCTGCCGCTCGCCTTGACCTTTGCGACATTGTCGTTCCGATTGGCCGAAGAGGGCGTCTCGCGCACCGAGATCGGGCTCTTCGCCCTGGTCGGCGTGCCCTACAGCGTCAAGTTTCTATGGTCGCCGCTGATCGACCGGCTGCCGATCCCGCTGTTTACCTCGCGGCTCGGGCGGCGACGCGGCTGGGCCTTGGCGATCCAGCCCCTGCTGGCCGCGGCGATCCTGGCGCTCGGCCTCGCCGACCCGCGAACCGCACCGGGGCTGACCGCCCTCGCAGCACTCGCCGTGGCGTTTCTGTCGGCGAGCCAAGACATCGTCATCGACGCCTATCGCATCGAATTGCTGCGCCCCGAGGAGCAGGGTGCCGGTGCGGCCGCGACCCAATGGGGCTACCGCTTCGGCATGCTGGCGGCTTCGGCCGGCGCGCTCTACGCCGCGAGCTTTGCCGGTTGGCGGTTTGCCTATGGGCTGATGGCGGCGCTGATGCTGGTCGGCATGGCCACGGTGTGGCTCACCCCCGAGCCGGGCGGCGTGCGCCCGCCCGAGGCTCTGCCCGGCGATACCGCCCTCGGCCGGGTCGCCGCCTGGCTGGAGCGCGCGGTCCTCGCCCCGTTCCGCGACATGCTGACCCGGCGCGGCGCGTTGACGATTCTCGCCTTTGTCGTCCTTTACAAATTCGGCGACGCGCTGGCCGGCACGATGTCGAACCCGCTCTACGTGTCGCTCGGCTTTACCAAGGTCGAGGTCGCCAGTATCGGCAAGGTGTACGGGTTCACCGCCAGCCTCGCCGGGCTCGCCCTCGGCGGCGTCATCGTGTTGCGGCTCGGCATCATGCGCGCCCTCCTGGTCTGTGGCGTGCTGCAGATGCTGTCGAATCTGATGTACGCGCTGCAGGCCTGGGTCGGGCACAACGTGCCGGTGCTGGCATTGACCATCGGGATCGAGAATTTGACCGGCGGGATGGGCTCGGCGGCGTTCGTCGCTTATCTCTCCGGCCTCTGCAACATCGCCTTTACTGCCACCCAGTACGCGCTGCTGTCGTCGTTGGCGGCGGTCGGCCGGACCACCCTCTCGGCCTCCGGCGGCGCGCTCGCCGACCTCTTCGGCTGGGGCCCGTTCTTTTTGCTCAGCACCCTCGCCTGCGTGCCCGGCCTCGCCCTCCTGGTATGGATCATGCGCGAGCGGAGCGATTCCCGAGCTGATGCAACCGCCCAGGGTCAGCCGTAAGAGAGCAATTGGGCGCGGTGGCGGTCGAGCCAGGCGCGCGGCGCGGCGTTGCCCGGCGAGAGGCTCTCGACCAACCGCCAGAAGCGGGGGCCGTGGTTCATCTCGGCCAGGTGCGCCACCTCGTGGGCGACGACATAGGCGACGACCGCCTCCGGGGCAAAGATCAGCCGCCAGCTGAACGACAGATTTCCGCCCGACGAGCAGCTGCCCCAGCGGCTCCGGGTGTCGCGCACGCTGACCCGCGCGATCTTATACCCGATACGTGCGGCAAGCGGGGGGGCGCGGCGCGCCAGCTCGTCAAGGGCGAGGGAAGCGAGATGGTCGCGCACCCGGCGCGGGATATGTGCCGGATCGCCGCGGACGCGGATCTCGCCATCGGCGATGGTCACCGGCGGCGCCGCTGCGTCGAACCAGCGGCGGATTCGATGCGGCGCGCCCAGCACCGGGACAATTGCTCCCTCGACAAACGGCACCGGGCGCGGCAGCGCCTCGAGCCGGGCGGCGATCCATTGGCGCTTGTCTCTGAGAAAACGCAGGCCCAATTCGGCCGGGACGCCGCGCGGCAACACCAGCTCGACGCGGCGCCGGGCCGCATCGATACGCAGCCCAACTCGCCGCGCCCGCGGGCTGACCCGGATCGCCACCGGGGCGCCGAGGTCGAGCGCCACCGCCTGCCGCCCGATCTCGGATAGCGCCGATTCGCCGCGCGGCCGCGCAAGACTAAAGGAGACGTCACGCAAGCCCGCCATTTCCCTGCCTTTGTCGAGAATTTGTTAGCGCGCAGGCGAGGCGCTTTGACAAAGCCTTTCGTCTCTGAGCCGATTGCGCAAGCGGGTTGGTGCGCCTGCTGCACCTTTCTCGTCGTCACGCCGCCGCACGGTCGATCAGGTGAATGAACGAGCCGAACGCCGAGCCTCGCCGCAACCCGCACCGACCGAGGTCGGCCCCGGCGGCGTCGGCCACCGACCATAGCCTGTCGGCCACCCCCTCGCGGATCACCGTTGCGTAGTGGAATTCGTGGCCGCGGAAGCACGCGCCTTCGGCGCCGAGCGGCCCGTCGCCCAGCAGGGTCGCGCCGCGATAGCCGAGCGACAGGCGGCGTTCGGCAAAGCTCGTGACCAGCGGCAGCAGCCCGGCCATCGGGTGGCGGCGGCCGGCGGCGTCGAACAGCGCCTCGCCCAGCACCATGTAGCCGCCACACTCGCCGTAAACCGGCTTGCCGTCGGCTGCGGCCCGGCGCAGGCCGCCGATGAACGCGCTGGCGCCGGCGATGCGGCCGGTCCACAGCTCGGGATAGCCGCCCGGCAGATAGACCGCAGCGGCGCCGCGGTCGGGCGGCTCATCGGCGAGCGGTGAGAAAAAGCTGAGCTCGGCGCCGTCGCAGCGCCAGCCGTCGAGCATAGCCGGATAGACAAAGCGGAACGCATCATCGCGGGCGACGGCGATGCTTTGGCCGAGCGGCGGAAGATTTGGAGCGTTGCCGCCGTCAGCGCCGCCGAGCAGCGACGGGCGCGCCAGCCGCAGCAGCCGGTCGATATCGAACGACACGCCGATTTGCGCCGCGGCATGGTCGATCACCGCCCCGGCCGCCGCGGTTTCGCCGGCCGGAACCAGGCCGAGATGGCGCGACGGCAGGGCCAGCGCCGGGTCGGCGGGGAGTGCGCCGAGCATAGCGAGACCGGGCAGGTGCCGGGCTGCCGCGCCGGCGAGCAGCGCGCGATGCCGTTGGCTCGCGACTCGGTTGAAGATCACGCCGGCGAGCGGCGTCCCAGGCCGGTGAGAGGCAAAACCGCGCAGCAGGGCGGCGACCGAGGCGCCCTGCCCGCGCGCATCGACGACCAGCACCACCGGCCAGCCGGTGCGCTGCGCCAATTCAGCGGTCGAGCCCGCTTCGCCGTCGGCTCCGGCGCCATCGAAGAGGCCCATCACCCCTTCGCACAGCACGATCTCGGCGGCGGCTTCCAGCGCCGCGACGCGCGCGGCCAGGGTTTCCGGCCGCATCGCCCACGGGTCGAGGTTGACGCACGTCCCGCCGCTCGCCGCGGCATGAAAAGTGGGGTCGATGAAATCGGGGCCGGCCTTGGCCGCCGCGACCCGCAGCCCGCGTCGACGCAGATGGCGCAACAGGCCGGCAGTGACGAGCGTCTTGCCGCTGCCCGAAGCCGGGGCGGCGAGGATCAGCCCGCGCGCCTTCATGCCAATGCAGCTGCGAGAGCTGGAAGAAAATGCCACAATCTCCAGCGACCGTCATTCCGGGATGGCCGCAGCCCAGACCCGGAACCTATGAACACCGGCCGCGCCTCGATCTCGCAATCCTGTGTTCTTGGGTTCCGGGCTCCGCAAGCGGAGCCCGCGCCCCGGAATGACAATCCCCTGATAATCCGCTAGCCCGGCAGCTTGTCGCCGTCGGGCGGAGCCGGCACCTCGAACGCGTTGACCATGCCGGAGAGGAAGGCGAAATAGTTCGCCGCCCCGGTCAATTCGACCAGCCACTGCTCGCCATGCCGCTCTTTGAGCCGGTCGAACAGCGCCTGATCGACCCGGTTGGTGCGGATCAACTGGCGCGTGTAGGTGACGACATCGCGCTCGTCGGCGGGCAAGGAGGCGGGGTCGCCCTTGGCGCGAATGAGGTCGATCGTGGCGTCCGGCACGCCGGCCCGGCGCGCCGCCCCGACCTGGGCCGCCCACACATAGGCAGCTTCCTTTTCGCGCACCGCGGCGAGGATCGCATGCGAGCGCAGCTTCGCCTCGACCACGCTGCCCTCGCGGAAAAAGGTCACCAGCGGCAGCACTCGCTCGGCGAGCTTCGGGCTCTTCAGCATGACGCTGAACGGGCCGCGTACATTGCCGAACACCTTGACGACCTCGTCCACGACGTGGTGCTGCTCGGCCGGCACGTCGGCCTTTCCGGTGACCGGAGTGATCCTGGCCATGTTGTCCCTCCCTGGATCAGATGCCCGGATAGGATTTGCCCCAGCCGTCGAGATAGACGACATCGGAGAGCGGGCCGCGGCCAACCGGGCCGAAGCGCCCCATCGGGTAGCCGATCGGCAGGATCGCATAGGAATGGAAGCCGGCGGGGATGCCCATCGCCGCGTCGACCTCTTTCTCATAGGCGGTGTGCCGGGTGGTCAGGGTCGAGCCGAGGCCGAGCGCACGCGCCGCCAGTAGCATGTTCTGCACCGCCGGGTAGATCGACGAGCCGGCCGTGCGCCCCGGATTGGCGCCGTCCTCGAGGCAGGCGACGATCCACACCGGCGCCTCGTGGTAATGGTCGGTCAGGTATTCGACCGCCGAGTGCTGGCGCTGGTAGCGGGCCGGGTCCGAGCCGGGCGGCGGCGGGCTCGACGCATAGCGCGGGCCGACAACCTCGTCGAACGCCTTCTTGTAATAAACCTGCACCGCCTTTTTCTTCGCCGGGTCCTTCAGCACCAGAAAGCGCCACCGCTGGGTGTTGCCGCCGCTCGCCGCCGCCTGGCCGGCCAACAGGATCTTGCGGATCAGATCGTCGGGCACCGGGTCGGGCTTCAGCCGCCGCATCGCCCGCAAGGTGTGCATGATCTCAAAGATGTCGGTTCCGCCTGACGTTGCTTCGGGCATTCGTTCCTCCGTGACCGAGTGGCTTCCGTGGCCGATTGCGGCGAAGTCTAGTGGCGATCGGCGCGGCATCACAAGGCTGTCGGAGCTAGCCGGCGCCGAGTGCGGCGAGGCGGCGCTGGGCGTCGAGCATGTCGGGGCCGCCCTCGGACGCGGGCTTCAGGCGGAAATCGAACTCCGTCGTGAAATAGGGCGCCGCGATGCCGAGCCGGCGGGCCTCGCCGTCGACGGTCTGGTGCCGGGTGAAATCGCAGATCAGCGACTCCTTGACCGCGAACACTGCGTCGCTGCCGAGATATTGGTCGGTGCGGTCGAAAATGTGCGTCGTCACTGGCTCGTAGCCGGCGGCCGACACGACGAAATGGATGTGCGCCGGGCGCCAAGGATGGCCGCCGGTGGCGCGCAGCATCGCCCCCACCGGGCCGTCGGACGGGATCGGGTAATGGACCGGCAGCACGGTGCGCAGCAGATACCGCCCCTCGGCGTCGCTGTGGAATTTGCCGCGCATGTGCATCTCGTGGAGGGCCGGGTCCTGCGAATCGTAGAGGCCGCTGGTCTGCGCCTGCCACACGTCGAGCAGGGCGCCCGCGACCGGGCGGCCGTCGAGATCGAGCACCCGGCCGCTGACCAGGGTGGGCGCGCCCTTATGGTCGAGATGGGCGATGTTGCCGCCCCACGGCAATTCGGGCGCGTTCTGGCGGTGGAACGGCCCGAACACGGTCGACTCGGTCGCGCCATCGGGTTTGCGGTGGTTGAGGAGATCGACCACCATCGACACGCCCAGAGTATCCGAGAACAGGATGAATTCCTGGCGCTTGTCGCTGTTCATGTGGCCGGCCTCGGTCAGGGTCTCGATCGCCTGGAACCACTCCGCCTCGGTCAGGTT
>DASYNW010000100.1:0-16263 GCA_036008325.1 Allostellaceae bacterium
GTGCCGGTGCCGGTGCTGGTGGTCGGCGGAACTTCGCTGGCGCCATCGAGCGTCGCGTTGAAGACTTTTGTGGCGGCGCTGGCGGCTCCCGACGCGAGACACAGGGCGAAGGCCCCCACAACCAAAAATCTCAGATTACGCATGTCGTCCTCCCTTGGGGTTTCGGCGCGCCGGAGACTATTGAACACGTCGCGGGACGAGAAGCCGAAAATGCGGCGGCCGACTATCGAAAGCCGGTAATTTTGCTCACGTCGTCGTGAGGTCGAACGACGGTCGGCGCGGCCGTGGCTGTCATCGAGGCCTCGCATAATGCGCGGCTTTCGCTATAGCGCAGGGAGGTCTCGACCGTCCCGCCATCCAGCCGGGTCAGGCGAAAGACCCGGTTCTTCTGCTCGCGGCCGGCGAGGTGCATGACGCCGATCGCCTCATGTGGCGTATAAGGTTCGACAAACCGGCCGCGCGCGGCGTCGAAGGCGGGCGCCGCGTCGCCCGGCATCCAGTTGCAATAAGCCGGTAAAAAATCGACCGGCAGATGCTCGGCGAAAATCGCGTAATTGAGCGCCGTCTGCTCGACAAAGAAAAACCGGGTCCGCTGTGCGACCTGGACGATGAGCCGCGCCCAAGCCTCCCAGTGCGGCGCATCGCCGCGTAAGGCAAAGACGCCGCAATTGACCATCGGATTGCGGCCGAGCCGGTCGGCCGCGCGCCAGCCGAATGCGGTGCGGTAGTTCTTCCACGCCAAGGTCCGCCCGAACAGTTTGGGCCGCTTGTAATGACGCTTGTAGGCGCGGTCGATCTCCGGGGTGATCGCCAGCTTGCCGCCGCGCGCGGCCGAGACATAAAGCTCGACCGCCCGCCAGTCCTGCAGCCAGGCGTCGGCGTCGATCCACAGATAGGTTTCGTAGCCGGGGAAGTGGCGCGGCAGAAACGGCCGCGCAAACTGCGCCTTGCGCGCCTCCGCAGTATGCTCGCGGCCGGGGAAGTCGATATCCCAGCCGGGATGGACGAGATGGGTGACGTGCCGGGCGAGCCATCCGCGCTGCTCCGGATCGAGCCCGACATCGAGGATGCCGATGGCCGCTTGCGGGCGCTGGGCCAGCACCGAGCGGACGGTATCGCGCAGCAGCGGGAAATAGGTGCTATCGGCCCCGCTGACGATCAGCAGACGATCGGGCAGCAGGCGATCGGGCAGCAGGCGATCGGACCGGGTCATCGCCCGGCGCCGGCGGGACCGGCGCGCCTCACGACACCAAGCGGTAGCCGCCGGGCTCGGTGATCAGGATTTCGGCGCGCGCCGGGTCGCGCTCGATCTTCTGGCGCAAGCGGTAGACATGGGTCTCCAGCGTGTGCGTCGTCACCCCGGCATTATAGCCCCACACCTCGTCGAGCAGCGTATCGCGGCCGATTACCCGGTCGCCGGCGCGATAGAGATATTTGAGGATCGCTGTCTCCTTCTCGGTCAGGCGCACCTTTTTGCGGGCGCCGGGGTCGATCAACAACTTGGCGCTCGGCCGGAAAGCATAGCGGCCGATGGTCAGTTCGGCGTCGTCGTTGTGCTCGCTCTGGCGCAGATGGGCGCGCAGCCGGGCGAGCAGCACGCTGAGGCGAAACGGCTTTGTCACATAGTCGTCGGCCCCCGAATCGAGACCGAGCACGGTATCGGCCTCGCTGTCGGCTCCGGTCAGCATCATGATCGGGACCTGCACCGCCTCGTCGCGCAGCAGGCGGCACAGTTCGCGCCCATCCATGTCGGGCAGGCCGACATCGAGCAGGATTGCGTCGAACCGCTCCTGCCGAGCGATCTCGAGCGCGCTCGCCGCCGTGCCGCATTCGGTGGTCAGAAACTCTTCGTTGAGCTCCAGCTGCTCGACCAGCGACTGGCGCAGCGCGCTGTCGTCGTCGACGATCAATATTTTACGGCCAGCCCTCATGATCCCACCCCGCCGGTCGGCCAGGCCAGCACGGTCCTGCGGTGCTGCCCCGATCCGATAATTATCCGTCGGGTTCCCTCCTCTCATCCCCGTCGAGAAGCTGCCAAGCCTAGCTGGTTCCGGCTCTTTCCGCCAGCCGCGGCGGCGGCATGGCCGATCGGCTCCGTCTCGGGAGGCAAATCGGGCGCGCCTCGGCAGATCACCAATGCGAATAAGTTTGCTGGCGCGAACGCCGCCGCCCCATATCATGCGCGGCATGGAGAAGCGAGTGCCCGATTTGAGGATCTTATCGGCCGCGGCCC
This sequence comes from Allostellaceae bacterium, assembly GCA_036008325.1. Lineage (GTDB taxonomy): Bacteria > Pseudomonadota > Alphaproteobacteria > ATCC43930 > CGMCC-115725 > AP-15. The sequence continues at coordinate 2,234 of DASYNW010000100.1, forward strand.
CTGGCGGCGGCGCAGCAGCGCAGAGCGATGCAGGCCTCGACCTCGGCAGGGCGATCACCGCGCTGCGCCGGGGCGAGCCGGTGCTGATCCGCGACGAGAGGCTGAGCGTGCTCGTCATCGCCGCCGAATTGGTGACCGAGGAAAATCTGCGCCGGCTGCGCCAGGTTTCACCGACCTCGCCGCGTGTCGTGTTGACACGCCGCCGGGCGGTCGCGCTGGGGCTCGCCCCGCGCGAGGATCTCTCGGGCGCGATGACGATCTCGGTGTCGCCCGAGATGCCGGCGGCGGTGATCCGCAACCTGGCCGAACCCGGCGCCTCGCTCGGCGCCGAGCCGCCCGGGTTTGGCCCCGCCGCGGTCGTCGCCCGCGACGGGGCGCTGGCCGCAGTCGCCTTGGCGAAGCTCGCGGCGCTGCTGCCGGCGGCCCTGGTGCTGCGCGTCGGCCCCGCCGAAGCGGCGTTGTTGATGCGGCGTGGCGACTTGGCGGCGATCGAGGCGAGCGCCGTGTTCAAACGGGATGCCGCAGCCGCCGGCCTGACCCGCGTCGCCGAGGCGCGGGTGCCGCTCGCCGAGGCCGAAAACGCCCGCCTGATCGCGTTCCGGCCGGGCGACGGCGGGGTCGAGCATCTGGCGATCATGATCGGGGCACCCGATCCCGCCGCAGCGGTGCTGGTGCGGCTGCACTCGGAATGCTTTACCGGCGATCTCCTGGCCAGCCTGCGCTGCGACTGCGGCGACCAGCTGCGCGGCGGCATCGCGGCGATCGCCCGCGAGGGCGGCGGCGTCCTGCTCTATCTGGCGCAGGAGGGCCGCGGCATCGGCCTCGTCAACAAGCTGCGCGCCTACCAGCTGCAGGATTCCGGCTTCGACACGCTCGACGCCAACGAGCAGCTGGGCTTTGACGCCGACGAGCGCGTCTATTTGCCGGCGGCGGAGATGCTGCGCCAGCTGGGTTTCGGCACGATCCGGCTGTTGACCAACAATCCGGACAAGGTGGCGGCCCTCGAGCGCTATGGCATCCGCGTCGCCGAACGGGTCGCGCATGTCTTTGCTGCCAACGGGCACAACGAGCGCTATCTGCGCACCAAAGCCACCCGCAGCGGCCATATCCTCTAACCGCAGCCGGGCGCGTGGCCGGCCTTGCTCAAGAGCGAGGTCATTGCGAGCGTAGCGAAGCAATCTCGATGGGTGGAGCGTAACCGGCCCGGGATTGCTTCGGCGCTTAGCTCCTCGCGATGACATCACCGACGGTGCGCCGGCGCTCATGGCGAACGACAGCGCTCGGGCTAGACCGTGGCCTCCCAGATGCCTTCGACACCAAAGGCTTCTTCGGCGCCGGGCCAGGGCGGCATCGTCGCGCCGAGCACGCTGAGCGGCTGCGGCCCGTCGCAGCGGAACTGAAATTGCGTGCCCATCGGAATGCTGAGCGACACCCCCGGGCCGAGCTCGACGAGTTCTTCCTGCCCGCCGAGCCGGCGCCAGATCCGCCCGTGGCCCGAAACGACGTACCACAGCTCTTCGACGGTGCGATGGGCGACCGCCTTGGAGACGGCGTCGGGCGGCAGCGAAAAGAGGGCGAACCCGCCGCGGGAAAGCCCGCAAAGCACCCGCACCTCGGAGCCGTCGGGGGCGATCGCATCGGCCATGGCGGTCGCGCGCCGGGTCTCAAATTTCATCTGACGCCTCCTTCAGAGCAACCGTGAAAACCCGCCGCGCCGATTGACAAAACCGGCACAGGCCCCGACAAACCCGCGCGACGGCACAAGAATACCGGAAGGGGTCGAGGGATGGGCATGCTCGAGGGACGGGTCGCGATCTGCGCCGGCGCGGGTCGCGGGGTGGGCGGCGAGGTCGCCAAGCTGATGGCCGCGCACGGCGCCAAGGTCATCGTCAACGATCCCGGCACCAGCGGTAGCGGCGAGGGCTCCGACCGGACCCCGGCCCAAGAAATCGTCGACGAGATCAAGGCGGCGGGCGGCGAGGCGGCGGCCAATTACGGCTCGGTCGCCAAGTTCGACGATTGCCTCCAAATGGTGAGCCAGGCGCGCGAGGCCTTCGGCGGGCTGCACATCGTGTTCGACGCCGCCGGCATCCTGCGCGACAAGATGTTCCACAATATGTTTCCGGAGGATTGGCAGGCGGTCATCGACGTTCATCTGACCGGCCATTTCAACATCAATCGGGCGGCGATCAACCTGTTCCGCGAGCAGAATTACGGCCGCATCATCATGGTGTCATCGACCTCGGGTCTGCTCGGCAATGTCGGGCAGTGCAACTATGGTGCGGCCAAGCTCGGCATCGTCGCGCTGGCCCGCATCGTGGCGATGGAGAACGCCTCGCGCGGGATCACCGTCAACGTCATCTGCCCGTCGGCCGACACCCGCATGACCCGTTCGGTGCCGACCCCGAAGGACCCGCAGGCCGCGGCGATGCGCGAAGAGCGGCTGCGCCGCAGCCGGGCCGACGCGATCGCCCCGCTCTGCGTCTTTCTCGCCTCCGAGCAGGCCGCCCAAGTCAACGGCCAGGTGTTTCACCAGCGCGCCGGCGAATTGTCGCTCTACGGCCATATGCGCCCGGTGCGCATGCTTCACCGCCAGGGCGGCTGGACCCCCGAGACCCTGGCCGAGGTTGCAATCCCGGCCCTGGCGCCGCAATTCACCCCGCTCGACAGCCGCGGCGTGCATCCGGGCCTGCCGATGGAGTGAGCCCTCGCTGCGCCGGCTCAGCCGAGCGCCAGGGCGCGGCGGGCGGCGGCGAGGCATTGCCCGGGTCCGGCGCCGGCGTCGATCCGGGTCCAGTCCATCATGCCCGGGCCCTGGCGCAGCTGGTGCGCCAAAATCTCCGGGGTGGCGTCGGACGCATCGCCCCGGCGGGCGCGAATGCGCTCGGCCATCGCCTCCGGCCCGGCTTCGAGCCACAAGCCGGAAAACGGCACCCCGGCGCAGCGCGCGATCTCGGCAAAGGCGCCGCGCTCAACCGGCGCCAACGATACCGCGTCGATGATTGCCGAGTACCCGGCGGCGAGCGCGGTTGCCGCCTTCTCGCACAGGGCGTCGTAAACCCGGCGGGTGATCTCGGGGGTGTAAGCGTCGGCCGCGAGCCGGGTCTCGGGTGCCGCGCCGAGCAAGAGCTTGCGGGTCGCGTCGCTGCGCAGCACGCGGGCGCCGGGGCGCAGCCCGAGCTCAGGCGCGAGGCCCATGGCGAGGGTCGACTTGCCGCTGCCGCTCGGGCCGCCGACCGCCACCAGCCGGCGCGGCTGCGGCGCCAGCACATGATGCGCCAGATCGAGATAGCGGCGCGCTTCCGCGGCCATGTCGCACGCCGATTGCGGGCTTTTCGCCTGCTCCAGCGCCGTCGCCGTCACATGCGCCCGGATGCCGGCGCGCAGGGACATAAACAGCGGCATCGCCGCCAGCCCGTCATCCTCGCCGGTGCGATCGAGATAGCGGTTCAGCACCCGGTTGGCGAGGCCGGTCAGACCGCGATGCTCGAGATCCATCAGCAGAAAGGCGAGATCGTAAAGAACATCGATGCTGGCCAGCGCCTCGGAAAATTCCAGGCAATCGAACAGTGTCGGCTCGCCGTCGACGAGGCAGATGTTGCGCAGGTGTAGATCGCCGTGGCAGCGCCGCACCTTGCCGGCCGCCCGCCGCGCCTCGAGCAATGCCCCCGTGTCACTCAGTGCTTGGCGCCATCCGGCGAGGATCGATGAGACCCGCTCGGCGGCGAAACCGGCGCCTTGCGCCGCGGCCAGCACCCGATGGTTGGTCGCGGCGATGTCGTCGAGCGCGGCCCGGCCGCCCCGATCTGGGCGCCGCTCGGCGGCCTGGTGGAATTGCGCGATATGGTCGGCGAGCCGGTCCATCAATCGCGGGCCGAGCTTGCCGGCCTGCGCCAGCGCGTCAAACAGCAACGCCTGATCGAAGCGCCGCATGGCAACGACCCAGTCAATCTCCGGTCCTTGATCGCCGAAGCACACTTTGCCCGCCGGATCGCGGCCGAGCCGGCGAATTTCGAGATAGAGCATGGGCGCGGTGCGCCGGTTCAGCGCCAGCTCGGCCGCGCAGGCCTCGCCGCGGCGCTGGACGTTGGAAAAATCGAGATAGGGCCGCTTGACCGCGCGTTTCAGCTTGTAGGCCCGCTCGCCGGCCAGAAACAGCACAGAAATATGGGTTTCGATAATCTCGACCCGCTCGACCGCCGGCCCGTAGGAATTTGCGCGGCCGAGGAAGGCAATCGTCTCGCGCTGATCGTCGCGAATTGGGGGAGTCAACACCATCTTGCCGCTGTCTGTGGGGAATGGGAGCAGGATCGATGGTGATACACGTGGCCCTCTCCGCCCTGAAGGGGGGAGAGGGAGGGGACCCGTCGCGCAGCGGCGGGGAGGGTGAGGTGGGTGGCCGTGCAACCTGGCTCGTCGGCCCCCCTCACCCTACCCTCTCCCCCCGGCCGGCGGGGGGAAAGGAAAACGGTGGTTTTCGGCGCTCCGCTTATCATCGGGCTCGCTCGGCGCGGCTCAGAACAAGCTTCCCTGCTCCGGGCGGGGCGCGGCCCGGCGGACCGGGCGGCGCGGGGTGCGGCCGGCGATGGCGCCGACTTTGCCGTCATAGAATTCGAGGTCGAGTGCGGCGCCGAGTTTGACCGAGGCGGCTTCGGTGACCACCCGTGCGTCGCCGTCGCGGACCACGACATAGCCGCGCGCCAGGAGGCTCTCGTGCCGCTCCGAATGGGTGGCGAGGCGGCCGGCGAAATTGTCGAGCGCCTCGCGCCGCGCCGCGATCGCGCGGGTCGCCGCGGCGTGCAGCCAGGCCTCGGCCTCGGCGAGGCGAGCGCCGGCGCGGGCGAGGTCGGCGCGCAGCGCCTCGGGCCGCAGCCGCACCCCGGCAAGGTCGAGCCGGTGGCGGGCGGCGCGCATATGGCCTTCGGCGGCGAGGCGCAGCCGCTCGGCGCGCTCGTCGAGGCGCTGCGTGGCGTTGCCGATCAAATCGTGCGGCGACGGCAATCCGCGGGCGAGGCCGGCGAGGTGCAGCCGCCGCTCGGCGAGCAGCCGGGCGAGCCCGCTCGACAGCCGCGCCGCGTTGCCGGCGAGGCCAGCGATCAGTTCGAGCCGCACCGGCACCGCCATCTCGGCCGCTGCGGAAGGGGTCGGCGCGCGCACGTCGCTGGCGTGGTCGATCAGGGTCGTGTCGGTCTCGTGCCCGACCGCCGAGATCAGCGGGATCAGCGAGGCCGCGGCGGCGCGCACCACGACCTCCTCGTTGAACGCCATCAAATCTTCGAGGCTGCCGCCGCCGCGCGCGACGATGATCAGATCGGGCCGCGGCACGCCACCCTCGCGCGGCAGGCGGTTGAAGCCGGCGATCGCCGCCGCCACCTGCGCCGCGGCACCCTCGCCCTGCACCGCCACCGGCCAGATCAGCACCCGGCGCGGGAAGCGGTCGGCGAGCCGGTGCAGAATGTCGCGAATCACCGCCCCGGTCAGCGAGGTCACGACCCCGATCACCGCCGGCAGATACGGCAGCTTCTGCTTGCGCTCGGCCGCAAACAGCCCCTCGGCGGCGAGCCGCCGGCGCCGCTCCTCGAGCAGCTTGAGGAGCGCGCCGACCCCCGCCAACTCGATCGTGTCGATGACCAGCTGATATTTCGAGCGTCCGGGAAAGGTGGTCAGCCGCCCGGTGCACACCACCTCCATGCCGTCCTCGGGCTTGACCGCGAGGCGCGTCGCGGTCATCCGCCAGCACACCGCGTCGAGCACCGCGTCCGCGTCCTTCAGCGCCAGATAGCAATGCCCCGAGCCGTGCCGCTTGAAGCCGGAAACCTCGCCGCGCACCCGGACAAAGCCGAACCCGTCCTCGATCGAGCGCTTCAGCGCCAGGGACAGCTCGGAGACGGTATATTCGGTCAGGTTTGTGCGGGGCGGGGCGGCGACCAGGAAATCATCCATCCCCACATGATAGCCGAGCACAGGAGAGAGCGCGATGCGGGTGCCGAATGGGATTTTCTCCCTCTCCCCCTCGCGGGGGGGAGCGGGTTGGGATGAGGGGGGAAGCCGCGGGCGCCGGAGCGGCCCCGCACACCCTTCCCTCTCCCCCCGACGGGGGGAGAGGGTTCTTGCTAGTGGCTCGTGATGCGGGTACTGGTGGTGGGTTCGGGCGGGCGCGAGCATGCGCTCGCCTGGGCGATAGCGGCCTCGCCCCTGGTCGACCGGCTCTATTGCGCGCCGGGCAATGCCGGGATCGCCGAAGAGGCCCTATGCGTGCCGATTCGCACCACCGACATCGCCGGTCTCGTCGGCTTCTGCAGGCGCGAGCGGATCGATTTTGTCGTCATCGGGCCGGAGGCGCCGCTCGCCCTTGGGCTGGTCGACGCGCTCGCCGCCGAGGGGGTGCCCGCGTTCGGCCCCAGCGCCGTGGCGGCGGCGCTCGAAGCCTCGAAATCCTTCGCCAAGGATCTGTGCGCCCGGGCCGGGGTCCCGACCGCACCCTACCGCTGTTTCCGCGACCCGGCGGCGGCCAAGGCCTATATCGCCGCGCATGGGGCGCCGATCGTGGTCAAGGCCAACGGCCTCGCCGCCGGCAAGGGCGTCACCGTCGCGATGGACCTCGATGCGGCCTTTGCCGCGGTCGACGCCGCCCTGGTCGAGCGTCGGTTCAGTGTCGCCGGGCTCGAAATCGTGGTCGAGGATTTTCTCGAGGGTGAGGAGGCGAGCTTTTTCGCCCTGGTCGACGGTAAGGACGCCTTGCCGCTCGCCACCGCCCGGGACCACAAGCGGGTGGGCGAGGACGACACCGGCCCCAACACCGGCGGCATGGGCGCCGTTTCCCCGGCCGCCATGCTGACCCCAGCGCTAGAAGGGCAGGTCATGGACCGCATCGTCATGCCCACAATCGCGGCGATGCGCGCTCAGGGGCGGGTGTTCAAGGGCGTCCTCTACGCCGGGCTGATGCTGACCGAAACGGGGCCGATGCTGCTCGAATACAACGTCCGCTTTGGCGACCCCGAGGCGCAGGTGCTGATGATGCGGCTGATCAGCGACCCGATCCCGGCATTGATCGCGGCGCAGGAGGGCGTGCTGCGCCAGGTCGATCTGCGCTGGCGTGCCGAGACGGCGCTGTGCGTGGTGATGGCCGCCCGCGGCTATCCGGGCGAGCCCCTGCGCGGCAGCGAGATCCGCGGCCTCGACCGGGCCGGCGCCGACCCCGAAGTCAAGATCTTCCACGCTGCCACCCGCCGCGAGCCTGCCACGGCTACGGCCGAGGGCAGCCGCCTCGTCGCCGATGGCGGCCGCGTCCTCGGCGTCACCGCTTCGGGAAGCGACCTCGCCCAGGCCAGTGCGCGGGCCTATGCCGCAATCGAGCGGATCGACTGGCCCGAAGGTTTTTGCCGCCGCGACATCGGCCGCCGCGCCGGCACCGCATAGCCTCGCCCGCGGCTACGACCGGTTCGGCATGGTCTGGGCGGTCTGGTTGAACAGCACCCGCCGTTCGTCTTCGGTCGGCGGGGCCGAGCGGCGCAATTCCTTGCCCAGATCAACGCCCTTTTGCACTGCGGGCCGCCCCTTGACCCGCTCGCGCCAGCGCGCCACTTGGGGAAACTCGTCGAGCGGCTGGCCCAGCGGCCTCGCAATCAGCACCCACGGCCACGACGCCATATCGGCGATCGAGTACTCGCCGAGGATGAATTCACGCCCGTCGAGCCGGCGCTCGAGGACGCCGAGACAACGGTGGTACTCGTCGGCATAGCGCTTGTGCGAATAGGGGTGATCGCCTTGCGCGTAGTTGACGAAGTGGCTCAGCTGGCCGGCCATCGGCCCGAGATTGCCGACCTGCCAAAACAGCCATTCGAGGCACTCCTTGCGCCCACGCCGGGTCTGCGGCATGAACCTCCCGCTCTTTTCGGCGAGATGGATCAGGATCGCGCCCGATTCGAACACCGAAATTGGACCGTCCACATCGTCGTGGTCGACGATCGCCGGCATCCGGTTGTTCGGGCTTATTTCCAGGAACTCGGGCTTGAACTGGTCGCCGCGCCCGATATTGACCGGGATCATGCGGTAGTCGAGACCGCACTCCTCGAGCATGATCGCGACCTTCCAGCCGTTCGGCGTCGGCCAGTAATGAAAGTCGATCATCGCATTTCCTTTTCCTCGTCATTGCGAGGAGGCAGCGACGAAGCAATCCCGATCAGGTTTATCGGAGCCCTCACCGGATTGCTTCGCTTTGCTCGCAATGACAGTTTTATTTTTTATCGAAGGGATTGAGCGCGCCCTCGGCACGCAGCGTTTCGGCCTCGGCCGGCGTATAGCCGAGCTCAGCGAGGATCTTCTCGGTATGCTCGCCGAGCGCTGGCGCGCCATGGCGGATTTCCGCCGGCGTCCGGGAAAACCGCGCCGCTGCCCGAGTCTGGCGCAGCCGGCCCGCCTCCTTATGCTCGGTTTCGACGACGAGCCCCAAGGCCGCGACCTGCGGGTGGCGGATCACCTGGTTGCGGGTCAGCACCGGGCCGCACGGGACCTCGGCAGCGGTCAGCCTTTCGAGCCAATCCGCCGCTTGCCGCGTGCGCAAGGCCTCCTGGGTCAGGCGCAGCCGCTCGTCGATATTCCGCTGGCGCAGCGCCGTCGTGCGGAAGCGTGGGTCGTCGAGCCATTCGCCGTGACCGAGGGTGCGGGCCATCGCCTGCCACTGGCGGTCGGTCTGCACCGCCACGGTGATGTAGCCGTCGGCGGTTTCGTAGATCAGATCGGACGCACTCGCGGCCTCCTGCGCTGCCGGCTCGTCGCCGACAAGGGTCTGGCTGCCCATGTCCGAGCTCCACAGGAACGCCAGCACCGCTTCCAACATCGACAATCGGACATGCTGGCCCTCGCCGCTGCGCTCGCGCGCCAGGAGGGCGGCGGTGATCGCCTGCGAGGCGGTGATCGCGGTCAATTTGTCGGGCAGGATCGTGCGTAAGAGGCGCGGGCGCGCTTCGTCGGAGCCGGCCTGCACCGTGGCCAGCCCGGAGAACGCCTGGATCACCGGATCGTAGACCGGCTTTGCCGCATAGGGCCCCTTCTCGCCAAAGCCGCTGATCGAGACATAGACGATCTTTGGCGCCTCAGCACGGATGGCGGCCTCGCCGATGCCGAGCCGTTCGGCGACGCCGGGGCGGAAATTCTGCACAAACACGTCGGCGCCGGCCGCGAGCCGCATCAAGACCTGCAATGCCGCCGGCTTTTTCAGGTCGAGGACGATCGAGCGCTTGTTGCGGTTGTTGTTCAGAAATGACGCCGAAAACCCGGCGCGCCGGTTCGCGGCGGCGCGGGTGTGGTCGCCGCCGTCGGGCGGCTCGACCTTGATCACGTCGGCGCCCTGGTCGGCGAGGATCATCGTCGCCAATGGCCCCGAGACGTTCGAGGTCAGATCGACGATCCGATACCCATGGAGCGGACCCGGCATCGTGCGACCCTCCCGATCAGCGATGACGATCGCCGGACCAGACTATGCATGGGTCCCGAGGTCAAGCGGATCGCACGCCGCCGGGCCGGAACGCCGACCCTCGGCCAAGAACGCCGGCTAGAACGCCGGAATCACCGGGGCCGGGACGATGTGCTCCTCGACGCGGCGCACCCCGGCGATGTTCTCGGCGGCGACGCGCAAGGCGTCGCGCTCCGCGATCGGCTGGTCGTCGGACAGCCAGATATGGACGACCTTCTCGCGTACCATGATGTCGGCCGCCCACACATTGGCCCAGCGCTGGCCGCGCAGCTCCTGGAGCAGCCGCTCGCGGATGCTGCGGTCGTCGGCATCGGCGACGATCGCCGGGGCGGTGCTGGTCGTCGCCAGCGCGCGGACCAGGTTCGCCCGGCTGATGATGCCGACGAGCTTGCCGTCGCGGACCACCGGGACCCGCTTGATCAGCCGGGTTTCGAGCAGCATCGCGACCTCGGCGAGATCGGTCGTTTCGCTGACCGAGATGACCTCGCGGCTCATGATGTCCCTGACCTTTTGGCCATGCGCCTTGACATAGTCGCGCGCGGCTTCCTCTTCGGCGGCGAGCGAGTCGAGCCACCACGACCGGCGCTTTTGCAGCCGCCGCTCGGTGCCGGTCTCGGCGCGGTGCAGCAGATCGCCCTCGCTGACGATGCCGACGAGCCGGTCGCCGCCCTCGCACACCGGAACCCCGCTGATGCCTTTCTCGGACAACAGCTTTGCCAGGTCCTGCACCGTCGTCTCGGGATCGACCGTGATCACCGGGGTCGTCATCACGTCCATGGCGCGCATCGGAAGCCTCCAACCGGTTTTTTTGACTAAACATGCAATTCTATCATCGCGCATTGACGGAGATCAACGAGACCCAACGCACGCGCGATAACAGGCGAATGACACGCGACTCCCGCCTCGGCTCGCGCTCGGCTAGGGTAGCGGCCGTCGGGCCGTCGGGCCGACGGGCCGGTCCGGCGCCGGCCCGCAAAATTCGAGGAGTGCGCCATGCCGAGAAACGTCGCCATCGGCCTCGGCCTGATGGAGTTCCCGTTCGACAGCATTTCGGGCTATTGGCGCTGGGTCGATCTGTGCGAGGCCGGCGGCGTCGACTCGTTGTGGCAGACCGACCGGATGATCAGCCGCGAACCGATCCTCGAATGCATGAGTGTCATGGCCGCACTCGCCGGCCGCACCCGCCGGCTCAAATTCGGCGTCAACGTGTTGTCGCTGGCGTTCCGCGACCCGGTGCTGCTGGCCAAGCAATGCGCCACCATCGACGTGCTCTCCGAAGGGCGGCTGTTGCCGGCCTTTGGCATCGGCAGCCCGCTCGCCCCGGAATGGCGCGCCCTGAACCTCGACACCAAGACCCGCGGCCGCAAGACCGATGAGGGGCTCGAAATCATCCGCCGCCTCTGGGTCGAGGATTCGGTCGATTTCGAGGGCGTCCATTACCGGCTGAGCGGCGCCTCGATCAGCCCGAAGCCGGTGCAAGGCGACCTGCCGATGTGGATCGGCGGCTCGACCCCGGCCGCGGTCCGGCGCACCGCGCGCTTTGGCACCGGCTGGCAGGCCGGCGGCGAAACCCCCGACGATATCGGCGCCGCAGTCGCCGCGATCCGCGCGGCGGCGCTCGCCGAAGGCCGCCCAATCGACGACGATCACTATGGCGCCGGGATCGCCTTTCGCTTTGGCCGGGCGGACGACCCGGCGCTCGAACGGCTCTTCGAGGCCTACCGCAAGCGCACCGGCCGCGACCCGCAGCAGTATTTCGCAATCGGCGACGCGCCGGCGATCGTCGAGCGCATCGCCGGCTATGTCGAAGCCGGCATCTCGAAATTCATCCTGCGTCCGGCCGCCCGCGGCGACGCCGATCTCCTGACGCAGACCCGGCGCCTCATCGAGGAGGTATTGCCGCGGGTCGCGACACGCTGGCCAAAGGCCAAGAAACCGGCCGCCTCCGTCGCCGCATAAGCTTGCGATCAGCCCGCACGGGCGGCACCGCGGGGGCCGCGTATTCATCAAGAATGAGTTTAGAGAAGCGTTTTGGCGGGTTTTCGGGGTGTGTAGGTCGTGTGGCCGTGGCTTCTGAAGCATTTCGGTTTTTGCGGAGCCACCTAAATTGCCACGGTCTCGGCTTTCCGAGAAACTGCGAACCGGAAAAACGAGGGCGGTTCTTCCCCGCCGTCGGCTGCTTTTGACCCGTCGCGACAGGATCCGCTCATTTTAAGGCAGCGCAAGATTTCGGTGACGAGCGGGAGGCTCAGGGACAAAGGATGTCGCATCTGAATAATGCATGGGGGTATCTGTTTCTTATTGGAAGAGCGCGATGAAAAAAGTCGCGGTGTTTGGAAATACAGGAGGTGGTAAATCAACGCTGAGCATTCGATTGTCGGCAATCACGGGATTGCCACTTCATATCCTAGACAAAATTCAATATAGATCAGGCGGCGAACGGGTTTCTCTGGAAGAGTACAATCGCGCCTACCACGATATTTTAGCAACCGATCAATGGATTATCGACGGGTATGGCAGCTTGGATAGCCTCTGGCCACGCCTGAAAGCAGCCGACACTTTGATTTATATCGATATGCCGCTGCCCGTTCATTTTTGGTGGGTGACAAAGCGGCTTTTCACAGGCCGCATTTATCCGCCAACAGGCTGGCCGGAAAATAGCCCTATATTGAAAAGTTCTGTCAGCAGTTATCGCGTGCTCTGGAGATGCCACAAATATTTGACACCAAAATATCGAAATTTCATAAAGCAGACCGAAGGCAGCAAGAACATTTATCACCTCCGGTCGAGAGCCCAGATTTCGCGTTTCTTCAAATCGATGGAAAACGAAAGCAACTCTGACAGTGAACAGAAAATCTCAAGGTAGCCTATTGATCGCGGGGCGCAGTTTTGACCGGACAAAAATCAACCGCACATCTGCGTCATGTCGCAAAGTGGCGCATGCCGTTACTCGGCCGTCCGGCGCGCTTTCGGCATGAAAATAGGGGTGTTTTGAGAAGTTGACGATATCGCCCGCCTCTAAAAAACGGACGGGTTCGAGAAGTGGTGGGCGTACAAGGGCGCGACGAATTATGGAACTCGGCGATTGTCGCGATAGGCCAGCAAGCCGACTCTGCCTGCGGTCGCGTAACATCCATTACGTAAAATTTTCTCAGATACTTGGAAAGCCGCCACTCAACTTTCCAGCAGATCCACCCGCTTATGAGCCGTGCAGCTACTTTCGGATCGACGGTCCCGCCTTCCGCGCGGAGCGGGCGGGTGTCGAGGCCGGTGTCAGTTGATCGATGCGAGCTCTTCGATGCTCAGGCCGGCGCGGACGCGGGCGACCAGCTCGTCGGGCTGATAGACGACGCCGACCGGGTTCTTGTCTGTGGCCGAACGCTGCCGCATGTAGGCCTGGCCCTCGACCGCGGTCGCGAAATTGTCGACCAGGAGCTCGACCTGGTTGTGGTCGGGGTCGTAGTAGTACATCGAGGTCGTGACCCCATGGTTGACGCAGCGGTGCGGCCGGATGCCGATCTCGTTCAACCGCAGATAGTTTTCGGTCAGATCGTCGAGCCCGGCAAAGGTGAACGCCACATGATGCAGACCGGCCTCCTTGCCGGCCTTGCGCTGGTCCGGCTCGCGGTCGGCCAGCGGCCCGGGGTCGATAAAGGCGACCCGGTGGTGCTCGTCGTCATAGCTTATAAAGCAGATGAACTCGTTCTCGTGCAGGATCTCCGCGCCCAGAACCTTGCAGTACCAGTCGCGCATTTCGCGCCGGCGGTTGGTCTGCAGCACGATGTGCGAGAGTTTCTTGGGTGACGCCATAATCTCCTCCCTGGCGAAGGTCCCGACATTTCCCCTCGATCGGTGCACAGAAGCGGGCACAAGTCAACCGCAACCGGCCGGCGATCCCTCCGCCTATCGGCCACGGCGCTCCCTTCGAGGCTCACCCTGCCGGGCGTGGGGCGGGGCGGGGCGGGCGGCGGCGGAAGGCTTCGTGGCGTAGCAGATAGACGCCGGCGAGGGTCACGATCGCAGCGCCGATCACGATCGAAAGGGTCGGCACCTCGTCCCACACAATGAAGCCCAGGATCGAGCCCCAGATCAGCGCCGTGTAGTTGAACGGCGAGACCGCCGCCGCCGGCGCGTAATAGAGCGCTTGCGTCGTCCAGTATTGCGAGACGCCACCGATCAGGCCCAGCGAGCAGAACAGGACAAAACCGAGCGGGTCCGGCGTCACCCAATAGAACGGCAACACTGGCAGCGCGCCCAGAGTCATGAACAGAGCCGTGTAGAACACGATCGAGGCGGTCGCCTCGGTGCGGGTCAGCCCGCGCACGCTCAACGTGCCGACGGCGTTGCAGATCGCGCAGAGGAGGGCATAGGCCATACCGGCCCAGCTGCCGGCGCCGCTCGGCCGGGCCATGAACAGAACCCCGGCAAAACCGACCGAGACCGCGATCCAGCGCTCGCGCCCGACCCGCTCCTTGAGCATCGGCCAGGACAGCGCCGTCAGGAACAAGGGCGCGGCAAAGGTCAATGCCACCGCATCGGCCAATGGCAGCAGGTG
>DASYNW010000101.1:0-22144 GCA_036008325.1 Allostellaceae bacterium
AGCGCGTGCCGATCTTGCCGAAGCCGACGATCAGCACGGTCTTGCCGTAGAGATCGACCGGCATCTCGTGATAGCGGTCGTGCCAGCGGCCTTCCTTGACCAGCGCGTCCATCGCCGCACCGCGCCGCGCCAAATTCATCAGCAGATACACCCCGGCCTCGGCGACGCTGACCGAGTTGGCGGTGCCGGCGATCATCAGCGGAATGTTCCGCCGGGTCAGCGCCGGCACGTCGACCGCGTCATAGCCGACACCAATGCGCGCGACGACTTCGAGATTGGGGCCGGCGTCGAGCTCGGGATCGCTGAACGGCGTCACCGACAGCGCAACCCCGGCGACATCCTCGAGCAGCTTGTGCAACTCGGCCTTCGGACCCGTCGTCTGATAGGGCACGCCCTCGACATCCTCGCGCGCCTCGACGATCGCCCACCCGGCCTTGGCCAAGGTCGTCGGCAGCAGCAGCTTCTTGCGGTTTGTCTGAGTGGTCTGGGCCATCGATCTCCCCTATTTGATTGAGGCTTCACATGACACCAACTTGCGTCGCCTCGCTCGCAATGGCAACCCAACCTGATCACTCGGGGTGGATCGTTATCGATCGCGAGTGCGGCCGACTTGACAAGCGATTTTCTGCGAGGTATATTACATAGGAGGTCGAAAAAACGGCTTGCTTAGATCATAGATAGGAGTTCATATGACTACCAACTCGAACGTCGAGTTAGAACTGGCGCAACAAATCCCTGAATTGCTCCGAAAATTGGAGATACTGCCGACGGGGTACCAATGCGAAGTACATTTCCATCGTCGGAATAGGAAGAAGCGGAGGGATGCGGAATTCGAAGGGAATTGGCATCCCGACACTGATTCGATCCGAATTTCTTTTTCGCCGATCGAAGAAGAGATCAAGCTTCTGACGAGCACAGTCGAGGCGTCCCTTAGCCCGGCAAACTCGGCATGCGCGGAAGAGCGATTGTCAGACCTCGTCCGCGCCCTGGATCGAGCGGAGGGACGTCCTGGCTACGAATTTATTTCGCTGAAGTGGTTTCGTGATACCGCGCTGGTCCGTGAGCGATTTTCTTGGGCGTTGGATGAGGTCGCGCGGCACGATGTTCTTCGCGAAGCGATCGATAGGCGCTGGCTCCTGACAAGCAAAGTCGCCAATCCGAGGCCGCCGCATTTTCCCGTTACCGCAATACGATTGAATCGGCAGATGCCCGAGGTCAACGCCGCACTTGGGACCCGTACTGGTGGTCCCCCAGCTTTCCACCCAGTCACTCTCCGCGGAGAGGCGTTGTCCGCAACGGTGTTGCGCGACAGGCGGTGACTTGGCTCTCTATTTCTTGGACACCAGCGCCCTTGTGAAATTATACGTGCAGGAGCCGGGTACTGACCGGCTCCTGTATCTGACTGGTGATCAACTGGAAAATCGCTTTGCGGTCCTGGCGATTTCGATGGTCGAACTTCGTTCCGCGATCAGACGCCGTCAGCGCGCCGGGGATATCGAAGCGGGCGTTGCCAGCGCAGTTCTCGAAAACGTGCAAAGGCACATGGAGAGTCGATTTCTCCGGCAGGCGGTTAATGACACGGTGATTGATACGGCACTAGGGATAATCGATCGCCATGCGTTACGCGCTTACGACGCCATACAATTGGCAGGATGCCTTGTGATCGGTGGGACCGCCGCTGAACCATTCACGTTTGTCTGCTCGGATCACCGGCTTCTGGAGGCGGCGCGGTCAGAACAGTTGAAGGTGTTCGACCCAACCGCATGAGGCAATGGACCGACAGACAGCTCCCGACAACCCACCGAGGATGCACGGAGGTTTTCGATGGCGACCTTGTTCCTGATGCTGCCGCCGCAGAACGCCAAGACCCGCGAATGGGGGGCGCGGCTCGCCGCCGACATGCCGCAGCTCGAGGTGATCGTCGCCGAGGACCGGGCGCGGGCCGAGCAGGCGATCGCCACGGCCGAGGCGGCGTTCGGCACGATCCCGCCCGAATTGCTGCGCCAGGCCCGGCATCTGCGCTGGCTGCAGGCGCCGCAGGCGGCGCCGCCGGCCGGCTATTACTATCCCGAGCTGGTGGCCCACCCGGTCGAGATCACCAATTTCCGCGAGATCTACAACGATCATATCGGCGCGCATGTGATGGCCTTTGTGCTGGCCTTTGCCCGCGGCCTGCAGCGCTACATCCCGCAGCAATTGCGCCGCGAATGGAACAAGCCGGCGCAGAACGAGGGGGTGGTCCACCTGCCCGAGGCGACGGCGTTGATCGTCGGCGTCGGCGGCATCGGCAGCGAGATCGCGCGCCTTTGCGCGGCCTTCGGCATGCGCGTCTTGGGTGTCGACGAGCGCCGCCGCGACAAGCCACCGGGGGTGGCCGCGCTGCACCGCGCCGACGAATTGGACGCGCTGTTGCCGCAGGCCGATTTCGTGATCCTGACCGTGCCGCACACGCCCGAGACCGAGGGCTTTATGAACCGGGCGCGGTTCCGCGAGATGAAAAAGACCGCGTTCTTCATCAACATCGGGCGCGGGCGGACGACCAGGCTCGACGACCTCGCCGCGGCGATCGAATCGGGCGAGATCGCCGGCGCCGGGCTCGACGTGTTCGAGGAGGAGCCGCTGCCGGCCCACCATAAATTATGGACCCTGCCGGGCGTGTTGCTGACTCCGCACACCGCCGGCTACGGCCCCTATCTCGACGAGCGCCGCTACGCGATCATCCTCGACAATTGCCGCCGTTTCCTCGCCGGAGAGCCGTTGCGCAACCGCGTCGACAAAGCGCACTGGTTCTAATATTTTAAATTGGACTCTATCTCCGGTTGTCATTGGGCGGGCGATTGAGCATTCGACACCTCAACAGATCAGTATAGTCTTAATTGGAATCGTTGTAGCCGAGGCAACCTTCAGCATCTTTTGCGGTCATGTTCTGGCCTTTGTACATAAAGCAGTAATGGGTGTAGTGGGGAACTCCGAACGCGTCATGATAACAAATAGTTCCCCAATAGGCGGCCGCATAGTCCGTGCCATCGTGTACCAAGTTGATCCGATCCTTAGGCGTAGTCATGTCCCTAAATATGATGTGAAAGGGCATTTCGGCGCCAGGGAAAATTGTTATCAGCTTTGCGGCTTTGTTACGTACCTCTACACAGGTCATGGTTGGTGTCATATTTGTACGGCTGACATTCATTATATCGTAGGAAACCTGGGAAAAACCGACGTCGTAGGCGGGGGTGTGTCCGTAATTTTTACGGATGAAATTCAATGTTTGGCCGACCTGCCCAAAATTATCCAAAGATCCAGGAATTACGCCGACATAGGCGCGCAATTGTCTCTTTTCAGTATCCTCAGATGTGTTGGCTTGACTGCTGGCGGCGACTGCCGCGCGGTTAGCAGCGTGAATCGCATCTCTGGCTTGGAACGCGGAATAAAGACTTACACCCAGGAGGCAGACGGTGAAGATTGTGTATGCGACTGCAGAAAGGGAAGATCGTCGAGTCCATTCAAGATGCCTCTTATCGCTCTCGCTGCGCTGGTGTTGTGCCGCGTTGTAGTCGCGATCGAGGGAGTTGATTGCCCTGGCGATATTTCGATCTTCGGAGGAACTGGGATCGCTTCGGTCGCGGCGACCGCGCTGGTTGTTTGGTGTTTGGGCCATTATCCTCGAACCACCCGCCGTTTGGGTGTGCGTCTTCGTCGTCGCCTTTGTGCTCCCGCACAACGTCGGAATCAGCGACTAAGATACCTGCAATGGTGTCGTCAAAGATTGCATCAGTTGTCTTGGCCCCGGCGCGGTGTCAAGTGCTGGATAGTCACCATCGCGAGGAGCCTTGAGTCGACGTGGCAATCTCGGACGGCGGATCGGGCGCGAGATTGCTTCGCTGCGCGCTCAATTACAGCTCAAGAGCGTCGCCGCTAAAGCGCGCGGCGCGCCTTGAGCGCGGCGGTCAGGGTGCCGTCGTCGAGAAAATCGAGCTCGCCGCCGATCGGGACGCCCTGGGCGAGGCGGGTGAGCTTGACCTCGCTTCCGGCGACGCGGTCGGCGAGGTAGTGCGCGGTGGTTTGGCCTTCGACCGTCGCGTTGAGCGCCAGGATCAATTCCTGACCGGGTTCGAGGCGGGCGATCAGCCGGTCGATCGACAGATCCTCGGGGCCGACCCCGTCGAGCGCCGACAAGGTCCCGCCCAGCACGTGATAGCGGCCGCGGAAGGCGCCGGTGCGTTCGAGCGCCCAGAGGTCGGCGAGGTCCTCGACGACGCAGATGACGCCGTCGTCGCGTTCGGGATCGCGGCAGATCGCGCACGGCTCGACGGTGTCGAGGTTGCCGCAGACCGGGCACGGGCGGATCGCCGCGGCCGCCCGCGCCAGCGCCGCGGCCAGTGGGTCGAGCAGGCTTTCGCGCCGCTTGATCAGATGCAAGGCCGCGCGCCGCGCCGAGCGGGGCCCGAGCCCCGGCAGTTTGGCGAGCAGCTGGATCAGCGCGTCGAGCTCGCCGGACAATTGGTCAGAACGGCAGCTTCATGCCGCCCGGCAATTGCAGGCCGCCGGTCAGCTTCTGCATCTCCTCCTCAGAATAGGCGGAGACCTTGCGCCTGGCGTCGCTGAACGCGGCGACGATCAGGTCTTCCAGGACCTCGACCTCGGCCGGATCGAGCAAGGATTTGTCGATCTTGACGCTCTTGATGTCGCTCTTGCCGTTCAAGATCAAGGTGACCATGCCGCCGCCAGCGACCCCGGTCATCTCGACGGCTTCGAGCTGGGCCTGCATCTCGGCCATCTTTTCCTGCATGGCCTGCGCCTGCTTCATCAGCTGACCGATGTTCTTCATGATATGTCCTCTTCCGGGTTGGCCTCTTTCGGGTTGGCCTCTTTCGGGTTGGCCTCTTTCGGGTTGGCCTCTTCGGGATTGGCCTCATCCGTGTCCGCTTCCGGCGCATCTTCCGGCCCGTCGGTCGCGGCAAAGCGCTCGCGCACCGCGGCGATGGTCGCACCGGGAAAGGTCTCCAGCACCGCCTGGACCAACGGGTGGCGGGCCACCTCGTTCCGCAGCGCGCGGTCGTGCGAGGCTTCCTGCTGGCGCAGGGTCGGGTCGCCCTCGGCCTCGGAGATCGCGATCAGCCAGCGCGTGCCGGTCCACTCGCTCAAGAGCTGGCCGAGCCGGTTGGCGAGGTCGCGCGGGGCGCCGGCGGCTGGCCGCAGCTCGATCCGCCCCGGCTCGAAATGGACGAGGTGACAGTGCGACACGAGATGCGCGCGGATCACCGGTTCGCGCCGCTGCTCGAACAGCGCGAGCACCTCGGCAAAGCTCTGCGGCATCGGGTCGCGAGCCGGAGCCGGCATCGCCGCCGCGGCGCGAGGCTCGGCATGTTCGATCGGCGCCCGCAGCGCGCTGCGGCCAGCCGGCGGCGACGCGATGGCCATCGGCGCGTCCCCCCGTTGGCGAGGCAGCTGGCGAGAGAGCGGCGCCGCGGTGCGCACGGTGTCGGCGGCAGGGCCGACCCGGCCGTCCTGGTCCGCTGCTGCGCTCCCGACGCCGCCGGGAACAGCGCCGCCGGCAAGGGCGCGCACGAGCTCGGCCGGCGCCGGCAGATCGGCGACATAGGCGAGCCGCACCAGCACCATCTCGGCCGCCTGGATCGGCGAGGGTGCGGCCTGCACCTCGGCGAGGCCCTTCAGCAGCATCTGCCAGATGCGGGTGAGCGCCGGCATCGAGAGCCTCTCGGCCAGCGGCCGGGCGCGCTCGCGATCGCCTTCGAGGATCGGGTCGCCGAGGCCGGCATCGGGCGCCAGCTTGAGCCGGGTCAGAAAATGGCCGAGCTCGAGCAGGTCCTGCATGACCAGCAGCGGATCGGCGCCCTCCTGGTAGAGGCGGTCGAGCCGATCGAGCGCCGCCGCCGCCTCGCCGCGCAGCACGCTTTCGAGGAGGTCGAAAACCTGGCCGCGATCGGCGACCCCGAGCATGTCGCGCACCGCCGCCTCGGTGACCCGGCCGCCGGCGAGCGCGATCGCCTGATCGAGCAATGAGAGGCCGTCGCGCACCGAGCCGTCGGCGGCCCGCGCGATCAGCGCCAGGGCCTCGGGCTCCGCCTCGACCATTTCGGCCGCGGCGACCCGGCGATAGTGCGCGACCAGCACCTCGATCGGAACCCGGCGCAGCGCAAAGCGCTGGCAGCGCGACAGCACGGTCACCGGCACCTTGTGGATCTCGGTCGTCGCCAGCACGAAGACCGTGGCCGGCGGCGGCTCTTCGAGCGTCTTTAGGAGCGCGTCGAAGGCCTGCTTCGAGAGCATGTGCACTTCGTCGATGATGTAGACCTTGGCGCGCGCCGAGACCGGCCGGTAGCGCACCCCATCGGTCAGATCGCGGATCTCGCCGACCCCCGCGTGCGAGGCCGCGTCCATCTCGATCACGTCGACATGGCGATCCTCGGCGATGGCGCGGCAATGCACGCATTGGCCGCACGGCTCGATCGTCGGCCCGCCGGCGCCGCCCGACCCGATGCAGTTGAGCGCGCGGGCGATGATCCGCGCGGTCGTCGTCTTGCCGACCCCGCGCACCCCGGTCAGGATGAAGGCATGCGCCACCCGGCCGCTGGCGATCGCGTTCGAGAGGGTGCGCACCATCGCCTCCTGCCCGATCAGCTCGGCGAAGGTCTGCGGCCGGTATTTGCGGGCGAGAACGCGATAGGCGCTGGCCGGATCGCTCATGTTCGGAAACCAAAATCGAGGGTGGGAGACCGGGTGAACGACCCAGGCCGGCACTCGTTACGGCTGCTTCCTTCCGGACCTGACCGGGTTGGCGAGAGGCCTGTCCGCCTCCGGGCTCCCGCGCCACTATATCAGCCGCCGCCGCCCCCGAGGCAAGCTTCACCGCACAGACCTGGTCCGGCAGCCCCGGCGGCGCCGCGGCGCTCCGAAGCTGCTGCCGCCGAAAAAAATCGCGCGGGCTGTCGATTCCGCCGAGCGCCAGCGACGTACCGGCAGGCGGGGCGATGATGCCCCTCCGTTCGAGAAAGGAACTGAGCGATGCCCGATTTCCTCCTGCTGCTGCACCGGCCGGCCGGGCCGCCGCCGGCGCTCTCGGCCGACGCCGCCGCGGCCATGACCAAAGACTACACCGGCTGGTGCGCCGATGGCCGGCGGAAGGGCGGTGAGAAGCTGACCAACGACGCCGGACGGGTCGTGCGCCCCGCCGCCGGCCGGCCGGTCGTGACCGATGGACCCTATGCCGAGAGCAAGGAGCTCCTCGGCGGGTTCTATCTGATCGCCGCCGCGGATTACGGCGAGGCCTGCCGGATCGCTGAAAGCTGCCCGCATTTGAAATACGGCGGCGGCATCGAGATCCGCCAGATCGACGTCATCTGACGGCGGACACATTGCCAAGCAAAGGAGCAAGACCATGCCCGAGCTGCAAATCATCGGCGCGCCGCAGAGCAATTTCGTCTGGGCGACGCGCATCGCGTGCCATGAAAAGGAGGTGCCCTACCACCTCGTGCCGGCCGTGCCGCACACGCCCGAGGTCGACGCGATCCACCCGTTCGGCAAGATTCCGGCGATGCGTCACGGCGACCTGACGCTCTTCGAGTCGCGGGCGATCTCTTTTTACATCGACCACGCCTTTGCCGGGCCGCCCTTGGCGCCGCGCGACCCGGTCGGCGGGGCGCGGACCGAGCAGTGGATCTCGCTCGTCAACACCCATATCGACCCGATGCTGGTGCGCCAGTATCTCGTTGCCTACTTTTTTCCGGGCACGCCGGACGGCCGGCCCAACCGCGCGGTTATCGACCAGGCATTGCCGAAGATGGAGCAGCATTTCGCGGTGCTCGACCGCGCCGTCGGCAAAACCGGCCATCTCGTCGCAGACGGCTTCACGCTTGCCGACATCAACCTGCTGCCGATCTTGTTCTATCTCGACAAGATGCCGGAAAGCCGGGCAATGCTGCGGCGCGCCACGCGCCTCGATGCCTACTACAAGCGCCACATGGCGAGGTCGAGCGTCGCGGAAACCACGCCGCCGCCGTTCCCCGGCCTCTCCTCATGGGAAATGTGGGGCTGAAGCGGAGCAACGATCATGCGCTACATGCTGTTGATCTACGGCCGTGAAACCGAGATGGCCGCAGCCTCGCCCGACGAATTGGAGCGGGTTAGGGCGGCGCACTGGGCGGTCATCGACGAGACCCGGCGCCGCGGAATATTCGAGGCGGCCGAGCCGCTGCAATCGATCGCGACCGCGACCACGGTGCGCAGCGAAGGCGGCAAGCCGCTGATCCTCGACGGGCCGTTCGCCGAAACCAAGGAGCAGCTCGCCGGCTATTACATCCTCGAGTGCCGCGACCTCGACGAAGCGATCGCCTGGGCCGCTAAAATCCCGACCAATTGCAAAGGCGGCGCAGGCTGCGTCGAGATCCGCCCGATCGCGGTACTGCCGGCGCGCTCGACCAGCCGCTAGAGCGAGGAGGACGCCCGTGCCGCAGCCCGGCGAGATCGCCGCCTTTGCCGAAGCGGTGTTTCGCCGGGAGCACGGCCGGATCATCGCCGGGCTGATCCGGCGCTGCGGCTCGTTCGACCGCGCCGAGGAGGCGATGCAGGAGGCCTTTGCCGCGGCGCTTACCGCGTGGGCCGGGCAGGGCGTTCCGCAGAACCCGGCGGCATGGGTCGCCGCCGCGGCCTGGCGCAAGCTGATCGACGCCGGCCGGCGCGAGCGCACCCGGCGAGTCAAGCACTTTATGCTGGAGCAGGAGGCGGCGATCGCGCCGGCCGAAAATCCGATGATGCCCGAAGCCCCGCTGCCCGAGCCCCAGACCCCGCCCGGCGAGATCGCCGACGACCGGCTGCGGCTGATCTTTACCTGCTGCCATCCCGCGCTCAACCGCGAGGCGCAGATCGCACTGACCCTGCGCACCCTGGGCGGGCTGTCGACCGGCGAGATCGCCCGCGCCTTTCTGGTGCCGGAACCCACCCTGGCGCAGCGGCTGGTGCGCGCCAAGCGCAAGATCGAGGACGCGCACATCCCCTACGGGGTGCCGGCGGCCGCGGCCCTGCCGGCGCGCCGGGAGGCGGTGCTGGCGGTGATCTATCTGATCTTCAACGAGGGCTACCTGGCCAGCGCCGGCGACGCCCTGATCCGCCGCGAGCTGTGCGCCGAAGCCATCCGCCTCGGCCGGGTGCTGTGCGAAATCGACCGGGCGGACCCGGAAAGCCTCGGGCTGCTCGCGCTGATGCTGCTGCATGATTCGCGCCGCCATGCCCGAATCGACGGCGCCGGCCTGCTGGTCACGCTCGAAGAGCAGGACCGCGCGCGGTGGGACCGCAACCAGATCGGCGAGGGGCTGGCGCTGGTCGATACGGCATTGCGGCAAGGCCGGGCCGGGCGATACCAGCTGCAGGCGGCGATCGCCGCGGTCCACGCCGGGGCGGCGAGCGCCGAGGCGACCGATTGGCCGCAGATCGCCGCGCTCTATGGTGAGCTTGCCCGGCTCGATCCGAGCCCGGTGGTGCTGCTGAACCGCGCCGTCGCGATCGGCATGAGCGAGGGTCCGCGCCGGGGGCTGGCGTTGATCGACGAGCTTGCGGCGCTCGATCGCTATCACCTGCTTCATGCCGCGCGCGCCGATCTGCTGCGCCGGCTCGGCTGCGCGCCGGCCGCCGCCGAGGCTTACCGGCAGGCGCTGGCGCTGACCGCGAACGCGATCGAGCGAGCCTATCTGGAGCGCCGTCTGGCAGCGCTGTAAGCGCGGCGCCCGGCTTGCCGCGGCGCGGGCCGCGTGCCACTGTCGAGCGCATAAAAGCGCGCAATTGCTGTGCCGCGTCCGGTTTCGAGCGGGATGGCTCGTGCAGCCGCGGCGCAGTCGCCTCCGGTTTCGCATTGCCCTGGACCCTAGCGGCCAGCCCGCGCCATCGACTAGCGGGAACATAACCGAAAACCCTTGCGTACAAGTTACGCAAGCACAGTTGAGGAGAGCGGAGATGCCCTCGAACGATGCGAGCGTTGTTCTCGTCCATGGCGCCTGGGCCGACGGATCGAGCTGGGCAAAGGTTGTCGGGCTGCTGGCGGCGGACGGGATCAAGGTGGTCGCGGCGCCGTTGCCGCTGACATCGTTCCGCGATGATGTAGCAGCGCTCGATCGCACGCTGGAGCGAGCAATAGGGTTGGTCGTTCTCGTCGGCCATGCTTATGCTGGCGCCGTCATCGCGGCGACGCGCGACGAGAAGGTAAAGGCACTCGTCTACGTGGCCGCTCTGGCTCCGGATGAGGGCGAAACCGTGGCCGACGTTTTCTACCGCGCCGAGCCTCACCCGCAGGCTCCCAAGCTGGCTCCCGACAAGCATGGGCTGATCTATCTGCCCGAGGAAGCCTTCGCCGCAGCCTTCGCCCAACATGCCCCCGTCGAGGAACAGGTCGTGCTGGCGGCGGTGCAGCGGCCAATCTCGCCCGCCTGCATCACGATAGCGGTGGATCGACCGCTGTGGAAGGACCGTCCGGCTTGGTTCCTCGTGGCCGAGCAGGATCGCATGATCGCGCCGGAAACTCAGCGCTTCATGGCCGAGCGGATGCAGGCAAAGGTGCGCTCGTACCCCGTCGATCATACCCCGATCGTGACCGCGCCCTCGGTCGTCGTGGACATTATTCGCGAGGCGATCGCCGAGGTGGCTGCTGCTTGACCGCGGCCATCTCGCACGGCTGCAAGACAGCAATGCTGAAATTTGTCGTAACCATGAAAAGCGGCGTCGACCGGTTACGCAACCGCCACCGATAAGGTTACGTCTTGTCGCAAAGGACAAGCGCTATGACCGCCATCAAGTATCGAACTGCCGGCGTAGGTGGCTTTAATGTTTTCTATCGCGAGGCGGGGCCGCCGGACGCGCCGAAGCTGTTGCTGCTTCATGGTTTTCCGAGCGCGAGCCATATGTTTCGCGATCTGATCCCGCTGCTGGCCGATCGCTTCCACATGATCGCTCCCGACCTGCCGGGGTTCGGGAAGTCCGACATGCCGGGCCGCGGCCGCACCTTCGACCAGATCGCGGAGACGATCGATCGCTTCACCGAGGTGGTCGGTTTCGATCGCTATGCGGTCTATGTCTTCGATTACGGTGCGCCGACCGGTTTCCGGCTCGCGGTGAAGCATCCGGAGAGGATCACGGCGATCATTTCGCAGAATGGAAACGCCTATCAGGAAGGCCTGAGCGACGGCTGGAACCCGATCCGGGCTTATTGGGAAGACGCGTCGCAGACCAACCGGGATGCGCTCCGCGTCTTCTTGGCGCCCGAGACGACCGTTTGGCAATACACGCACGGCGTTCCCGATGCTTCGACGGTTTCTCCAGACGGTTACGCGCTTGACAATTTCTACCTCGCTCGGCCCGGCGCGGATGAGTTGCAGCTTGACCTGTTCGGCGACTACAAGAGCAATGTCACGCTCTACCCCACGTTTCAAAAGTATTTCCGCACTCACAAGCCGCCTTTCCTTGCGGTGTGGGGCAAGAACGATCCATTCTTCCTGCCGGCGGGCGCCGAAGCTTTCAGACGGGACATTCCGGAGGCAGTCGTCCGCTTTCTCGACAGCGGACACTTCGCGCTGGAGACCCACTCTGCGGAAATTGCCGCAGCGATCCGCGACTTCCTTTCGCGTTCCAAGTGAGAATCATGGGCAGACTCAACTGCGCCACTTTTCCCTTTCAGAGAGATGGCCGGCTTCGTCTGGACAGCTTTCCGCGCTCGATAAGTGGACGCTCTGTCGGTTGCCGTCGTGGTGTGCCGTTTTCGGGGTGGGACGCCGGGAGGGCGTAGCCCGAGCGAAGTGACGCCCCGAAAACGTCGGCGAAATTCATGCTGCCGCGACCAGCGGCAGAATGTTCGAAATAGGCGCGATCCGGCGGGCGAGGTCATGGCCGCGGTCCAAACGGCGATGCTCGCAAACCTGCCGTATCCGCAGCTTCGCGATGCCATTCTCGCGCACCCGACAATGGCAGAGGGGCTAGGCGCGCTGTTCTCGAATGCGTCGCCCCGATAAGCCCCGGCGGCGACTAGATTTTATCGGTACTGACCGTTGGATTGGAAACGTAATTTTTGATTTAACGATGCCCTGACGGTCGGCTTGCCCGTGCTGCGACGGATGTGCCAGTCTCGGCCCATGAGAGCGCACAATTATTATGCCGCACCGGGCTTCGAGCGGGCCGGGCTGCGTCGCCGCGACCACGGCTGGATCGGCGAGCGGCTCGGCGACCCGGCGAGCCTCTTTGTCCCGGTCTGGCGCAGCCAGAACCTGGTTTTCGAGAGCGATGGCGGCGAGCCGCGCGCGGTGGTGCTGAGCGGCGGCGCGCTCGGCCAGCTGATCAGCGAGGCCGGCGCCGCCGAGGCGCGGCTCGGCCGCGGCGAAGTGGTGTTTATCGGGATCGTCGACGAGCACGCGCATTTCGCGCTCGATCTGTCGGCGGCCGAAGCGCCGCTCGACATGCTGCGTTCGCCGGCGTTGGCGGCAAGTGGGATCGCGGCGGCGGGCGGGGTTGCAGATGCGAGCCTGCGCTTTGCCGATCTGCGCCAGCTCGCCGGACGGCTCGACCCGCGCGAGGCGGCATTGCTGGCGCTGGCCCGCGCGATCATGTTCTGGCATGCCCGCCATCGCTTTTGCGGGCTGTGCGGCAGCCCGACCCGGAGCGAGGAGGCGGGGCATGTGCGGCGCTGCACCGACCCGGCCTGCAACACGATGCATTTCCCGCGCACCGATCCGGCGGTGATCATGCTGGTGACCCAGGGCGAGCGGGCGCTGATGGGCCGCTCGCGGCATTTCCCGCCCGGCATGTATTCGACCCTGGCGGGGTTTGTCGAGCCGGGTGAGAGCCTCGAAGAGGCGGTGGCGCGCGAGGTGCGCGAGGAAAGCGGCATCGAGGTCGGCGCCGTCGATTACCATTCCTCGCAGCCTTGGCCGTTCCCGGCCAACATTATGCTGGGCTTTCACGCCCAGGCGCTGACCACCGAGATCACCGTCGATTTGGGCGAACTGGAAGATGCGCGCTGGGTCGAGCGCGGCTGGCTGCTCGCACATCAGGACGATGACAATTTCCGCCTGCCGCGCCGCGACTCGATCGCCCGCCGGCTGGTCGAGGACTGGCTCTACGGGCGCTGACCCGCCGGTTTGTGGGCCTCAATGTCCGCCGCTCACCGCGCTGCGCGGCCGGCGCAGCAGCAGGGTCAGCGGCAGGCCGACGAGAAACGCCCCGCCCATCACCATCAAGACGTCGTTGAAGCTCATCACCAGGGCCTGGCGCTCGACCGTCTGGGCCAGCAGTTCGAGCGCGGCCCGGCTCGGGTCGCCGGGGACCATCGCGCCCAGTCGGCTCGACTGCGCATCAAGGAAGTGCTGCACCGCCGGGCGGGCCGGGTTGACGTCCTCGATCAGCCGGTTCCAGTGAAACCACAGGCGGTTGTTGAGGATTGTGCCGATCGCGGCGATGGCAATGGCGCCGCCGAGATTGCGCATCAGATTGTAGAGCCCGGCCGCGTTCTTCAGCTGGCTCGGGGGCAGGGTCCCCAGTGCGATCAGATTGGCCGGCAGAAAGCAGAACATCAGCGCGATACCGCGCACCGCCTGCGGCACGAACAGCTCGGCAAAGCCCTCCTGGTCGGTCATGAACGCGTTGAGATAGACCGCGACCACGAACAGCGCCATGCCGATCGCCAGCATGACGCGCAGATCGAGCTTGCGCGCCAGGATGTTGGTTAGCGGCGACACCAGCAGCTGGACGGCGCCGGCGACGACCACGGTCTCGCCGATCTGGAGGCTGCTGTAGCCGCGCACCTCGGCCAGAAACAGTGGGATGACGTAGGTGGCGCCATAAAGCCCGGTGCCGATCACGAACGTATAGAGCGAGCCCAACGCGAAATTGCGGTTGGCAAAGGCGCGCAGATCGACGATCGGCTGGCGATAGGCGAACACCCGCCAGAAAAACAGCACGGCGGCAGTCGCCGAAGCCACCGAGGCGGCGAGGATCGTGTTGTCGGCAAACCAGTCCCAGCGCGGGCCCTCTTCGAGCGCGTATTCGAAGCAGCCCAAAAACACCGCCATCAAGACCAGCCCGACAACGTCGAAATAGCGCAGCAGGGAGCGATCGGGCTTGTCGATGTCGATCAGCAGCCACACCGCGATGGCGACGGCGGTGCCGGGCACGATGTTGACGAGGAACAGCCAGTGCCAGGAATAGGTGTCGGTCAAATAGCCGCCGATGGTCGGCCCCAGGGTCGAGGACAGGTTTAGAATAAGCGAGATGATCACCATCAGCGGCGCCAGCTGGCGCGGCGGGAACAAGGTATAGACCACCGGAAATACGGTCGGCACCATGGCCCCGCCGATAAAGCCTTGCGCCGCCCGGTAGACGATCATCTGGCTGAGGCTGGTGGCGGTCGCGCACATCGCGCTCATCAGGGTAAAGCCGACCGCCGAAATTACGAACAGGACCCGCGTCGAGAGCAGCCGCGACAGGCTTCCCGACAGCGGGATCATCACCACCTCGGCGATCAGATACGAGGTCTGCACCCAGCCGATCTCGTCGGCGGTGGCTGACAGCCCGCCCTGGATCTGGGCCAAGGAGCTGGTCACGATCTGGATGTCCATGATCGCCAGGAACATGCCGAAGACCATGGCCAGCACGCCGGCCCAGTCGCGCAGACTCGCATGGCGCTCGGAACCCGGCGCCGGTGCGACGACGGGTGCTGCGGGCTGCGGCTTGGTCGCCGTCTCGGGGAGGCGCGCCACCGGTGCGCGGGCGGCGCCGCCCGCCCGCCGCAATGCCGGCGCCCAGCTCATCGCCCGGCGACCGCGTCCGCTGACGCCGGTCTGGCCTCGGCCGCGCCGACGATGCCGCCGGCGGCGGTCGCCTCGCCCGGCTCGCGGGTGTCGACCGAGACCGTGACCGACAGGCCCGGGCGCAGCATGCGGGCGAGCGGGTCTTGCCGCGGCAGCGCGATCCGCACCGGCACCCGCTGCACGATCTTGGTAAAGTTGCCGGTGGCGTTGTCGGGCGGCAGCAGGCTGAATTGGGCGCCGCTCGCCGGGGCGAAGCTCTCGATCCGGCCGTTGAGCGGGTGGTCCGGATAGGCGTCGACAGCGACGATTGCGCGCTGCCCGGGCCGCATCCGGGTCAGCTGCGTCTCCTTGAAATTGGCGGTGACATAGACCCGCGGCAGCGGCACCAGCGACAACAATTCGGTGCCGGGCTTGACGTATTGCCCGACCTGGCCGGCGCGATTGCCGACGACGCCGGAGACCGGCGCGCGGATCGTCGTGTTGTCGAGGTCGTTCTGCGCCAGCGCCAGATTGGCGCGCGCCTGTAAGAGCCGCGCCTGCTCCTCCCGGCGCTGCGACCGCAATACCCCGACCTGGCTTTTGGCGGCGGCCAGCGCGGCTTGGCTCTTGGCGGTTTCGGCCTCGGCCTTGCGCAGATCGGCCTTGGCCTGGTCGAAGCGCTGCCGGCTGGCGTAGTCGCTGGTCATCAATTCGCTGTAGCGCTGGTAATCCTGCTGGGTGCGCACGAGGTCGGCCTCGGCCGATTGCAGGGTGGCCTGGGCCTGGGCGATCATCGCCTGCTGCAGGTCGAGCCGGCTGTCATAGGTGGCCACCGCCGCCTCTTCGGTCTCTACCGCGGCCTGGTTCTGGGCGACCTTGGCGGCAAAGTCGCTGTGGTCGATGACGAACAGCACCGCACCCTTTTTGACCGCCTGGTTCTCGCGGATCCGCACCTCCTTGATGTAGCCTTCGACCTTCGGGCTGATCACCGACACGTCGCTGGCGATATAGGCGTCGTCGGTCGATTCGGAAAACCGCAGGTTGGTCCACCAATACCAGCCGCCGTAGCCGCCGAGCGCCAGGACCAGCACCACGGCGGCGATCACGATTTTGCCGCGCATCCTCGCCTATACTGAACCGTTCAGTTCACTCTTGCGCACAAACTAGAGCTTCTATAAAGTTTGTCAAGCCTGCGTGCGCCCGGCGGTCCACGCCAGGCCGCAGATGAACGGAGGACAGGGGACGGAGAACAGCAACCCGGCGATCGAACACGGCGAGCGCAACGAGGCGCCGGCCGGCGGTAAGGCCGAGAGCATCCTCGCCGCGGCCAAGTGCTGTTTTCTGGCGAGCGGTTTCGGCGCGGTCAGCATGGACACGATCGCGCGCGAGGCGGGCGTATCCAAAGCGACGGTTTATGCTCATTTCGCCGGCAAGGAGGAGCTGTTCGGCGCAGTGATCGGGCGCGAGTGCGAACGCCGTTTTGCCGGGCTCTCGGTCGGCGAGCTCGATCCCGCCGATGTCAGCACCTCGCTGACCACGCTCGGCCGCCGTTTTCTTGATCTGCTGCTATCCCCCGACGCGATCGCGCTGCATCGCATCATCCTCGGCGAGGTCAGCCGCTTTCCGGCCTTGGGCGAGGTGTTCTGGCGGGCAGGGCCCGAGCGCAACCTGGCTCAGATCGAAGCCTTCCTCGCCAGCGCCGCCGCCGCCGGCTCGCTGACGCTGCCCGATTCGAGGCTCGCCGCCGAGCAGTTTGTCGGGCTGGTGCGCGGCGAAATCCAGCTGCGCCACCTATTGCGCCTCGAAGCGGCGGCCGGCGGCGCCGAGCCCAGCATCGAGGCTATCGTCGAGGGTGCGGTCGAAACCTTCATCCGCGCCTTCGGCTGCCGCGCCCTTGGGTCTCGCCGCGCGTCCTCGCGCGGTTGAGGCGTCGCCGGCGCTCCCGCCTCGATCGGGCGGCTACGGCCGCGCCACCGGCCCGCGCTGGTCGGGGACGGTCTTGGCCTTGTCCTGCCAATCCTTTGACCACGGCGTCACCGGCTTCGGCACGACCTTGCCGTCGACCCGGATCTCGTCGACGTGCTCGTTGAAAAAGCACAGCAGCCCCTTGATCTTCGGGCATTCGGCGATCGGGTCGGGGTAGCTCCACACCAGATCCTGGTACACTTGGTCGCCGATCTTGACCGAGTAGTAGCGGGCGCGCCCCTTGTACGGGCAGGCGGTGGTCTTGTCGCTCGGGACCAAGAGATCCATCCGCACATCTTCCGGCGGGATGTAATAGCGGGTCGGCAGCCGGGTCTCGAACAGAAACCGCGCGCGGCGCGTCTCGGCGACGATTTCGCCGCCGACCACGATCTGCACCAGGCGCGAGGATTGGATCGCGTCGATCCGCTTATAGGGATCACGCGGGTGGACGAAGATCTCCTCGTCCTCCTCGTACCAATGATCGACCCGGTCCCAGTAGAAGGCGACGAAATCGCCGATCGCGGCGACTTCCTCGAACGGCTGCGGATAGCCCCAGACCGCGTTTTCCGCGGTCCGCTCGCCGACCTTGAGGGTCCAGTATGCCGCCGTCCCCTTGTATGGGCAGAAGGTGTGGTGATCGGTCGGGGTCATCAAATCCATGCGCACGTCGGCGCGCGGAAAGTAATAGACCGGCAGGTGCCGGGTCTCGAACAGCAGATGCGCAGCGGTGCTGTCGGCGATCGTCTCGCCGTTGAATTCGACCCGCACCCGGCGCGGCGAGCGCTCGAACAGGATCTTGTAGTCGGGATTGGTCTTGAACCCGGATTCGCGCGCCACGGTTTCGCGGGCCTGCGGTGCTGCTGCCATGATCCGATCCTCCGGCTGTGCCTTTAAAAAGGTGAGTGCGTCGCGCGTCGACCGCAAGCCCCGAACCATTCCCAGCGGTCAGTCCCCGGCGGTCAGTGGTCGGCGGGTGCCGCGGCCGCGTCGATTTCGGCGGCTTGCTCGATCAGGTTCGACTTCATCTCGATCAGCATGTCTAGGAGGCGAATGCGATCGGGCTCGGCAATCCCGGCCAGCGCTTCCTCGCGTACCTCGGCGGCGAGGGCGAAGATGCGGTCGAGCAGCGGATAGGCGGCCTCGGTCAGATAAAGCAGATGGGCGCGCCGGTCCTTGGGGTCGGCGCGGCGTTCGATCAATCCCGCTGCCTGCAGCCGATCGAGGAGGCGGGCCAGGGTGATCGGCTCGAGATCGAGGATCTGCGCCAGCGCCGCCTGGTTGATCCCCTCCTGGCGCGCCAGGTAGGCCAGCACCGAGGATTGCGCGCGGGTCAGGCCGAGCGCCGTGGCTCGCGCCCGCTGCTCGAAACGCTTGCGCAGCAGGCGGGCCACGTCGTTGAGAACAAAGCCGAGGGTGCGGCTCGGGATTTCGTGGATCATGACAATCCCAACCAACGATGCCGCCTCGATTATAGGCATACTTATCGTCACCGTCTCGCCCAGCACGCATGCCAGATATGTTCGCCGATTGACAGCGCGCACCGCGGGTGTTGCAGTTGGCGCCGATCCCCCGGCGGCCAGGTCATGAAAGCTCCTGCCTTCGATTATGTCCGGCCGCAAAGCCTGAGCGAGGCGCTGGGATTGTTGGCGGCGGGCAACGGCGAGGCGCGGGTCGTGGCCGGCGGGCAATCCTTGCTCGCCATGATGAACTTGCGGCTGGCCTCGCCCGCGCTGCTGATCGACATCGCGCGCCTGCCGGAGCTGGCCGCGGTTGCCGAGGACGACGCGGTGGTGACCCTCGGTGCCGGCGTGACCCACGCGGCGATCGAGGATCGGCTTGTGCCCGACCCCTCGCGCGGGCTGATGCCGCGGGCGGCGGCGAGCCTCGCCTACCGCGCGATCCGCAATCGCGGCACGTTGGGCGGCAGCCTCGCCCTCGCCGACCCGGCGGCCGAATGGCCGGTGGTGCTGACCGCCCTCGACGCCGCGGCGGTGCTGTGCGGGCCGGGTCGCCGGCGCAGGCTCGCGTGCGGCGAATTCATCGCCGGCATCTATGAGACGAGGCTCGCCGACGACGAAATCATCGAGAGCATCCGCATCCCGCTTCTGGCCGACGGCGCCCGCTGGGGCTATCTGAAGCTCGCCCACAAATCGGGCGAGTTCGCGCAGGCGCTCTGCGTCGCAATCGTCGACCGGGCGCGCGGTCATTGCCGGATCGTGCTCGGGGCCGCCAACGGCGCGCCGCTGGTGCTCGACCTCGCCGCGCGGGCGGTGATCGACAGCCCCGGCGATCGCGCCCTGTTGCGCCGCGCCGTCAACGCCGATCTCGACCATGCCGCCGACCGGCATTTCGACGATTTTCAGCGCGGCCTGCTGGCGGTGGCGGCGATACGCGCGGCGCAGGAGGCAACCGCATGACTGCGGTGCGGCTCAGGGTCAACGACGTGGCACTCGCCGACGACGTGCCGGCGCGGCTCTCGCTCGCCGATTTCCTGCGCGAGCGGCGCAACCTGACCGGGACGCATCTGGGCTGCGAGCATGGGGTGTGCGGCGCCTGCACTGTCTTGGTCGACGGCGAGCCGGCGCGCGCCTGCCTGATGCTGGCGGTCGGCTGCGACGGGCGCGCGGTCGAGACCATCGAAGGCTTTGCCGACGACCCGGTCATGGCGAGGTTGCGCGACAGCTTTCACCGGCATCACGCGCTGCAATGCGGCTTTTGCACACCGGCGATGCTGATCACCGCGCGCGACCTGATCCGGCGCGGGCAGGCCGGCTCGGAGCACGAGATCCGCCGCGGCCTCGCCGGCAATATCTGCCGCTGCACCGGCTACACCAACATCGTCGCCGCGATCGCCGACGCCGCCGCGGCATTTGCCGGGAGGCTGCCCGATGCCGGATGAAGCCTGGGGCGTCGGCGCCTCGCTTTTGCGCCGCGAGGACGAGCGGCATCTGCACGGCCGCGGCGAGTTCGTGTCGGACATCAAATTGCCGGGCACGATGGAGGTGGCGTTTGTCCGCAGCCCCCACGCCCATGCCCGCATCAGGTCGATCGCCAAGCCGCCCGCAGACGCCGGCCGAGTGTTCACCGCCGCCGACCTGCCGCGGATCAAGCCGATCCGGGTCGCGACCCAGGCGGCGGGCGCCAAGTCGCCGCCCTGGCCGCCGCTCGCCACCGACAAGGTGCGCTATGTCGGCGAGGCGATCGCCGCCTGCATCGCGCCGACCCGCGCCGAGGAAAAGGATCTCGCCGCCGCCGTCACGGTCGATTTCGAGGTGCTCGACGCGGTCGTCGACGCGCCCCGCGACATGCGCGGCAGCCGCCACCCGGTGCACGAGAGCTGGGGCGACAACCTCTATAGCGAGCGGGTGTTCGAGGGCGGCGACATCGAGGCTGTCGCGCGCGCCGCCGAAATCACCTTGAGCCGCGAATACCGCATGAAACGGCAGTCGGGCGCCCCGCTCGAGGGCCGCGCCGTGCTCGCCTGCCGCGACCACCGGCTCGACGAGATCGTGGTCTACGCCTCGACCCAGACGCCGCATACCGTGCGCGTCGCTCTGGGCGAGTTCCTCGGCCTCGAATTGCGCCGCATCCGCGTCGTCGCCCCCGATGTCGGCGGCGGGTTCGGGCCGAAGGCGCGGCTCTATCCGGAAGAGATCATCCTCGCCGCTCTGGCGCTCGAGCTCGACCACCCGGTGCGCTGGGTCGAAGACCGCGGCGAGCATCTTTTAACCTCGGCACATACCCGCGATCATCATTACCGGGTCACCGCCTATGCCGACAGCCAAGGCCGGATTCTCGGGGTCGATGCCGAGATCGTCGTCGACGCCGGCGCCTATGGGCTATGGCCGCAGGGGCCGTACCAGGAGGCGGCGATGGCGGCGCGCAACCTGCCCGGGCCGTACACGATCGCGAACTACCGGGCGCGGGCGGCGACCGTCGCCACCAACAAGACGCCGCTCGGCCCCTATCGCGGGGTCGGCCGGCCGGGGGCGTGCTTTGCCATCGAGCGCACGATCGACGAGGTCGCCCGCGCGGTCGGCCGCGACCCGATCGAGGTGCGGGCCTTGAACATGGTGCGCCCGGAAGAGATGCCGTTCACCACGGTGGGCGGCATGCGCTTCGACAATGGCGATTATCCGCAGAGTGTGCGGCTGTGCGCCGAGCTCTTGGACATGCCGGCGGTGCGCGCGCGCCAGGGGCGGGGCGAGCCCGACGGCAGGCTCGTCGGCATCGGCTTTGCCGCCTTTGCCGAGCAGACCGCGCACGGCGCCGCCGAGTTCGTCAGCCGCGGCGCCTCGATCGTGCCGGGGTTCGAGAGCTGCACCGCGCGCATCCTCGCCGACGGCTCGGTGGTGCTGATGGTCGGCATCCAGTCGCACGGCCAGGGGCTCGAAACCACGCTCTCGCAGATCGCCGCCGAGGAACTCGGCATCGACCCGGCGCGCATTTCGGTGCGCCATGGCGACACCGAATCGACCGCCTTCGGCTTCGGCACCTTCGCCTCGCGCAGCATGGTGATGGCGGGGGGTGCGGTGGCGCGCGCGAGCCGCATGCTGCGCGACAAGCTCAACCGGATCGGCGCGCATCTCTTGCAATGCGATCCGACCGCGGTGCGCTGCGCCGAGGGCATGGTGCATGGCCCGCAGGGTTCGGTCACGATCGCCGAGATCGCCCAGGTGGCACACCTGCGGATGGACGGGCTGCCGCCTGGGGTCGACCCGCTGCTCGATGCGA
The DNA here is from genome assembly GCA_036008325.1 of Allostellaceae bacterium. GTDB lineage: Bacteria > Pseudomonadota > Alphaproteobacteria > ATCC43930 > CGMCC-115725 > AP-15. The sequence continues at coordinate 21,477 of DASYNW010000101.1, forward strand.
CCGCGACCTACGAGCCCTCGGTCGGCACCGGCGTCTTCTCCTACGCGACGCATGGCGCGGTCGTCGCGGTCGACCCGGAGACCGGGTTTGTCGACTTGCTCGATTTCGCCGTCGCCGAGGATTGCGGCACGATGGTCAACCCGATGATCGTCGAAGGCCAGATCAGGGGCGGCGTCGTGCAGGGGATCGGCACCGCGCTCTACGAAGAGATCCCCTATGATGAGCGCGGCCAGCCCTTGGCCGGGACCCTGGCCGACTATTTGCTGCCGGGTGCGGCAGAGATGCCGGCGATCAAGATCGGCCATCTGCACACCCCGGCGACGGCCACCGAGTACGGCATGAAGGGCATGGGCGAAGGCGGTGCCGTCGCCCCACCCGCCGCGATCGCCAACGCCGTGCGCGACGCGCTCGCCGGGCTCGGCGATTCGGGAGGCGCCGAGCTGAACGAAACCCCGATCACCCCCCGCCGCGTGCTGACGGCGATTAAGAAGGCACGCGCACCGGGACAGATCACAGATTCGTATTGAGTAAACTGTCATGTATGGACGGCCCCTGCGTTGCAAGGACGAAACAGCGGCAGTTGGCGGTTTGGTCGGGTGCAGTCATGTATCCGGCCTGTTGATGCGGTAACATCGACCGCTGGCCCTGATGAAGTCCGCGGGATCGGC